>NZ_JBHUGY010000038.1:0-140675 GCF_042682105.1 Mesorhizobium calcicola
CTGCCGGCGAATGACCATCTCAAGACAGGACAGCCCATCTTAAGACAGGACAGCAATGAGCCAGAGTCAAACCAACTACACATCGCGCTTCGCCATCGACCCTGCCGCCGCCGCGGCCATGGGAACGGACGAACTGCGCCACAACTTCCATATTGAAGACCTGTTCCAGCCCGGCCGCATCAGCCTGACCTATACCCACTATGATCGCATGATCGTCGGCGGCGCCGTGCCGGTGGCGGCACCGCTTCAACTGCAGGCGATCAAGCCGACCGGGACCGGGGATTTTCTCGATCGCCGCGAGCTGATCGCCGTCAACATCGGTGGCGCAGGTGTCATCGAGGCCGGCGGTCAGTCCTTCGAATTGCAGGCGCGCGACATGCTCTATCTCGGCATGGGCACCAACGACGTCTCATTCGCCTCGGCGGACAAAGCCACGCCGGCCAAATTCTACCTGCTCAGCGCGCCGGCGCATCAGGGCTATCCCAGCCGGCTGATCCGCATCGGCGACGCCAAACGCCTCGACCTTGGCAGTCAAGCGACCTGCAACGAACGCTCGATCTTCCAGTTCATCCATGCCGACGGCGCAAAAACCTGCCAGCTGGTGGTCGGCATGACCCAGTTGGCGCCCGGCTCGGTGTGGAACACCATGCCATGCCATGTGCATGACCGGCGCATGGAGGCCTATCTCTATTTCGACTTGGCCGAGGCGGCGCGCGTCTTCCACTTCATGGGCGAGCCGGACGAAACACGCCATCTGGTGATGCGCAACGAGGAGGCGGTAGTGTCGCCGGGCTGGTCGATCCATTCTGGCGCCGGCACGTCTAACTATGCCTTCATCTGGGCGATGGCCGGCGACAACGTCGACTATACCGATGTCGACCTGGTGGCGATGGACGAATTGCGGTGAGCGATCTTTCCGCCTTCAGCCTGGCCGGCAAGCGCATCCTGGTCACCGGCGCCAACACCGGCATCGGTCAAGGCATTGCCATCTCGATCGCGCGCGCTGGCGGCGTGGTGATCGGCGTCGGCCGCTCACCGATGGACGATACGGCAAGCAAGGTCGCCGCGGTCGGCGGGCAGTTCGAGGCGGTGAGCGCCGACCTTGCCGACACGGCCGCCGCCGGCCCGATGCTGGACCGGGTCTGGGACGAGGGCGGCCCGCTCGACGGGCTGGTCAACAATGCCGGCATCATCCGGCGTGCCGATGCCGTCGATCTCACCGAGACCGATTGGGACGATGTCATGGACGTCAACCTGAAGACCGCCTTCCTGCTCTGCCAATCCTTCGCCAGGCGCGCGCTTGCCGGCGGACGCCAGGGCAAGATCGTCAACATCGCTTCGGTGCTGAGCTTCCAGGGCGGCATCCGCGTCGCGTCCTACACCGCTTCGAAGCATGGCGTGCTCGGCATCACCAGATTGCTCGCCTGCGAATGGGCGGCAAAGGGCATCAACGTCAACGCCATAGCGCCGGGCTATATCGAGACCAACAACACGCAGGCGCTGCGTGCCGATCCCGACCGCAGTGCCGCCATCCTGGCACGCATCCCGGCCGGTCGCTGGGGCGAGGCGGGCGACATTGGCGACGCCGCCGTCTTCCTGCTGGCGCCGGCGTCGAACTACATGCATGGCGCGGTGGTGCCGGTGGATGGCGGCTGGCTGGCGCGATGAGGAGATAACGATGACTGAAAAGATTTTCGCGCATGCCGGTGAGGCCGCCTGGACGGCGACGCCGGACGGCAACAGGCGGCGTGTTCTCCTGCATACCGACGAACTGATGATGGTCGAATTCGGCTTCGACAAGGGTGGCGTCGGTGCCCTGCATTCGCACCCGCATGTCCAGGCAAGCTACGTCGCTGAAGGCCGCTTCGAGGTGACCATCGACGGCCGGACGGAAATCCTCGAGCCCGGCGGCAGCTTCATCGTGCCGTCCGGCCTGGTGCACGGCGTCAAGGCACTGGAAGCGGGGCGGCTGGTCGACAGCTTTACGCCGCGCCGCGCCGACTTTCTTGTTCTAAATCAAAGAGGTAGAGCATGATGTCGTCCGAAAACCGCTTCACACTTTTCGGCATCATGCTTTAGCCGAGGACTTGCCTAGCCAAATCTGGGAGATCGAGCGGGCGAATGACCCGCGCCCCAAAAGAGGCGCGGGTTGTTGCCTGGGCGCTTGTGGCGCCGCGGTACTCAAGACATGACCGCAGGATGTGAAGCCTGCCGCATCGTGGTGAAGATAAGATTAATGCGCCGTACAACCGATGGCTGCCTTCGGTCAGGTGATGTGCCGGAGCAGGCTGAAAAGCCGCTCGAACGTCTTGCCGTAGGGCGGACGCAGCAAGCCTCCCGCGCTCAGCCGCGACTGCAGGAAAACCGGTTTCTGCTTGCTGAAGGTGCGGAAGCCCCATTCGCCGTGATAGGCGCCCATGCCGCTGGCGCCGACACCGCCAAAGGGCTGGTTCTCTTGCACCAGATGCAGCATGCAGTCGTTGATGGTGACGCCGCCGGCGATCGTCTCGCGCAGGATGCGCTGACGATTGCCGCTGTCGCGACCGAACCAGTAGAGCGCCAGCGGACGATCCGCGCGGTTCACGTGGTCGATCGCCTCGTCTATGACGGCGTATTCGACGATCGGCAGCACCGGGCCGAAAATCTCTTCGCGCATCAGCCGCAGGTTCGGGCTGGCATTGCGGACCAGGGTCGGCAGAAACTTCCGGCTGGCGGCGCCGAACGCCTCGCCGGCCGGGTTGATTTCGGCGACTTCGGCGCCCGCATCGCGGGCTTCATTGATCATCTCGCGCAGGCGCTGATAATGCCGGTCGCTGATGATCGCGGTATAGTCGGGGTTGTCGCGCAAGGTCGGGTAGAGCCGCGCTATCGCCGTCGCGAGCTTCGCGGCAACGGCGCCGGCCTGTCCCTTCGGCACCAGCAGATAGTCCGGTGCGATGCAGGTCTGCCCGGCATTCAGCAGCTTGCCATAGGCGATGCTGGCCGCCGCCGCATCGAGGTCGCAGGACGGATCGAAGATTGCCGGTGACTTGCCGCCGAGTTCGAGCGTGACAGGGGTCAGGTTGGCGGCCGCTGCGATCGCGACCTGGCGGCCGACCGCCGTCGAGCCGGTGAACAGCAGGTGATCGAAAGGCATCGACGCGAAGGCCTTTCCCAACTCGGCATCGCCGGTGATGACGCTGAGCTCATCGGGTGCGAAATGTTCGCCGGCCAGTCGCGCCAGCAAGGCGGAAAAAGCCGGCGTCAGTTCGGAAGGTTTCACAAGCACGCGATTGCCGGCGGCAAGGGCCGCCGTTACCGGCGCGACGGCGAGCTGGAAGGGGTAGTTCCAGGTCGAGACGATGCCGACGACACCGAGCGGCTGCGGGACGAGGCGATTTCTGCCCGGCAGGAACGGCATGGTGGTGGCAACGCGACGTTCGCGCATCCAGCCTTTCAGATGGGACAGCGTGTGGCGGATGCCGGCGCGGACGACAAACAGCTCCGCAAGCCGCGTTTCGTGCACCGAGCGGCCGCCGAAGTCGGCGTCGATCGCCGCACAGATGTCGGCCTCATGCCGCTCGGTCAGGGTCAGCAGGCGCTTCAGGTGGTCCTTGCGGACGCCAATGTCCGGGAAAGGTTGCGCCTCGAAGGCGGCTCGCTGCGACTGGAACCGCTCGCCGAGAACATCCTGTCTGGTCTGCAGCATCGCGCCCTCCCTGGCCTAAAGGCATGTTGCCTTGGTCGGGAGAAGCTGACATCGCAGCCTGCGAAGGAATCCAGCGCGGGTGCGGGTGTCGCAAGGGAAGGGACAAGCCTTTAGCAAGATCGGGCATTATCCGGTTCCTTGAAAGGGCGTTGTGGTTGGATGATTGCTGCGCTACTCCAAGGCGTCACGCGGAGAGTCCTTTTGATCGGTTTTCACATCCTCTCCAATCCAGCAAAAATCGCTTCCAGCCCGGTGTCCGACTGATGCAGGCACAGGCAGCGAGCATTCGGGCCGAGGATCCCAAGCGGCGCGTCCTGAAGGACGTGTTCGGCTTTGACGATTTCCGTCCCGGCCAGGCCGATGTCATGGATGCGCTGCTGGCCGGGCGTCATGTTCTGGCCGTCATGCCGACGGGTGCGGGCAAATCGCTGTGCTACCAGGTGCCGGCGCTGGTTCTGGGCGGGCTGACCATCGTCGTTTCGCCGCTGGTGGCGCTGATGCAGGATCAGGTCGCCGCCTTGCGCCTTGCTGGCGTGGCCGCCGATACGATCAATTCCTCGCTCGACCGCGAGGCCAATGTCGCCGCCTGGCGCCGCGTCGCGGCCGGCCAGACGCGCCTGCTCTATCTCGCGCCGGAACGGCTGATGACCGAGCGGATGCTCGACGCGCTGGCCAGGCTCGACGTCAGCCTGATCGCCGTCGACGAGGCGCATTGCATCTCGCAATGGGGGCCGGCGTTCCGGCGCGAATATGAAGATCTGTCGCGGCTGCGCGGCATCTTCCCCAACGTGCCGATCATCGCGCTGACGGCGACGGCGGACGAGGGCACGCGCACCGACATCGAGGCGCGGCTGTTCGCCGAGCGCGTCGAGACCCTGGTGCTGGGCTTCGACCGGCCGAACATCAAGCTTGGCATCGCGGCCAAGCAGGACAGCAAGCGGCAGTTGCTGAGCTTCGTCGAGCGTCACCCCGGCCGCAGCGGCATCGTCTATTGCCTGTCGCGCAAGAAGACGGAAGAGATGGCAGCCTTTCTCGAGAAGAACGGCATCACCGCGCTCGCCTACCATGCCGGCATGAGCAAGGACGCGCGTGAGGCGAATCAAAACGCTTTCATGACGCTCTCCGGCGTCGTCATGGTGGCGACCATCGCCTTCGGCATGGGCATCGACAAGCCCGACGTCGCCTATGTCTTCCACACCGATCTGCCGGGCAGCCTGGAGGCCTACTATCAGGAAATCGGGCGCGCCGGCCGCGACGGGCGGTCGGCCGAGGCGCATATGCTGTTCGGCCTCGGCGATATCCGCATGCGGCGTCTGTTCATCGACGACGAGGATGCGCCGGTGGAGCACAAAAGGCGTTCCCACGGCCGGCTCGATACGCTGATCGGCTATTGCGAGACGGCGCAGTGCCGCCGCCAGGTGCTGCTTGGCTATTTCGGCGAGGAAGCGCAGCCTTGCGGCAATTGCGACACCTGCCTCGACCAGGCGCCGCGTGCCGATGGCGGGGCGGAGGCGCGGATCATCCTGGCGGCGATGGCGCAGAGTGGAGAACGCTTCGGTGCTGGCCATGTCATCGACATTCTGCTCGGTCATGAAACCGAGAAGGTGCTGGCCAGGAACCACCAGAAGCTAGCCAGCTTCGGCAGCGGACTGGCGCACAAGAAGGATTTCTGGCTTTCGCTGATCCGGCAGCTTGGCGCGGGCGGTTTCCTGGCGCCGGATCCGGGCGGCCATGGCGGCCTCGCCATCGCCGAAAAGGGCCATGCGCTTGGCCGTGGCGAGATGTCGTTCCACTACCGCGTCGAGGTGCGCGACCGCGCCTTGCGCAAGATGCGTTCCGCCCAGGGCTCCGCCACCGACATGGAAGGCGTGGATGCTTCGCTGCTCGCCGCGCTCAAGGCGCTGCGGCTACGGCTGGCCAAGGAGCGCCAGGTGCCGGCCTATGTGGTGTTTTCCGATCGCACGCTGATCGACATGGCCGAGCGCCGCCCGCGCGACCTCGACGCCTTCGCCGAAGTGAACGGCGTGGGGGCGGCGAAGCTCAAGGAGTTCGGGGCGGTTTTTCTGAGCGCGATCGCGGGGCATCAGGCGGATGGGGCGGGCTGAGGGCGACACGCCTCAAGTGGACGCACTCCGGCGTCGGACGGCAGCGTTGCGCCACTTGCCGACCTCAGCACCTCAAAGCGCGAACGTCTGTTGTGATGCCTGCCCGATACAAAAGCACCGCCACGGTGGCGTCAACCGGTTACACAGGGCAGGAAAAATCTCCGACCTTCTGGGAGGAGTGGCGTTTCAACGTCCCCAGAGGCTGCGTGGGCGTGTCGTCGGTTGGCTGTTGGCGCGGCGACCGGAGCGCTCCACGCCTCGCAAGCGGGATAGCGAAATCTTGTGAAGGCAAGGTCAAACCGCGTTCTCCGTTCTGTATCGGCGACGTGCGGAGACTGGGAGAGATGGAGACCATGCACGGGAGGCGTCTGGCAGTTGGCAGGACATGGACGCGGGGCGGCCCGCGTGCAGGCGCTTGGCTGAGCGGTGAAATGACCACGCAGCGGCACCTCGCAGCGATCCTGGCTTGCGACGTGGTCGGCTATTCGCGCCTGACGGAGCGCGACGAGCGCGGCACGCTCGAGCGGCTGAAGATCTACCGCAAGGGCCTCCTCGAACCGCTGGTCTCCGAGCACCAGGGTCGGATCGTCAAGCTCACCGGCGACGGCATGCTGTGCGAGTTCGCGAGCGTCGTTAACGCGGTGACCTCGGCGATGGCGATCCAGCAGGCCCTGGCAGAACACGAGGCGGAGACGCCCGAGGAAGAGCGGATACGCTTGCGCATCGGCATCAATCTCGGCGACGTGGTCTGCGAGGAGGACGGCGACCTCTACGGCGATGGGGTCAACATCGCCGCTCGCCTCGAAAGCATCGCCGATCCCGGCACCGTGGTCGTCTCGGGCACCGCCTACGACCACCTTCAAGGCAAGCTCGACTGCGGCTTCACGCCGCTCGGCGACCTGCGCCTCAAGAACATCGAGCGGCCTGTGCGCGCTTACCGCGTCGAGACCGACGCCAGCGCCTCGGTGGCTGCACCGCCTGCCCTGCCCGAGAAACCCTCGATCGCGGTTCTGCCTTTCACCAACATGAGCGGCGACCCCGACCAGGAATACTTCGCCGACGGGCTGGTGGAGGACATCATCACGGGATTGAGCCGGGTGAACTCCTTCTTCGTGATCGCCCGCAACTCGTCCTTCACCTACAAGGGCCGGGCGGTGGACCTGCGCCAGGTCGGGCGCGAGCTGGGCGTCCGCTACGTGCTCGAAGGCAGCATCCGCAGAGCAGGATCGCGGGTACGCATCAGTGGGCAGTTGGTGGACGCGATCAGCGGTCACCATGTCTGGGCCGACCGTTTCGAGGGCGACTTGAGCGACATCTTCGACCTGCAGGATAAGGTGACCGAGAGCGTCGTCGGCGCTGTCGAGCCGAGCATCCGGCTGCAGGAGATCAAGCAGGCGCGCATGAAGCCGACCGACTACATCAGCGCCTACGACCTCTTACTACGCGCGCTGCCGCGCTTCTACAGCATGACGCGCGAAGGCTTTGCCGACGTGCGCCGGCTCACCAACGAGGCGCTCAGCATCGACCCTGGCTTCAACTTGGCAAAGGGACTCGGCGCCTATATCCGCAGCCTGTCCGTGAGCCAGTGCTGGCACGAGCCCGACGATGTCCGAGTCGCCGTGCGCATGGCGCGCGAGATCCTGGCGGAAGCGCGCGACGACCCGACAAGCCTGCGCTTCGCCGCGCAGGTGATCGCCTACAGCGCGAAGGACTACGAGATGGCGCTGGGCGCGATCGAACGATCCCTGCTGCTCAACCCCAATTCGGCCCAGGGCCATACCGGCAGCGGCTGGGTGAACGCACATTGCAGCCGCCCGCTCATCGCGATCGAGCACTTTCACAGGGCAATGCGGCTGAGCCCGGTCGACCCCGAGAAGGGCATCGCGCTCTCCGGCATCGGGATGAGCTACCTGATGCTCGAGCGCTACGAGGAAGCGCTGGCATGGGGAGAACGCGCGCTGCACGAGATGCCGAACTACGGCTCCTCGCACCGGGTGGTGATCATGGCGCTGGTCAAACTCAACCGGCTGGACGAGGCGCAGGCGGCGGCGCGGCGGCTGATGGAGGCGTTTCCGACCTACACGCTCACCCTGCAGAGACAGATCAACCCGTGGCTGGACAAGGTGTTCGCCGAGCGTTACGTCGAGGCGCTGGGCATCTCCGGCGTGCCGGAGTGATCGTCGAGCCCGCTTGTCCGAGGACTGAGCGCCTAGAGCACGTCCCGCGATCAATGAATCGATTGTGATGTGACGTCGGGCTTCGCGGGTGATTCAACATCCACTTTGATGAGGTGGATGATGGGAAGAGCACTGAGCGACGATCTTCGATCGCGGGTCTTGAAGGCTTCGGACGCGGGCATGTCTGCCCGGCAGGCGGCGGCGCGGTTCGGCGTCGGCATATCGAGTGCAATCCGGTGGATCGCACGGGCGAAGATCGGCGAGCGGACGCCGCGGCCGCAAGGCCGTCGACGCGCGTCCAGCCTCGATGCGCATAAAGCCTTCATCGTGGGGTTGATCGATGAGCGCAAGGACATCACGCTGAACGAGATGGTAGAGCGGCTGGCGGTCGAGCGATCGGCTCGGATCAGTCGCAGCGCCTTAAGCGCCTGGCTTGGCCGGCACGGCTGGACGTTCAAAAAAAGTCCGCACATGCACTGGAGCAGGATCGTCCCGACATCCTGAAGCGCCGTCGTGCGTGGTTCGACGGCCAACTCGATCTCGATCCGGCAAAGCTGGTGTTCATCGATGAAACTGGACTATCGACCAAGATGGCCCGGCTGCGGGGCCGTGCGCCATGCGGTGAGCGTTGCCGGGCGGGCGTGCCGCACGGCCATTGGAAAACCACCACCTTCACCGGCGCACTGCGGCTGACGGGCATGACCGCCCCGTTCGTCTATGACGGCGCCATGAACGGCAACGTATTCCTGGCCTATGTCGAGCAGGTGCTGGTCCCGACCCTGTCGGAGGGCGACATCGTCGTGATGGACAACCTTCCCGCCCACAAGGCCGCCGGCGTTCGCGATGCAATCGAGACGACCGGCGCGAGGCTCATGTTCCTGCCGCCCTACAGCCCCGACTTCAATCCGATCGAAAACGCCTTCTCAAAACTCAAGGCTCTTATGCGGGCCAAAGCCGAGAGGACAATCACAGCCCTGTGGACCGCCGTCGGATCGCTCGTCGACCTCTTCACCCCAGCCGAATGCCAGAACTACTTCAAGGCCGCAGGTTATGACCCAGATTAAACCGGACGTGCTCTAGAGCAGCCGTGAACAGCCGGCGATCACTCTGTTGGGTTCGCGTCGAACACTCGTGGGGCACCTCTATTTGGATGCAGCCTAGGAAGTGAAGGCTTTTCAGATGGTTAGAGGGCCTATTGCGAGACTGGCGGAGAGGGAGGGATTCGAACCCCCGATGGGCTTGCACCCATGCCGCATTTCGAGTGCGGTGCATTCGACCACTCTGCCACCTCTCCGCGGTCATGGTCGGCCGTTGCCGGCGCGGCGCACTAGATAACGGCTGAACGGGCAGGTTACAAGGCCAATCCGTGAGTTATTTGGCTTCCCGGACACGCGGCGGATTCGCCACTGGTGTTTACGGTCAGGTCCACACGGAATCCCGGCCACCCACGCATCCTTGGCTGCCGACGACGGTGACGCTATGCAGTCATGTCGACATGGCCAGATGCTTGCCGAGCTAATAACTGTCTCGGCAGCGGCTTCGCCTTGACTTGCACCCAACCTTCGGTTAGGGACAGCGCGCAATCGGCGTGGAGGGTTCTTCCGCGCCGCTTGTTTTTTGAACCCGCAGACTGACAAAAAGACGGCTGAACTGCCTCAGGCGGTTCATCAAGGCCGACCGAACAGCGAAAGGCAAAAAATGTTCGCAGTCATTAAAACGGGTGGCAAGCAGTATCGCGTTGCCGCCAACGATCTTCTGAAGATCGAAAAAGTCGAAGCCAGTGTCGGCGATATCGTCGAGATCGGCCACGTGCTCGCGCATGGCGAGGGCGAGAATGTCACGTTCGGCGCGCCGTTCGTCGATGGCGCGGTTGTCACCGCCGAAGTCGTCGAGCAGGGCAAGAACCGCACCGTCATCGCTTTCAAGAAGCGCCGCCGGCAGAATTCGCGCCGCAAGATCGGCCATCGCCAGCTTTTGACCACCGTGCGGATCTCCGAGATCCTGCTGGGTGGCGCCAAGCCGACGAAGACGGCAGCCGTCAAGGCGCCGAAGAAGGAAGCCAAGGCAGAGGCCGCCACTGAAGCGAAGGCGGAAGCCGCGCCGAAGAAGGAGCCCAAGGCAAAGGCAGCCGAGACCGCGGCAGCGCCGCTGTTCAAGGCGCCGAAGGGCGAGCCGGACGATTTGACCGTGATCAAGGGCATCGGCCCGGTCGCTGCCAAGGACCTCGCCGAACAGGGCATCATCACCTTCGCCCAGCTCGCCAAGCTGAGCGACAAGGATGTCGCCAAGATCGACGAGCACATGCCCTTCAGCGCCGACCAGATCAAGGACTGGCGCGAGCAGGCCAAGGAATTGGCGGCGAAGTAATTTTCTGGCGATCAGGTCGCCGGAATCGGACTTGAAACGGAACGCGAACGCGTTCATAAGGCCTTTTAGGCGCCTTGCGGCGCAACGGAGTTAGTTAGATGGCACACAAGAAAGCTGGCGGCTCGTCGCGCAACGGTCGCGACTCGCATTCCAAGCGTCTGGGCGTGAAGAAGTTCGGCGGCGAAGCCGTCATCCCGGGCAACATCATCATTCGTCAACGCGGCACGACCTGGCATCCGGGCGTCAATGTCGGCATGGGCACTGACCATACGCTTTTCGCGCTCGAAACCGGCGCCGTGACCTTCAACAAAAAAGCCAATGGCCGAACCTACGTATCGGTCAACCCGATTGCCAAAGCCGCGGAGTAGCCGGTTCCGCACTAGAACACCGGCACCCATCTCGGGAACCGGTGTCTGGCAAAGCCAGGAAAAGGATCAGGGGAGATGGGTTTCCATCTCCCCTTTTTCTTGGCCTGGAGGACTTGCAAATGGTTGCCGAAGCGGAAGACACCGACGACGAAAGTTACGCGATAGACTGCCCGGTCCTTGTCACCGAGCGGCTGGTGATGCGGGCGCCCGGCGAAGGCGACATCGCGCAACTGGTCGAACTCGCCGATAATCGCCATATCGCCGAAATGCTGGCCCGCATGCCGCACCCCTATGGCGAGGCCGAGGGACGCGCCTTCCTTGCCATGACCAAGTCGCGCCGTGCCGGCATCGCCTATGCCTTGACGCTGGCCGGCACCGACACCTTCGTCGGCTGCGCCGGTCTCAACACCACCGATCGCGGGCTGGAGCTCGGCTACTGGATCGGTGAGCCTTACTGGAAGAAGGGCTATGCGACGGAAGCCGCCCATGCGCTGGTCGACCTCGCCTTCCAGAAGACTTCGATCCAGGTGCTGCATGCCTCGACGCGGGTCATCAATCCGGCCTCGCGGCGCGTGATCCACAAGTGCGGCTTCCAGTATGCCGGCCAGGGCATGCTGAACTCGATCGTCGCCGGCCAGGTGCCGGTCGAGCGCTACCGGCTCGACAGGAAGACCTGGACCAGTCTCAGGAACTGGGTGCACTTTTGATGGATGGCGCCGGTCAAGCCAATGGTTGATGACAGCAGCGATATTGAAACGGTCGCGATCGCGCCGATAACGGCCGGGGATGTCGAAAGCTTTCATCGCGCGCTTGATCTCGTTGCGCGTGAGCGAAAGTACCTGTCCTTCCTCGAGGCGCCACCACTGGATCAAACCCGACGATTCGTATTGGACCGGATCGGGAAGGGCGAACCAGGCTTCGTGGCCGTTGTTCGTGGCGAGGTCGTCGGTTGGTGCGATATCTCACGCCATGACCGGCTCATACATGGTCATCGCGGCAGCCTCGGAATGGCGGTTGTTCCTTCCTATCGCGGGCGTGGCCTCGGACTGCGGCTTATCAATGCGACCTTGGCGCAAGCACGCAAGGCCGGCTTTGTCCGCGTGGAACTTTCCGTGCATTCCGACAATGCTCGCGCCATCTCTCTTTACGACAAGGTCGGGTTTGTCAGGGAGGGTGTGCAGCGCGACGCCGTCTGTATCGACGGGGAATACCTCGATACGATCGTGATGGCGATCGTCGAACGCGAAAACGCAGCCGGATGAAGAGCCATCAGCCCAGTTCGACCCACACCGGCAGGTGGTCCGAACCGACCGCTTGCCGGTCGACCCACAGACGTTTCAGGGATCTGGCAAGCGAAGCGCTGGTGAAGACATAGTCGATGCGTTTGTGGCGGCTGGCATTGGCGGGCTGCTTGGGATCGACCCAGCTGACGAGGTCGTCGCCGGCGACGTTGAGGCGCAAGGCGGCATCGACGGCAAAGTCAGCGGTCAGCGGCATGCCGAATTCATGGTCCGGCCGGCCGGCGAGTTCGACATATTCGGGCGAGCCGGCCAGCATGTTGAAATCGCCCATGCCGACAAAGGCTTCCGGATGCGGCAATTCCGGCAGGCCGATCTCGGCGACGCCGGACAAGGCGCCACCTTCGAGCGCATAGTTCAGCAGGCGTCGGCGCAGGAACTGGATCTGGCGGGCGCGCTCGACCGGGCTGCGGTGATCGAGATGGATGGAATAGAAGCGGATGAAACCAAGCGGCGTCTCGATCAGCGCCTCCAGCGCGCCGCGCTGGAAGTTCATCATCTCGAAGCTGCGGCTGCGCGGCAAAAGCAGGTTGCGCGACAGATGAATGGGGGTCTTCGACAACACCATGTTGCCGAGCTGGAAAGTCGTGGTGATGGCGCGGCCGTTCTCGATGCGCGAGCCGATATTGGCCTCGAAATTGCTGCCATAGACGGCGAAATAGTCGGGCAATGCCTCGCCGATCTCGGCGACCATGTCGCGGCCGCCATTCCGGGGATTGTTGCGGGTCACCTCCTGCAGCGCGATCACGTCGGCGCCGCGCACGGCGTCGGTGACGCGCTCGACATTGTACTGCCCGTCGAGGCCGATGCCGTACTGGACGTTGTAGGTTACAAGCTTCATTCCGCGCCCTCCGGCCGATCCCTCACGGCCATTGTCACAAAACGGCCTCGCCCTTCGCCGCGCCTTGGTTTAGAGCAAGGCCACAGATTTAGAGCAATGCCGCAAAGCCACTAGCAGAAACTGCACAAGCCATGAAATTTCTCGATCAAGCCAAGGTCTACATACGCTCCGGTGACGGCGGCGCCGGTTCGGTGTCGTTCCGGCGCGAAAAATTCATCGAGTTCGGCGGACCGGACGGCGGCGATGGCGGCCGCGGCGGCGATGTCTGGCTGGAAGCGGTCGACGGGCTGAACACGCTGATCGACTACCGCTACCAGCAGCATTTCAAGGCCAAGACCGGCGTCCACGGCATGGGCCGCAACATGACCGGTGCCAAGGGCGCCGACGTCACGCTGAAGGTGCCGGCCGGGACGCAGGTGTTCGAGGAGGACAACGAGACGCTGATCTGCGACCTGACCGTGGTCGGCCAGCGCTTTCTGCTCGCCAAGGGCGGCAATGGCGGCTTCGGCAACCAGCATTTCAAGACCTCGACCAACCAGGCGCCGCGCCGCGCCAATCCCGGCCTGCCGGGCGAGGAGCTCAACATCTGGCTGCGGCTGAAGCTAATCGCCGATGCCGGGCTGGTCGGGCTGCCCAATGCCGGCAAGTCGACATTCCTGGCCGCCGTCACCGCGGCCAAGCCGAAGATCGCCGACTATCCGTTCACGACGCTGCATCCCGGTCTTGGCGTTGCCCGCATCGATGCGCGCGAATTCGTCATCGCCGACATTCCCGGCCTGATCGAAGGCGCGCATGAGGGCGTCGGCATCGGCGACCGCTTTCTCGGCCATGTCGAACGCACGCGCGTGCTGCTGCACCTGGTGTCAGCGCAGGAGGAAAACCCGGGCAAGGCCTACAAGACCGTGCGCGCCGAACTCGACGCCTATGGCAACGGCCTGACCGAGAAGGTCGAGATCGTGGCGCTCAGCCAGGTCGACACGCTCGATGCCGATGCGCGCAAGAAGAAGGTCGCGTCGCTGAAGCGCGCCGCCGGCCACGCGCCGATGCTGTTGTCGGCCGTCACCGGCGAAGGCGTCGAGGCGGTGCTGCGGGCGCTGATGGCGGTGGTGGCCGAGGCACGCGCGCAGATCGCCGCTCCGGTCGAGACGCGCTGGGAAAAGTAAGGCCATGCAGTCGCTGAAGACATACCGGCGCATCACGGTCAAGATCGGCTCGGCATTGCTGGTCGACCGCACGGCGGGCCTGAAGCGCGACTGGCTGGCCTCGCTCGCCGACGACATTGCGGTGCTGGCCCAGGGCGGCGCTGAAATCCTGGTCGTCTCGTCCGGTGCCATCGCGCTTGGCCGCACCATCCTTGGCCTCGGCAAACGGGCCCTGAAGCTCGAGGAAAGCCAGGCTGCGGCGGCCGTCGGACAGATTGCGCTCGCCGGCGCCTGGTCGGATGCGCTCGGCAAGGGCGCCTTGAAGTCAGGGCAGATCCTGCTGACGCTCGGCGACACCGAGGAGCGCCGCCGCTATCTCAACGCGCGGGCAACGATCTCGACGCTGCTCAAGATGAAGGCGGTGCCGGTCATCAACGAGAACGACACGGTGGCGACCTCCGAAATCCGCTACGGCGACAATGACCGGCTGGCCGCCCGTGTGGCGACGATGATGGGCGCCGACCTTTTGGTGCTGCTTTCCGACATTGACGGGCTCTACACCGCGCCGCCGGCGCGGGATCCCGGCGCAAAGTTCATTCCGCTGGTCGATCGCATCACGCCGGACATCGAGGCGATGGCGGGCGCGGCCGCGTCCGAACTGTCGCGCGGCGGCATGCGGACAAAGCTGGATGCCGGCAAGATCGCCACCGCCGCCGGCACCGCGATGATCATCACGTCGGGCACGCGGCTGTCGCCGCTGATGGCCATCGAACGCGGCGAACGCGCCACCTTCTTCCGGCCGAGCAGCAATCCGGTCAAGGGCTACAAGACCTGGATCGCCGGCCAGCTCGAACCGGCCGGCCGGCTGACGGTCGATGCCGGCGCCATCGGCGCGCTGCTGTCGGGCAAGTCGCTGCTGCCGGCCGGCGTCAAGCTGGTCAGCGGCAATTTTTCGCGCGGCGACACGGTGGCGATCCTGTCGCCCGAAGGCCGCGAGATCGCGCGCGGGCTGGTTGCCTACGATGCCGCCGATGCCGTAAGGATCGCTGGCCTGAAGACGGCCGAGATCGAAACCGTGCTCGGTTATGAGGCGCGTTCGGCGATGATCCACCGCGACGACCTTGTGGTGAGTCATTCCAGTGACCAAGTACGGGCCAGTGACCAAGTACGGGCCGGTGACCAGGTACGGGCCGGTGACGAAGTATCGAGCGGAGGATGAGCCATGCTGAAGCTGCATGAAAAATCCGGGGATGACACGGTGGCGCTGATGGCCGATATCGGCCGCCGTGCCCACGCTGCCGCCCGACCGCTGGCCATCGCCACGACCGCCGCCAAGAACGCTGCACTTGTCGCCATGGCCGAGGCGATCGTCGCCCGCGAACGGGATATTCTCGACGCCAACGCCATCGATGTCTCGAATGGCGAGGAGTCGGGGCTTTCGGCTTCGTTCATGGACCGGCTGAAGCTCGATCCGGCGCGCATCCGCGCCATGGCCGAAGGTATCCGCGAGATCGCCGAATTGCGCGATCCAGTCGGCGACGTCATCGCCGAATGGGATCGGCCGAACGGCCTGCATATCGAGCGCGTGCGCACGCCGCTCGGCGTCGTCGGCGTCATCTACGAGAGCCGGCCGAACGTCACGGCGGATGCCGGCGCGCTCTGCCTCAAGGCCGGCAATCCGGTGATCCTGCGCGGCGGTTCGGATTCGCTCAATTCGTCGGCCGCCATCCATGCCTGTCTGGTCGAGGGATTGAAGGCCGCCGGCCTGCCGCAAGACGCCATCCAGCTGGTGCCGACCACCGATCGGGCCGCCGTCGGCGAGATGCTCAAAGGCCTTGACGGTACGCTCGACGTTATCATTCCGCGCGGCGGAAAAAGCCTTGTCGGGCGGGTGCAGGCCGAGGCGCGGGTGCCGGTCTTCGCCCATCTCGAAGGTATCTGCCATCTCTACATCGACCGCTCGGCAAAGCTCGACATGGCGGTGCGGATCGCCGTCAACGCCAAGATGCGGCGCACCGGCGTCTGCGGTGCCGCTGAGACGCTGCTCGTCGATCGCGCCGTTGCCGCCACCCATCTGGTGCCGATCCTCGACTCACTGCGCGCCGCCGGCTGCGAGATCCATGCCGATGCCGATGTGCTGAAGGCATTTTCCGACGCGAAGCCCGCCACTGATCTCGACTGGGTGACCGAGTACCTCGATGCCATCATCGCGGTGAAGCTGGTCGACGGTGTCGCCGGCGCGATCGAGCATATCGAGACGTTCTCCTCGCATCACACCGAAGCGATCGTCGCCGAGGACGCGCAGGCGGTCGAGCGGTTCTTCAATGAGATCGATTCGGCGATCCTGCTGCACAACGCCTCGACGCAGTTCGCCGATGGCGGCGAGTTCGGCATGGGCGCCGAGATCGGCATCGCCACCGGCAAGATGCATGCGCGCGGGCCAGTCGGCGTCGAGCAATTGACCTCCTTCAAATACCGCGTGCGCGGATCGGGACAGGTGAGGCCTTGAAGCTTTTCGTCGTTAGAGCCTGAGGCCCCTTGCGCCCAGCCACCCCCCTCTGTCCTGCCGGGCATCTCCCCCTCAAGAGGGGCGATTAGCGCCATGCTGTCATCGCCCCAGCCCATTGTTTCCTCCCGCTATCTGAAAATGCCGCATGCCGGCAGGGGCGTGGCCGTCGGCCTGTTCGGCGGCTCGTTCAATCCGCCGCATGCCGGTCACGCGCTGGTGGCCGAGATTGCGCTCAGACGCCTGGCGCTCGACCAGTTGTGGTGGATGGTGACGCCCGGCAATCCGCTGAAGAGCACGCGCGAACTGGCGCCGCTAGCCGAGCGGTTGCAACTCTCGGAGCAGATCGCCAAGAACCCGAAGATCAAGGTCACCGCCTTCGAGGCGGCGCATCACGTCCGCTACACCGCCGATACGCTGGCGCTGGTCAAGGCGCGCAATCCCGGCGTCGACTTCGTCTGGATCATGGGCGCCGACAGCTTGCGCGACTTCCATCACTGGCAGCGCTGGCGCGAGATCGTCATGACCTTCCCGATCGCGGTCATCGACCGTCCGGGCGCGACACTGTCGTTCCTGTCGTCGGTCGTCGCCAAGACCTTCGACTATGCCCGCGTCGACGAGGGCGACGCGCCAAGGCTCGCCCGCATGAAGGCGCCGGCCTGGACCTTCATCCACGGCCCGCGCTCGTCGCTGTCGTCGAGCGCGATCCGCCAGCTGGCGAAGGGATAGGATTTGCACCGACTTCCCCTTCCCCCACAAGGGGGGGAAGGCAAGACCGCTGATGTCGCTTTTGCAGCGGCTTTTCGCCATAGGCTGGGCGATGCTGCGCGAGTATGGCCACTCTCGCAAATACCCACACTGAGATCGATCCTGACCGCAACAGCCCGCCCACGCCGCTGATCGCGATTGCCAGCGTCATCGCGTCGATGGCGCTGATCGCCGTCGGCAATGGGCTGATGTTTGCCTATATCCCGGTCCGGCTCGGCGCCGAGGGCTTCGATCCGACCTGGGCCGGGCTGATCATCACCGGACTTTCGGCCGGTGGCCTTGCCGGCTGCATCCTGACCGGACCGCTGGTGCGAAGGGTCGGCCATGCCCGTGCCTTCATGGTGCTGTCGGCGCTGATCGCGCTGGCCAACGCCGCCGTCGGCGCCGGCCCGCATCCGTTGCTGTGGATCGCCGCCCGCGCGCTCTACGGCTTCGCCATCTGCGGCCTGTTCATCGTCGCGCAGAGCTGGCTCAACGATGCCGTCGCCAATGCCATCCGCGGCAGGGTGATGGCGTTCTTCTACGTTGCCTATGTCGCCGGGCTCGGCGTCGGCTATGCGACGCTGGCTCTCGTCGACATCAGGACCGCGGACGCGCCGCTGATCGGCATCGCCTTCACGGCGCTGTCGATCCTGCCGGTGGGGCTGACCAGGCTCGCCCAGCCGCCGGCGCCGCACGCCGCCTCCGTGGCGCTTCGCCGGGCGTGGCGGATTTCGCCGGTCGGCGTTGCAGGCATGCTTGCGGTCGGCGGCCTGTCGATGTCGATCTCTGGCTTCGCGCCGATCCATGCCACGGCCAAGGGCTACAGCCAGGCCGACGTCGCGCTGCTGCTTTCGGCGATGCCGCTCGGCACGCTGATCCTGCAGGTCCCGCTCGGCTGGATCTCCGACCGCACCGACCGCCGCTATGTGCTGATCGTGGCATCCGCGCTCGCCATGGTCGCCGGCCTGTGCGCGCTCGGGTTCGATGGCGGCGCGCTGGCGGCGCTGGTGGTGATCTATATCGTTTGGGATGGCGCCTCGGAATCGATCTATTCGCTGGCCAGCGCGCATGCGGCCGACCGCGCCGGCAAGGACGACATGGTGGCGCTGTCCAGCTCGCTGTTGTTTGCCTGGTCGCTTTCAGGCTTCATCGTGCCAGGCATCGTGACAGCGTTGTCGGCCGTCTTCGGGACGCAGGCCTTCATCTATGTGGCTGTTGTCATCGCCTGCGCCTTCTGCCTGTTCGTGCTTTGGCGCGTGGTGACGACGCAGGCTGTCCCCGCCGCCGAGACCGGCAGTTTCGCGCCGATGACGGCGCAGGCGCCCTTGCCGGTGGAACTGGCCTTCGCGCCGGACGAGCAGGATCGGCACAGAGGCGACTGATTACTGCCGGCGGGCTTCCGGTGCTGGCGCTTCGGGCGGCGGCAGCGGGATCGATATGCCTTCTGCGTCGAATTCCTGCTTGGCACGCTTGGTGAGATCGGTCTGCGTGGCAAAGAAATCCGCGGCCGATGTCCAGTAGCGCAAGGCGATGGAGACCGTGCTTTCACCCAACGTCGCGACGAAAGCGATCGGCGCCGGGTCGCGCTTGACCCGGCGCTCGGCGCCGGCAATGGCAAGCAGCGTCTTCTGGGCGCGGTCGATGTCGTTCCAGGAGCCGATCGAGAGCGTGATGTCGCTGCGGCGCACGCCGTTGCGTGAGAAGTTGCGCACCGGCTGGTTCCACAGCGTCGAATTGGGGGCCAGGATGTAGACGCCGTCGGCGGTCATGAGCTTCGTCGCGAACAGGCCGATCTCCTCGATCGAGCCGGCAATCGAGCCGACCTCGATGGATTCGCCGATGCGGAACGGCCGCAGCGCCAGAAGCATGATGCCGGCGGCAATGTTCTGCAGCGTGCCCTGCAGCGCCAGGCCGATGGCCAGACCGATGGCGCCGATGGCGGCAATGATCGACGCCGTCTGCACGCCAAACTGGCCGAGCACCATGATCGCGACGAGGATCAGGATGGCATAGCGGGCGATCTTGGAGAAGAAATGCCGCAATGTCGCGTCGAAACCATGGATGTGGCCGAGGCCGGCGGAGATGGAACGTTCGGCGAGGCCGGCGACGATGTAGCCGACAACTAGAAGGATCACGGCACCGATGGCCGAGAAGGAGTAGGAAACGATCAGCGTGCTGAGCTGCGCGAGGCCGGTCTGGACGGTGGCAAGGGTGTTCTGCGGGTCGATCGGCATTGGGGGAAATCCGGTTGGTCGGTGCGCCGATAACCCATGCGGACGCCATGGGTTCCGATCTTTTTCGGCATGCGGTGGAACCGCGGGACCGACAATACGTTCGTGCGCGACAGGTCGCCGTCTTGAAACTGCAACGGAACTCTGCCTATCTAAGAGGCGTCACCTGCTTTTGGGGGTGATTTGGTTGTTCTTGCTGCGAAAGGAAATACACTGAGAACAGCACTGCGGAAGAAGGCCGATATCATGCCTTCGCCGGCCGGGATCAGCGTAAACGACGCCGTGTCCCGCGCCATCAAGACAGTCCTTGCCAGTCTGGAAGACTCCAAGGCCGAAAACATCGTCTCAATCGACATTCAGGGGAAATCGAGCCTCGGCGACTACATGGTCGTCGCGTCGGGCCGATCGCACCGTCATGTCTCGGCTGTCGCCGATCACCTGCTCAAGACGCTCAAGGATGCCGGCCTCGGCACCGCGCGCGTCGAGGGGCTGGCAGGCGCCGACTGGGTCCTGATCGATTCGGGCGACATCATCGTCCATGTCTTCCGTCCAGAAGTCCGCGAATTCTACAATCTCGAAAAGATGTGGCAGGCGCCGGATCTCGAGGAAGAAACCCTCCACTAAGTCGTTCACGCGGCTTATAGGGCGAGGATGAAGATATCAGTTCATGCCGTGGGCCGGATGAAAGCCGGCCCCGAGAAGCAGCTCGCCGACCGCTATTTCGAGCGCTTTGCCAAGAGCGGCCCGGCGGTGGGGCTCGAATTTGCCGGCGTGGCGGAAATCGCCGAAGGGCGCGCCCAGACCGCCAACGAGCGCCGGCGCGAGGAAGGCCAGAAGCTGCAGGGGCAGCTGCAGCCGGGCACGGCGCTGATCCTGCTCGACGAACGCGGCAAAAGCTTTTCCTCCGAAGACTTCGCCGGACGAATCGGCCTGCTGCGCGATGGCGGCCGCAAGGCGCTGGTCATTGCCATCGGCGGCGCCGACGGTCACGACCAGTCGCTGCGCGATCAAGCGGACCTGGTGATGTCATTCGGATTGCTGACCTGGCCGCACCAACTGGTGCGCGTGATGCTGGGGGAGCAGCTGTACCGGGCCGCGACCATCCTGTCCGGCCATCCCTATCATCGTTCTTAAACCGGTGAATGGCGCGTCCCGCACGGATTTCCGCCCCAATGCGTCGCCAGACTGCGCCAATTGGGGCTCTCGAACATGGTTTAGGGGGGCTTTCGAACATGGTTGATTGTTCGTTAACGAAGCCACGCATAGAGTCTGGCTTCAATGTCTGAAGACTGGAAATCAGGGACGAGCTCATGGCGCACGCGCTGCGGCATCGCGGCGGCGGTGGTCGTGCTGTCGCTGCATGCGGCGCGTGCCGAAAACACGCTCGACCTTGCTCCCGATCCCGACCAGAGCCGCGCCGAATACGAACAGGTCTCGAAGGAGATCACGCTGTCGTCCGAGCGCCTGGCCAAGCTCGCCGCCGACATAGCGACGATCAAGAAAGACCATGCCTCGATCACCGCCGCGCTGATCCAGTCGGCGATGACCGAGCAGAAGCTCGGCCAGGACATCGAGGACATCGGCGCCAGGCTGGAAGGGTTGAAAAGCCGGGAAGAGAAGATCCGCGCCTCGCTGGCGGCACGGCGCGACGTGCTGGCCGAAGTGCTGGGCGCGCTGCAGCGCATGGGGCTCAACCCGCCGCCGGCGATCCTGGTCAAGCCGGAGGACGCGCTGTCGTCGGTGCGCAGCGCCATCCTGCTCGGCGCCGTGGTGCCGGAACTGCGTCAGCAGACCGATAGCCTGCTGGCCGATCTCAAGGAGCAGTCCCGGGTCACGGCCTCGATCGAGGCCGAAAGAGCACGGCTGACGGCGGCGGTCGGCGACCAGACGGCGGAAAAGAAGCGGCTCGGCATGCTGTTGGAGGCCAAGCAGAAGCTGGAAGCCGATACGCAAACGCAAATGGCCGCTGAAAAGCAGCGGTCCGAGGCGCTGGCCGCCAAGGCCGGCAGCCTGAAGGAATTGATCGCGTCGCTCGAAGCCGACAAGAGCCGCAAGGCAGCCGATGCGGCCAAGGCCGCCGAGCAAAAGACGGCGGACAGCGACAAGACATCGACGCCGGCGGAGGCGCCGACAGAACTGGCGTCCCTACCCGTGCCGGAAGGCAATCGACTTGCCGCAGCGGCACCCTTTTCAGCACTGCAGGGGCAGATCGCACTGCCGGTGACCGGCCGCATCAAACGGCGATTCGGCGCCGATGACGGTAACGGCGCAGTGATGCTTGGCGACATGGTTGCGACACAATCGGGAGCCATCGTCACGGCGCCGGCGGATGGGAATGTGCTTTATGCGGGGCCGTTTCGCTCTTATGGTCAACTCTTGATCCTGAACGCAGGCGACGGGTATCATGTCGTTTTGGCGGGGATGAGCAGAATCAGCGTCGTGACCGGCCAGTCAGTGCTCGCAGGAGAGCCGGTCGGCGCGATGGGAGAGGCCCGGGTGGCGAGCACCTCGGTTTCGAAGAATGGAAATGCCACACCGGAACTCTATGTCGAGTTTCGCAAGGATGGAAAACCCGTCGATCCGGCCCCATGGTGGGCGGACCGTTTTTCTGGAAGGACGTGAAATGATGCGGAAACTGTCGCTTCTGTTTGCCGGTGCGCTGATGGGCGCGTCCGCCATGAGTCTTGTTTATGGCACACCCGGCTCGGCGGCGAACGCTGCAGGGTCGGAGACCTACAAGCAACTGGCCATTTTCGGCGATATCTTCGAGCGGGTGCGGGCACAATATGTGACGCCGCCCGACGACAAGTCGCTGGTCGAGAACGCCATCAACGGCATGCTTGCCTCGCTTGACCCGCACTCCTCCTACATGAACGCCGAGCAGGCGCAGGACATGCGCGTGCAGACCAAGGGCGAGTTCGGCGGCCTCGGCATCGAGGTCACCATGGAGAACGACCTGGTCAAGGTGATCACGCCGATCGACGACACGCCGGCCGCCAAGGCAGGCGTGCTTGCCGGTGACTATATCGCCAAGATCGACGGCGAGGAGGTTCGCGGCCTGACCCTCAACGACGCCGTCGAGAAGATGCGCGGCCTGGTCAACACCCCGATCAAGCTCACCATCCTGCGCCAGGGCGCCGACAAGCCGATCGAACTGACGGTCGTGCGCGACATCATCAAGGTCAAGGCGGTCAAGTTCCGGGTCGAGAACGACATCGGCTACATGAAGATCACCTCCTTCACCGAAAAGACCTATGACGACCTCGAGAACGCTATCGACACCATCAAGAAGCAGGTGCCGAACGACAAGCTGAAGGGCTATGTGCTCGATCTGCGCCTCAATCCGGGCGGTCTGCTCGACCAGGCGGTGAGCGTGTCCGACGCCTTCCTCAACCGCGGCGAGATCGTCTCGACGCGCGGCCGCGACCCGAAGGACGTCACCCGCTTCGATGCCAAGCCCAAGCAGGTCGACGACATCAACGGCAAGCCGATGATCGTGCTGGTCAACGGCGGCTCGGCCAGTGCGTCGGAAATCGTCGCCGGCGCGCTGCAGGATCTGCGCCGTGTCACGGTGGTCGGCACGCAGTCCTTCGGCAAGGGTTCGGTGCAGACCATCATCCCGCTCGGAGAGAATGGCGCGCTCCGGCTGACGACGGCGCTCTATTACACGCCGTCCGGCAAGTCGATCCAGGGCAAGGGCATCACGCCCGACATCAAGGTCGACCAGCCGCTGCCTCCGGAACTGCAGGGCAGGGACCTGACGCGCGGCGAATCCGACCTCAAGGGCCATATCAAGGGCGCCGACGAGAGCTCGACCGGTTCGGGCTCGGCGGCCTATGTGCCGCCGGATCCGAAGGACGATCTGCAGCTCATCTATGCCGAGCAGCTGCTGCGCGGCCAGAAGACCGATCCGGCTTTCCCGCCCAATCCGGAAAAGGCCGTTCTCAACCAGTAGGGTTGGGCCGACAACAGGTCTGGCCGCCTGATGGAAGCAATGCGATGCTGCCGGGACCGAAAGGTTCCGGCAGTTTGATTCGGGGGACGCGGCGCGTCGCGCTACAGCAGGGCGCCAACGTTGATGAATGTGCGCCTGTCTTTTTCGAAAGACCCCGTTTTCGAAAACCATGCGCCCGGGGATGCGGCTTGGCTGACATAGGCAAGGATATCGAACGCCCGCTCGGACAAACCGTCCGGTCGCCGCGCGCCGCTGGCAAGGTCAGCGCCAGTACGGTCGCGGCGCTGCTTGTCGTGATGGCGGTTGTCGGCGTCTCAGGTGCGATCGCGCTAAGGGAAAAGCCGTTCCGCAAGCCGCAAGAGGTCGCCGTGTCGACGCCGAAAGTGACGGCGGCGGCCGAGCCGGCCGCTGCGCCGGCCGCATTGGCCCCGGCCGCCGCACCCAAGCGGGAGGCGCCAGCCAAGGCGGGCGGACCGCAGATCATCCATGTGCAAACGGAAGAGGGCGATGGCCCGCCCAAGGCGGCGATCGTCATTCGCGACCCGTCGACCATGGGCCAGAATTTGAAGATCGCGCATATCCCCGACAAAGCGCTGATCGAAGCCAGCGAGACCGGGCCCTTGCCGGTCCGCGCCGCCGATGGCCGGCGGCCGTTCGATGTCTATGCGCGGCCCTGGTCGGGCGCGCGCGGCGCACGGGTGGCGATCGTCATCGGCGGGCTTGCGGTTTCGCAGACAGGTACCCAGGCGGCGATCGCCAAGCTGCCGGCGGAAGTGACGCTGGGCTTCGCGCCGCAAGGCAACAGCATCGGCCGCTGGATGCAGGCGGCGCGGCAGAGCGGCCACGAGATCGTCATGCAGGTGCCGCTCGAACCGTTCGACTATCCGAACATCAACCCCGGCCGCAACACGCTGACGGTGGCGGCCGGCGCTGATGAGAATCTGAAGAACCTGCACTGGGCCCTGTCGCGGACGACGAACTATACCGGCGTCATGAATTACATGGGCGCGCGCTTTTCCGCCGACGCGGCGGCGATGGAACCGTTCATGGCCGAGCTCGGCAGACGTGGGCTGGCCTACATCGATGACGGCTCGTCGGCGCGCAGCCTGGCACCGGACCTGGCGTTGAAGGACGGCGTGCCCTTTGTCTCGGGCGACACGGCGATCGATGCCGAGCAGGATCGTGGCGCCATCCTGAAGAAGCTCGACGGGCTGGAAGCCACCGCGCGCGCCAAAGGCTTTGCCGTCGGCATCGGCTCGGCCTTCGACCTGACGGTCGACACCGTGTCGTCCTGGGTGGTCGAGGCCAAGAAGCGCGGCATCGAGATCGTGCCGATTTCAGCAGTGGCGATCGATCCGCAAAAAGGGTAACGGGCAACTGACCGGATAGCGAATATTTCCATATCGCCTATCCAACAAAAAATAATGATTGGGTGCCTATTCCGGAATCAAAGTCACGGCGGGCAAGGCCTCCGAAGCAGGCGCCACCGCTTTTTTGCCCTCAACAGCTTTCGCTTTTGCGCCTGCGGAAGAATCTTTGTTCGTATCTGCGGAAGATCCTTTGCTCTCGCCGAGTGCTTCGTCAATTTTAGCTTCAATCGTTGGAGGCATACATAGCTGCAGATAGCCTCTAATGCGTTGGTATGACTCCGGCTCGGTATTGATGAGAGCTTTGTCAGCGATCGTCTGCCTTCGATATGCCTGCTGTAACTCTGACACTACATGAAGAACCGTTGATGAATGTCCAGAATACAAATAACTGTTCGTGAATGTGTCGGCATACTGACTGGTGAGGCCAAAGGCCTGCGCCACGATAGCCATCGCGACCTTTGCCGTAGGCGTGGCGGCCAAAATGGCGTTTACTACCAGACCAGTGCCTGAAATAGCGGACTTCAAACGGTCTCGTTCGTGATCTAGGGCGTATAGTTCTCTTAGATAAGCATCGCACTGCTCGTCTATAAAGTTAAATCCAACAATAGTCGTATCGTACCACGTATAGTCTGCATTTTTTCTTGAAGCTGTCGTCGCAAACGCATCCATTATGTCCTGTTCATTGATCAACGACGTATGAACAGTTTGGTACGGCATCAACGGGTCTGGGCCGTAGCGATATTTCCAACCATTCGCGCCTTCCAGGCCGGAACAACCTTGTAGAAATGATAACATTCCAATTGAAACGACGAGTTTTGTCAGCTTGATACGCATTTTTATCACCCCCCTTCGTGAAGGATGCCGCAAACATACAAGCAAGTCGAGTCTTGTTTCGACACTACTGTTCGGAACGACGTTCGACTAGGATTTTTGCGAACACTCGTTTAACGTGACGGCCACTTCTTGAAGCGGTCTTGCCAGTTGGAAGCATGTCGAAGAAAAAGCCTGTAGACCGCGAAACGCTGCCCTATCGTCCCTGTGTCGGGCTGATGATCCTCAACGCCGCGGGCCTGGTCTGGGTCGGGCATCGCATTGCCGAGCCGGACAGCGAATTTGCCGGCACGACCCAGCTCTGGCAGATGCCGCAAGGCGGCATCGACAAGGGCGAGGAGCCGCTGCAGGCGGCCGAGCGTGAGCTCTATGAAGAGACCGGCATGCGCAGCGTCTCGCTGCTGGCCGAAGCGCCGGACTGGATCAACTATGATTTGCCGGACCACCTCGTCGGCGTTGCCTTCAAGGGGCGGTATCGCGGCCAGACGCAGAAATGGTTCGCCTACCGCTTCCACGGCGATGTCGGCGAGATCCAGATCAATCCGCCGCCGGGCGGCCATAGCGCCGAATTCGACAAATGGGCATGGCGGCCGATGCAGGATCTCCCGGGCCTGATCGTGCCGTTCAAGCGCCATGTTTATGAGGACGTGGTGGCGGCGTTCCGGCATCTGGTGGAGTAGGGAGTAGGGAGTAGGGAGTAGGGATTGAATGTTCTGCTGCAATATGTGCCAATTCCTACTGCCTACTGCCTACTGCCTACTGCCTACTGCCTACTGCCTAACTCATCCGCTGCAAGAAGGGTCGCCATGAACGACAGCTCCAGGAGGTCGCTGCCCGAAGACATCGCCGCCACGAGCGAAGCGGTGGCTGGCGCCATCCTCACCATCGACCTTGGCGCGATCCGTGAAAACTATCGGCGGCTGAAAGCGCAACTGGGCGGTGTTGGCTGTGCCGGCGTGGTCAAGGCCGATGGCTACGGCCTCGGCGCGAGCCAGGTGGCGACGGCGCTGCTGCGCGAAGGCTGCGATATCTTCTTCGTCGCGCTTCTGGGCGAAGGCATCGCCTTGCGCCGCTCGCTTGGTCCGGGGTCCGCCATTTTCGTGCTGAACGGCATTCCGCCCGGTGCCGAGCCGGACGCCGTGGCGGCAAATCTTTGTGCCGTCGTCAACAGCCCGGAACAACTGGCAGCCTGGCGTGCGGCGGCCCGCCGCGCCGGCCGAAAACTGCCGGCGGCAATCCAGGTCGACAGCGGCATGTCGCGGCTTGGCATGGCGCCCCAGGATGTCGAGCGCATCGCCGCCGATCCCGGCGCCTTCGACGGTATCGACGTCCGTTTCGCGATGAGCCATCTGGCCTGCGCCGACGAGCCGGACCATCCGGCCAATGAGCGGCAGCGGCTGGCGTTCGAGCGGCTGCGCGCACTGTTGCCGAAGGCGCCGGCCTCGCTCACCAATTCGTCCGGCATCTTTCTTGGGCAGCGCTTTCACTATGATCTCGCCCGGCCCGGTGCCGCGCTTTACGGTATCAATCCGACACCGGCCAGGCCAAACCCGGTGCTGCCGGTGGTGCGGCTGCAGGCCAAGGTCGTCCAGACACGCATGCTGGAAGCCGGAGTTGGTGTCGGCTATGGCCACACGGTCCGCACCACGTCTCCTCTCACGGCTGCGACGATTTCGCTCGGCTATGCCGATGGCTGGCATCGCCGCGCGGCGTCCGCGGCCTGGTTCGAGGGCGTGCGGTTGCCCTTCCTTGGGCGGGTGTCGATGGATTCGATCATTCTCGACATTTCCGCTTTGCCACCCGGCAGCCTGGGTGAGGGCGATCTCGTCGAGCTGCTCGGCCCCTCGCAAAGCGTCGACGACGCTGCAGGCCATGCCGGCACCATCGGCTACGAGATCCTGACCAGCCTCGGCCATCGCTTTCATCGGCGATACGTCAATGGCTAGCCCCTTGGCGGGCGCTTCAAAATCCGGCAGACAGAAGCAGGCCCGGTTTGGGCGACGCCGTGGAGTGGTGGGCAATGAAAATCATGGTGCTGGGCAGTGGCGTCATCGGGGTGACCACGGCGTATTATCTCGCCGAAGCCGGCCACGAGGTGACGGTGCTCGACCGCCAGAAAGGCCCGGCGCTGGAAACCAGCTTCGCCAATGCCGGCGAGATTTCGCCCGGCTATGCCTCGCCCTGGGCTGGGCCCGGCATTCCGCTGAAAGCGATCAAATGGCTGCTGATGAAGCATGGCCCGCTGGTCGTGCGGCCGGCCTTCGACCCGCATATGTGGACATGGCTGATCAAGATGCTGCGCAATTGCACGGCCGAGCGCTATGCGATCAACAAGGCGCGCATGGTGCCGCTGGCCGAGTACAGCCGTGACACGCTGAAGGCGCTGCGCGAAGCGACCGGCATCGCCTATGACGAGCGCACCCAAGGCACGCTGCAGCTGTTCCGCACGCAAAAGCAGCTCGACGGCACCGGCGGCGATGTCGAGGTGTTGAAGAAATATGATGTGCCCTACGAGATCCTCGATCAGGACGGCTGCATCACGGCGGAGCCGGGCCTGGCTGGCGTGCGCGAAAAGTTCGTCGGCGGCCTCAGGCTGCCGCGCGACGAGACCGGCGACTGCAAGATGTTCACCGACAGGCTGGCCGAGCTGTGCGTGGCCCGTGGCGTCAAATTCGAATACGACGTGACGATCTGGCGTGTCCTGCGCAGCCGCAACCGCATCGCCAATCTCAGCACCAGCAAGGGCTGGAAGGCGGCAGAGGCCTATGTCATGGCGATGGGCAGCTATTCGGCGGCGTTCATGCGCCGGGTGAAGCGGCCGATCCCGGTTTATCCGGTCAAGGGCTACTCGATCACCGTGCCGATCCAGGATGCCGCCGTGGCGCCGGTGTCGACGGTGATGGACGAAACCTACAAGGTGGCGATCACCCGGCTCGGGAACCGCATCCGGGTCGGCGGCACGGCCGAGATTTCCGGCTTCGACCTCAGGCTGCACGAATCGCGGCGCCGCACGCTGGAACACTCGGTCGGCGATCTCTTTCCGGGCGCCGGCGCCATGCGGGACGCGACGTTCTGGTGCGGATTGCGGCCGATGACGCCGGACGGTCCACCGCTGATCGGCCGTACCGAGCTTTCCAATCTCTATCTCAACACCGGGCACGGCACGCTGGGCTGGACCATGGCCTGCGGCTCGGCCAAGGTGCTGGCCGACATCATCTCCAGCCGGGTGCCGGACATCGATGTCCGCGCCCTCGCGCAGGAGCGCTATCTGCGATAGGGCCGCTTTCGGGCGACACGCAGGTGGTTGACATTCAAGCTCAAGCCGGCGGAATACCAACACACCTCAGAACGCCTGCCTGACCCAATCCTCGTCGAACAGCAGCCGATAGGCCCACGGGATCGTCACATTGGAGGCGACCGGGTTGGAGTGGGCGAGATAGTCGTCATAAATCGCCTTCATCCTGGTGTAGAAGGCCGGGTCCAGCACCATCATACCGTTCTCCGAGTCATGGAAGAAACTGCGGTTGTTGAGATTGACCGACGAGATGGCGACCAGCCTTTCATCGATCATCATGATCTTGGAATGCAGCACGACATCGGGCGCCTTGAACTCGCGGATGTCGATGCGGTCGCCATATTTCTCGACGAACAGCTTGTTGAGCGCGGTGAGGAACCTGCCGCCAATATCGCCCTTGAGATCGATGCGGCCGACAATGTCGATCCTGACGCCGCGGGCGAGCGCCCGGTCGAAGGCCTGGGCGAGCTTCGGCGTCAGGTTGAGGTAGGGATTGACGATCTGGATATGATGCTGGGCGGCGTCGACCAGCTCGACGAAATAGTCCTCCAGCGCATGGCCATCCGCGTAGGGCACGGAGATGAAGTGCCGCGCCGTGCCTGTCGGGCGCCGCCCGTCGGAGCGGACCGGGATGGAGAACGGCCGCGCCAAATTGGTGTCGGCGTCGCGCAACCACACGGTCGATAGATGCGCGGCGAGCGTCTCGACCGTGGCCGGGTCGGCGAACTCGATGTCGAAGTCGCTCCAGTTCGAATAGTAGTTCAGCGAGAAGCCGTCGGTCTTGCCGTATTGTTCCAGATCCGGATAGCGCGACAGATCGATCGGCTGGTGGAACAGGAAGCCGTCATGGATGTTGCGGCCGCCGATGATGACGCGCGAGCGCCCGGGATCCTCAGCCAGCGTCGCCAGCATCTTGATGTGGTGGGTCTTGTGCAATTGTGAGATCTGCTCGTCGATCGGCGCGCCCCGATCGGCTCGCCAGCGATATTCCTGCAGCTCGATATTGGGGAATTCGGCCGCCAGCCGGTGCAGCAGCACATCGTCCTTGTCGCGCTCCAGCACGTCGGTGACCATGATGCGCACCTTGGTGCCGAGCGCGGCATGGTGGCGGATCAGTCGTTCGATGATGCGGCCGGAAAAATCCGCCTTGAACTCGAGCGACGACAGATAGATCAGCTTCAGCCTTGGCGCCCTCGAGAAGTCGAGCGGCAGCTCCGGGTCGCCCTTGTCGATGGCGCTGTCGGACAACGGCGCTCCCATCAGCGCCTCGACCTTGGCGTTGAAGCCGTCGCGTGATTTGCGCAGCAGGCGCGGCTTTCCGATCGGCAAGGCGCAGGTCTGCGACAGCCAGCGGCTGGCGTAGAAGGCGCGGCTGAGCGGGTCGAGGCTGGTGGGGTCGGGCGTCGGGCAACGCTGGTAGTGGCTGTCGACCGCCACGAGCGCCGGGTCGGCGGTCTCCTCGCGCCGGATGGTGAGCGGCGCGCCGGCCGGGACAAGGCTGGAGCGGATTCTTGCACTGCAGCGGTTCAGGCTGTCACTCGGGAACAGGCTGACCGTGTCGTCCTCGCCCGACAGGCGAAAGCGGAATGCCGTCCCCGCGGCGATGGTGCGTGAACCGCCGCCGTCGCGGAGCGCCAACGCGCCGTCGCATGAGCCCTCGATGTCGGCCGGCTGCTTGCCCGCCTGGCGCAGCACGATCTCGATGCTGCGCGCCTGCAGGCCGGAAAAGTCGAATGTCTTGGGCGCCGAAGGCCGCGCCGCCGCATCGATGTAGAGCGTTTGCCGCGACACCCGCCAGCGTCCCTCGAAATGGCCATCGCCGCTGCCGGCGCCGGCCGGCGGCAGATGGGTTTCGGCAACCGGCCCGGCCAGTTGCCGCAACGTCCGGTAGGTCGCCTGGAAATCGCTGTTGCGGATTTCATAGCGGTCATGACCGAAAGGGCCGGTGCCGTTGGCCCGGTCGATGGCGCCGAGCTGCTGGTGGGCGAGCAGCGCCAGGAACCGCTTTTCGTAGTCGCCTGTGCCGGCGTCGCCAAAAAATTGCGCGGCGGCGACGTGCGGCCCAGGCGTGCCGGCTGACAGCGAGGGCCGAGCGCAGGCCTCTTGACCCTGCAAGAGGTCGCAGGCATTGCCAAGCGAGCCGGCGCAGCCGGCAAGGACAATGAGCGTCAGCCCGAACAGGGCCATGATGACGGATGCGCGGCCTTTCACCCGGTCGCCCCGGCCTTCAGGACGCTCAGTTGTGCCGGGTCGCGCGGCGGCATGAAGCCCTGCGGGAACACCTTGCAGACCGGGATGGCGAAAGTGGCGATCAGCAGCTCCGCCTTGCCGCGCATTTTGCGGGGTGCTGTCTTGTCGTCGCGTATCGCCTTCGCCGAGGCGATGAGGGCGCCATCGCAGTCGCAATGATTATGCCGGGCGATGTAGCAGGCGTCATGCGTCCGGCAGGCCGCGTCGAGGCGGTCGACCGGCCGCGCCGACAGATCGCCGGTGCGGGTGCCGGGGCCGCAATAATTGCCGAAGACGAAAGGCGAAGGACGCGCCATGGCGTAGCGTATCGGCTTGGGCAGTTCAGCCTCCGGCACCTTGGTCCACGGATTGGCGCATGCGGAAAGGAAGAGCAGCGGCAGGATGGCAAGAACGGCTCGCATGTCTATCCGCGCCAGCTTTCTGAACGATTTCCCACCCGGCGACCTGCCCATGGTCGGCGCTGCACGCCTGATGACACACTCGCCGGTTTTGTGGCAAGGAAAAGGCGGCGTGGCTGATCCGCCTGAGTTATTGCCGTGTCGGCACAACCTGCCTGGAAGGCACCAGCGATGCGCATGTGCCTTCTCATCATGACTGTTGGATTTGTGTCCTGCGTCTCGGCGGCCGACGCCGCCGACAAGACGATCCATGACCAGGACAACGGGTTTTCGCTGAGCTTTCCCCAGGAATGGATCAACGAGCCGGCTTCCGGCGAGGGGCTGCGGCTGGCCATAAAATCCGGCAGCCTTACCTGCATGGTATCGACCTCGCTCTACAACCCATTCGCACCGGGCTCACCGTCCGATCCGCGAGAGTTCATCGAGGACTGGTCTATGGACAACTGGAAGGCAATGATAGGCACCTCATTCAGCACCGCCGATTTCAGCAACGACAAGCTTGCAAGGTTTCCCGACGGCTACCCTGTCCGCCTTGCCGATGTGGATTTCACGGTTCGCGACAACAATGTCAGCCTGCACGGCCATTCCAGGTTTGCGTTTTCACTGCGAGGCGCTCGCTACGGCTATGTCAACTGCTCGGTGATGGGCGAGAGCATCGAACAGGTGGCACAGATGTGGGCGCCGCTGGCGGACAAGGCTGAGCGTATGGTGAATTCGTTCGTTCTCGATGGGTTTTGACAGGACATCTACAGGAAGAGGCTTCTCTCCCGCTCCACCGCCTTGGTGATGAAGCCGGCGACGATCTGGACGCGGCGCAGTGGCCGGACCGATTCGTGATAGACCAGCCAGTAGGCGCGGCGGATGGGCGCCACCACATCGACCGGCACCAGTTCCGGCATCGAGCGGGCGACGAAGGTGTGCAGGATGCCGATGCCGGCGCCAGAGCGTACCGCTTCGGCCTGACCGAGCGCCGAGGAGATGGCGAAGCTGGTGCGCCAGTCCGGGCTGAATTCGGCCGCGTAGTCGAGCGAGGGGCTGACGATGAGGTCCGGCACATAGCCGATCAGGGTGTGCTGGCCGAGCTCGGCGGCGGTCTGGGGCAAGCCATGCGCTTGCACATAGGCGCGCGAGGCAAACAGGCCGAGCGAATAGTCGACCAGCTTTCCCGCCACCAGTCGGCCTTCGGTCGGCCGCTCGACGGTGATGGCGATGTCCGCCTCGCGGCGCGACAAGGAGAACGAGCGCGGCACCGGCACCAGCTGGATCGTCAATTCGCGGTGCAGCGCCGTCAGTGCGCCGAGACGCTTGGCCAGGAAGGCGACGCCAAACCCGTCCGGCGCGCCGATGCGCACCGTGCCGGAGACGTCGTCGCCCTCGCCGGCAACGGTCGAACGCGCGGCGATCATGTCGCCCTCCATACGCTCGGCAATGTCGAGAAAGCGCTCGCCGGCCGGCGTCAGTTCGCTGCCGGTGGTCAGCCGGCGAAACAGCTTCGTGCGCAGTGCATCCTCGAGTGCGGCGATGCGGCGCGAGACCGTGGCATGGTTGAGCTCCAGCCGCCTGGCCGCGCCAAGGATCTGGCCGGCCCGCGCCACGGCCAGGAAAATGCGGACGTCATCCCAGTTCATGGGGGTGGCCCATAGGTTTAGCGTTAGGCGCCGTGTTCCCGCCCACCCCCCCCTGTCCTGCCGGACATCTCCCCCGCACGGGGGGAGATGTCCAGCTCTGCCGCCGGCGCCCCCCTTGCGGCGCTGAAGATTTGCGACGATCGCGGCGACATCTGATCTCCCCCCCTGCGGGGGAGATGGCCGGCAGGCCAGAGGGGGGTGGGAAGGAATGCAATCTTTCAATCCTTGGGACGATCGAAGTACCCGGATATTTGCGGCAATTAATGCACAGTCGGCTTCCGCTGTCTATTTTCCGCACAACGGTTGCGTTCTCACTCGCGTTGCCATCCGCCGGCCAAAGGCGGACAATGCGCCATCAACAAACCCAGGGAGAGAAATTATGATCGACTACGGTCATTTCATCGGCGGCAAGCGTGTCGCCGGGACCAGCGGCCGCAAGCAGGATGTCATGCAGCCGATGGACGGTTCCGTGCGCGGCACGGTGGCGCTGGCTTCGCAGGCGGAACTGCGCGCGGCTGTCGAGAATGCCAAGGCGGCACAGCCCAAATGGGCGGCAACCAATCCGCAGCGCCGCGTGCGCGTGCTGATGAAGTTCCTCGAACTCGTCGCCCGCGACTATGACGAGCTGGCCGATATCCTGGCGCGCGAGCACGGCAAGACGATCGCCGACGCCAAGGGCGACATCCAGCGCGGCCTTGAGGTGGTCGAGGTCTGCATCGGCGCGCCGCATATGATGAAGGGCGAATTCACCGACGGCGCCGGCCCCGGCATCGACGTCTATTCAATGCGCCAGCCGCTCGGCGTCGTTGCCGGCATCACGCCGTTCAACTTCCCGGCGATGATCCCGCTGTGGAAGATCGCCCCGGCCATCGCCTGCGGCAACGCCTTCATCCTGAAGCCGTCGGAGCGTGATCCGGGCGTGCCGATGCGCATCGCCGAACTGTTCATCGAAGCCGGCCTGCCTGCCGGCATCCTCAACGTCGTCAATGGCGACAAGGATGTGGTCGATGCCATCCTCGACGATCCCGACATCAAGGCCATCGGCTTTGTCGGCTCGACGCCGATCGCCCATTACATCTATTCGCGCGGCACCGCCGCTGGCAAGCGGGTGCAGTGCTTCGGCGGCGCCAAGAACCACATGATCATCATGCCCGATGCCGACATGGACCAGACCGTCGACGCGCTGATCGGCGCCGGCTACGGCTCGGCCGGCGAGCGCTGCATGGCGATCTCGGTGGCCGTCCCGGTCGGCAACGACACCGCCAACCGGCTGATGGAAAAGCTGATCCCGCGCGTCGAGAGCCTGAAGGTCGGCCCGTCGACGGATTCCTCCGCCGATTTCGGTCCGCTGGTGACGGCGCAGGCGCTGGAGCGGGTCAAGGGCTATGTCGACACCGGCGTCAAGGAAGGCGCCAAGCTGGTCGTCGACGGCCGCGGCTTTTCCATGCAGGGCTACGAGGACGGCTACTACATGGGTGGCTGCCTGTTCGACAACGTCACCGCGGACATGCGCATCTACAAGGAAGAGATCTTCGGGCCGGTGCTCTCGGTGGTGCGGGCACCGACCTATGAGAGCGCGATCAAGCTCGCCAACGACCACGAGATGGGCAATGGCGTCGCCATCTTCACCCGTGACGGTGACGCGGCGCGCGACTTCGCCTCGCGGGTCCAGGTCGGCATGGTCGGCGTCAATGTGCCGATCCCGGTGCCGATCGCCTACTACACCTTCGGCGGCTGGAAGGCGTCCTCCTTCGGCGACCTCAACCAGCATGGCCCGGATGCGTTCCGCTTCTACACCAAGACCAAGACGGTCACCTCGCGCTGGCCGTCCGGCATCAAGGACGGCGCCGAGTTCGTCATCCCGACGATGAACTAGCCGGACGGTTCCTTGTTTTGCGCGTCCTCGCCTTGGGCTGCGGGCGCGCGGGCAGGCATCAAGGACGGCGCGGAGTTCGTCATCCCGACGATGAACTAGCCGAACAATCGGAAACAAAGAACGGGCGCCCACGAGCGCCCGTTTGCATTCGGTGCCACTGGTGATGCCGAGGCCGTGGATGCTGCTTGTTTTCGGATCGGGACCTCACCATATCGAATCCAGGGAACGCGATAAAAGTTCCCAGACGACAGACCGGAAACCAGAAGGAGTGACGTGATGAAGACGTCGGACCCGGCCTGGAACGCTCCGGTGTATTGAGGCTGCCCCGTGTGCCTCCCTTGCTGGAACGTGAAGGCGAAGGAGGTGCCATATGGCACACAAATTTTCGTTTCGATGGATCAGGATAGCTGCGATCGGCGCCGCGCTGGCGCTGTCGACGCTGTCGGCACAGGCGCAAATCATCTGCGGCGGCCACAGCGATATTGTCGCGGGACTGGCACAGGCCTTCCAACAAAAGCAGATCGGCTACGGCGTGGTCGGGCAAGCTGCCATTGTCGAGGTCTATGTCTCGGCAAGTGGGACATGGACCATGCTGGTAACCGACGTGCAGGGCCGAAGCTGCATCTTCGCGACCGGTGACGGATGGGAGAATACCGTTCCCGTCACCGCAACGGCGCAAGGGATCTGAGCGGCCCGATCAGCGGGTAGCGGCCACCTCGGCGTGGCCACGCAGCAGCGCCATCAGCCGCTTGGCATCCTTGGCCGCGGCCTCCTCGTCGCCGTCCAGGATCGAGCGGATCAGCGCGACATGGTGCTCGGCCGATTCCGCAAGTCCAGTGTCGGCCTTGTAGCGGAACCAGAAGCGGCGGCTGTGGGTCTGCAGAGGGGCTGCCAGCCGAGCGGCGAACGGATTGTCGGCGGCCAGCGCCAGCGCTTCGTCGAGCGCCTTGTCGGCCTGGATGAAGGCAAGCACATTGCCCGCGATCACCGCCTTCTGCATGGCAAGGGCTGCTTCGTGAAACATGTCGGCGGCCTCGCGGGTAACGAAGCGGGCGGCCGAGCGGGCCAGCACCACCTCGACGCCGCGGCGTGCGTCCAGCACGCGCAGCCAGTCGCCGGGGTGCAGGGGCGCGATCGCGATGCCGGCGCGCGGCCGCACATCGAGCAGCCCCTCCCAGGCCAGCCGCTGGATCGCCTCGCGCACCGGCGTGCGGCCAAGCGCCAGCCTTTCGATCAGGGCGCCCTCGGTGACGAAGCTTGCCGGCGCCAGCTCGAGTGTGACGATCTTGTGCTCGAGCACGCGGTAGGCTTTTGCCGCGGCCGGTTCGGATGCGATGCCTGCTTCCATGGATATCAAAGGCGATCTCCTGATATATTTTAGATATATCATAGCGGAATCCGCATTGACAGCGATTTTGATCTCAAATATATCACTGATATATCAGATGGAGAGACCGCTATGTGGACCGGAGTTTTCCCCGCCGTTACGACCAAATTCACCACGGACGACCGCCTCGACCATGCCGAGATGGAGCGCTGCTTTGGCCTGCAGATGGAGGCCGGCTGCGACGGCATCATCGTCTGTGGATCGCTCGGCGAAGGACCGATGCTGTCGCCGGATGAAAAGATCGAGGTGCTGAAGACCGCGCAGAAGGTCGCCGGCAAGAAGCCGGTGCTGCTGACGGTCAACGAAGCCGGCACCCGCGAGGCCGCCAGCATTGCACGCCGCGCCGCCAAGGAAGGCGCCGACGGGCTGATGGTGGTGCCGAGCCCGATCTATCACACCAATGCGGAAGAGACGGTCGCGGCGCTGCGCGCCGTCGCAGAGGCCGGCGACCTGCCGGTCATGATCTACTCCAACCGGCTTGCCTACCGCGTCGACGTCACCGTCGACCAGATGGAGGAGTTGGCGTCGGACAAGCGCTTTGTCGCCATCAAGGAATCCTCCGACGACATCCGCCGCTCGACCGAGATCATCAATCGCCTCGGCAACCGCTATGACCTGTTCACCGGCGTCGACAATCTCGCCTTCGAGGCGCTGTCGGTCGGCGCCATCGGCTGGGTCGCCGGACTGGTCACCGCGTTTCCGCGCGAGACCGTCGCCATCTACCAGCTGATGAAGCAGGGCCGCCGCGAAGAGGCGCTCGCCATCTACCGCTGGTTCCGGCCGCTGCTCGATCTCGACGTCTCGACCTATCTGGTGCAGAACATCAAGCTTGCCGAGGTTTTTGCGATCAACACCAACGACCGCGTGCGCATGCCGCGCCAGCCGCTGTCGGGCGAGCGCCGCAAGGCGGTTGAAAAGATCGTCAAGGACGCGCTCGCGGTGCGGCCGGCATTGCCGCAGTTCTAAAGGGTGGCAATGTCGAGGGGGCTGGCTGCGAGCCAGGCGAAGGCCGGACATGCAACGCGGCGCGCAGCAATGAAATGGCACGGCCATGAATAGCGATGCTGCAATGGACATCGCCATCGTCGGTGGCGGCATCATCGGCATCTGCGCCGCCGCCTGTCTTGCCGAGGCGGGGCGCAACGTCACGGTCTTCGATCGCACCGGCATTTGCGAGGAAACGAGTTCCGGCAATGCCGCCGCCTTTGCCTTTTCCGACGTGCTGCCGATGGCGCACAAGGGCATGATCCGGCAGCTGCCGAAATGGCTGGCCGACCCGCTCGGCCCGCTCAGCATTCCACCCGCCTATCTGCCGAAGCTTCTGCCCTGGCTGATCCGCTTCTGGCGCGCCGGCGCGCCGGAAAAATACGAAGCGGGCCTCGTCGCCCAGGCCGGCATGATGAAGCTCGCCGAAGCCGAATGGATGGCGCTGCTCGATCATTCCGGCACGAGGGGCATGCTGCGCGAGGACGGTTCGCTCGAACTCTATGAGAGCGAGGCCGAGTTCCGCGCCTCGCTGCCCGGCTGGGCGGCGCGCCAGCGTTTCGGCATCGGCTTTCGCCATGTCGAGGGCGAGGAACTGGCGCGTTTGCAGCCGGGCCTGTCACCGCGCTTCGTCAAGGGCACCTTCGTGCCGGGGTGGAAGACGGTCGCCGATCCGAAACTGCTCGGCAAGGCGGTGTGGATCTACGCGCAGACCAAGGGGGCACGCTTTGAAAGGGCCCGGATCGAGCGCGTCGCGGCGGATCAGGATGGCGCGACATTGACGCTGGCCGACGGCACGACCAGGCAAGCCCGACACCTTGTCGTTGCCGCCGGCGCCTGGTCGCATCTCCTGGCGAGGCAGCTCGGCGATCGGATTCCGCTGGAGGCCGAGCGCGGCTACAATACGACGCTGCCGAAGGCTGCCTTCGACGTGAAGCGGCAGCTGGTCTTCTCCGGTCATGGCTTCGTCATCACGCCGCTCGAAACGGGCCTGCGCGTCGGCGGCGCCGTCGAACTCGGCGGCATCGAGCGGCCGCCCAACTATGCGCGATCGAAGGCACTGCTGCAGAAGGCACAAAAATTCCTGCCGGGGCTCGATGCGGCCGGCGGGCGCGAATGGATGGGGTTTCGTCCCTCGCTGCCGGATTCACTGCCCGTCATAGGCCGCGCGCCAGGAAGCCGGGCGGTGGTCTATGCCTTCGGCCATGGCCATCTCGGCCTGACCCAGGCGGCAGCCACCGGACGGTTGATCAGGGACCTCGTCCTGGGGCAGACTCCGCCGATCGATCTGGCCCCGTTCAGTCCGCAACGGTTTTGATTTTCGGGTTTTTCGAGGAGCGTCATGGCCAAGAAATCCTTCTTCTGCATAGACGGCCACACCTGCGGCAATCCGGTGCGGCTGGTCGCCGGCGGCGGCCCGCTGCTGCAGGGGTCGACGATGATGGAGCGGCGCGCGCACTTCCTCGCCGAATATGACTGGATCCGCACCGGGCTGATGTTCGAGCCGCGCGGCCATGATGTGATGTCCGGTTCGATCCTCTATCCGCCCACGCGCGAGGATTGCGACATCGCTATCCTGTTCATCGAAACCTCCGGCTGCCTGCCGATGTGCGGCCATGGCACCATCGGCACGGTGACGATGGCGATCGAGCACGGGCTGATCAAGCCGAAGACGCCGGGCGTGCTCAGGCTCGACACGCCGGCCGGCCTGGTCATCGCCGAGTACAAACAGGTCGGCGACTATGTCGAAGAGGTGCGCATCACCAACGTGCCGTCCTTCCTCCATGCCGAGGGCTTGACGGTCGAATGCCCGCAGCTCGGCGAGATCACCGTCGATGTCGCCTATGGCGGCAATTTCTACGCCATCGTCGAGCCACAGAAGAACTATCGCGACATGGCCGACCATTCGGCCGGCGACTTCATCGCCTGGAGCCCGGTGGTGCGGCAGCGTCTCAACGAAAAGTATTCCTTCGTGCATCCGGAGAACCCGGGCATCAACCGGCTGTCGCACATGCTGTGGACCGGCAAGCCGACGGTGGAAGGCGCGGATGCCCGCAACGCCGTCTTCTATGGCGACAAGGCGATCGACCGCTCACCGTGCGGCACCGGCACCTCGGCGCGCATGGCGCAGCTTCATGCCAAGGGCAAACTCAAGGCCGGCGACAGCTTCGTCCATGAATCGATCATCGGTTCGCTGTTCAAGGGCAAGGTCGAAAAGGACGTCACCGTCGCCGGCAAACCGGCCATCATTCCCTCGGTCGGCGGCTGGGCGCGGATGACCGGATTGAACACCATCTTCATCGACGACCGCGATCCGTTCGCGCATGGCTTTGTCGTCAAGTGATACCAACAGGCTTAGGGGTGTGTTGAGATTCAGGTCAGGCCGTGTCGAAAACGGTGGGTTCCGAGAACCGGAGCGGAGCGTACTTTGCGTACGCGAGCACCGGAAGCGCAGGAAGCTTCCGTTTGCAGGCCGGCATCACCTGAATGTCAACATACCCTAATGCGTGTCGCCCAGAAGTGGCCGCGGTTTTGGGAGACCGACATGCAAGGGCCTAAAGCCGATCATCCGCCCCGGCTTCGACCGAGACCTCCCGGCGAAACCAGTCGGCGAAGGTAAGCGCGGCGGCCGAGGCATCCACCGACATCGTCAGGAAGTAGCCTTTGTCGCGGTTGGTTGCGAGCTGTGACAACACAATCAGATCGCCCCGCCTCAGTTCGTCGCGAAAAACGTCGACGGGACAAAGCGCGACGCCGTGGCCGGCGATGACCGCCGTCGCAAGAATGTTGAAATCAGCGAAGACGGGTCCGTTGCCGACGTCGACGTCGGGCAGTCCGGCCTCGGAGAACCACTCGCGCCATCCGTGACGGTTCTCGTCATGCAGCAGGTCCGCGCCAGCGATTCCGGCGGCTGTTCGCAGATGGTCCTTGCCGGCGAAGTAATGGGGGCTGCACACCGGCCGGTTCAGGCGTGAAAACAGCTTGAGACTGGTGACGCCGGGAGAGGGATCCGCCCCAAGCGTGATCAGCACATCGTTGTCACCATCGCCGAGCCTTTCTTCGGCCCGGGCATAAGCCACACGCATGCCGATATCGGGGTGGCTGGCGGTGAAGTCCGGCATGCGGGGCACCAGCCAACGGCTGGCTATGGACGGTATGCAGCCGACGGATACGGTCGCCACGGCCGCATTGCGCCTGATACGCCGGCACGTGGCGCCGAGTTCGCCAAGTGCTCCGCTCGCCGAGGCCTGGAGGACAAGCCCGGCATCCGTCAGCCGTACCTTGCGCGCATCCCGGTGGAAGAGCGGCACGCCCAACCACTCCTCCAGTCGCCTTATCTGGTGACTGATGGCCGGGTGAGTGACGTGCAGCTCCTCGCCGGCAGCGGAGAAACTGAGATGACGCGCAGCGGCCTCGAAAGCACGGACAGCGTTCAGCGGGATATGGTCCATATGTAAAATTTACTAACATATGAGGTGAGAATCAATCATTTGAAGGCGTGCATGTCTTGCGGCATTTCTGCAGTCCAACTTCGGGACTTCATCTGAAGACTCCGGGGTTTTGACGATACGCAGGGAAAACGATCATGTTCACCAGACAATTGGCTGATGTAGAAAAATCTGACTTCTTCGTGGATTGGGGCAATGGCACCAGCCACCGCCTGCTGACACAAAAGGACGGCATGGGGTTCACCGTCTGCCATACCGTTGTGCGTGCAGGCAGTGCATCACGCCTCCACTATCGGCGGCATTTCGAGGCCTGCTACTGCATCGCCGGCGCCGGCGAGGTCGAAGACATGTCCGGTGAAGTGCATCGCATCGAGCCGGGCACGATCTATGTGCTCGATGAACATGACGATCATTATCTGCGTGCCGATGCCGCCGGCGACATGATCCTGGTCAGCGTCTTCAATCCTCCCCTTGACGGCACCGAGCGGCATGTCCTGACCGAGAATGGCGGATCTGCCTACTGAGCCCGAGGAGCCATCATTGCCTCGATTGCCGGCCGGGCGCGGATGACCGGTTTGAACACGATCTTCATCGACGACCGCGATCCGTTCGCGCATGGTTTTGTCGTCAAGTAACGGAATCCTGACCCTACGGAAAAAACGGACCGTGTCAGCAGCGCAACGATTCTTCCAATCACCTAATTTTGACGGCGATTTCTTCGAAACGGGGCGCATGATGAGGTGGAATCGTCAAAGACATTGCGTTATGCCAATGGTAGGGTCCGCGATAGTCCAGGGGCCGGATGGGAAAAAACGGGCAATCGGACGGCGTGCCGGCAAAACACGCATGGCGATTGAAAAATGACGTTGCAATCCGGGCTCGAAACTTTACGACTAGGGGAAATACGAAAAGGAATGCGTCTGCATGGGCGACATTCCAGGGGAGCCACGTACACATGCAGTACTTTGTCCAGCAGCTTATCAACGGGCTGACGCTGGGATCGATCTATGGGCTGATCGCGATCGGCTACACGATGGTCTACGGCATCATCGGCATGATCAACTTCGCCCATGGCGACATCTTCATGGTGGGCGCCTTCACGGCGCTGATCGTCTTCCTCGCACTCGGTGCGCTGTTCTATTCGGTGCCGGTGGTGGTGGCGCTGCTGGTCATGATGATCGTGGCGATGCTGCTCACCAGCCTTTACAACTGGACGATCGAGAAGGTCGCCTACCGGCCGCTGCGCGGTTCGTTCCGGCTGGCGCCGCTGATCACCGCCATCGGCATGTCGATTGCGCTGTCGAACTTCGTCCAGGTGACGCAAGGACCGCGCAACAAGCCGATCCCGCCGATGGTCAGCCAGGTCTACAACATCGGCGGCATCAGCGTGTCGCTGAAGCAGATCATCATCGTCGTCGTCACCGCGTTGCTCCTGGCGCTGTTCTGGTATCTGGTCAACAGGACATCGCTCGGTCGAGCGCAACGAGCGTGCGAGCAGGACCGCAAGATGGCAGCGCTGCTCGGCATCGATGTCGACCGTACCATCTCGATCACCTTCATCATGGGTGCGGCGCTGGCCGCCGTCGCCGGCACGCTGTTCCTGATGTATTACGGTGTCATCGCCTTCTCGGACGGCTTCACGCCGGGTGTGAAAGCGTTCACCGCGGCGGTGCTTGGCGGCATCGGTTCGCTGCCGGGCGCGGTGCTCGGCGGGCTGATGATCGGCTTCATCGAGAGCATGTGGTCGGCGTATTTCTCGATCGACTACAAGGACGTCGCGGCGTTCTCGATCCTGGCGATCGTGCTGATCTTCCTGCCTTCCGGCATATTGGGCCGGCCAGAAGTCGAAAAGGTCTGAGACCATGGCCGTCACCGTATCTCCGGAGCGCGACGTCGTCGCCACCCCCATCCAACGCGCCCTCAAGGAAGCGTTCTATGCCGGCGCCATTGCGCTTGGCCTGTTCGTGCTGTTCATCGGGCTGAAGACCGGTCAGAACATTTCCAATGAACTGGTCCTGACTCAGCGCTGGGCCCTGCTCGCCGCCGTGGTGATCGCCACGGCCGTCGGACGCTTCCTCTATGTCGCCTATGGCCAGCCCTTCATGGCCAACCAGAAGATCGCCGACGTCGCCACCGGCCTGTTGCCGGGCAGCGTGGCGTCGCGCTTCTTCCAGCTGCCGGCGTTTATCGCAGCAGCCGTCGCGGCGGTGCTGCTGTTCGTGTTGAACAGCTCTCTCGCCGGATGGATCGGAGCAGAACCGGCCGGCTATTTGCAATTCCTGCGCGCACTGGCCGTCATCTATGTGCTGGCCTGCGTGATCTACTACTTTCGAGCCTTCATCCATGCCAACTTCACCAAACTCGGCGTTGCCGCGCTCGTGCTGTACCCGATCCTCGTGGTCGCGGTGCTGTCGCTGAACGCCTGGTCGATTGCCGGAGGGCTGCAGGGTTCGCTGAAATGGGTCGATAATTTCGGCATCCAGATCCTGATCTATGTGATGCTGGCCTGGGGCCTGAACATCGTTGTCGGCCTCGCCGGCCTGCTCGACCTCGGCTACGTCGCCTTTTATGCACTTGGCGCCTATGCGTATGCGCTTCTCGCCACGAGTTTCGGCCTGTCTTTCTGGATCCTGCTGCCCGCCGCGGGCGCCATGGCCGCCCTCTGGGGGGTGTTGCTCGGCTTCCCCGTGCTGCGCCTGCGCGGCGACTACCTGGCTATCGTGACACTGGCTTTCGGCGAGATCATCCGGTTGGTGCTGATCAACTGGCGCGAGGTCACCAACGGGTCGGCCGGCATTTCCGGCATTCCCAAGGTCAGCTTCTTCGGCCTGATGTCGTTCAACGTGTCAGACCCGAACTACATCGCCAAGGTGCTGGGCATCGCCCAGTCGGGCGCGTATTACAAGATTTTCCTCTATTATCTGATCCTTGGCCTGTGTCTGCTCACCGCCTTCGTCACCATCAGGCTGCGCCGTCTGCCGGTCGGCCGCGCATGGGAAGCGCTGCGCGAGGACGAGATCGCCTGCCGGTCTCTGGGCATCAACACCACGACAACCAAGCTCACGGCCTTTGCCACAGGCGCCATGTTCGGCGGCTTCGCCGGCTCTTTCTTTGCCGCGCGGCAAGGCTTCGTCAGCCCCGAATCCTTTGTCTTCCTGGAATCGGCCATCATCCTGGCGATCGTCGTTCTTGGCGGCATGGGCTCGCTGGTCGGCATTGCGGTTGCCGCCATGGTGATGATCGGCGGCACCGAGGCGCTGCGCGAACTCGACTTCCTCAAGCAGATCTTCGGGCCGGACTTCACCCCCGAACTCTACCGCATGCTTCTGTTCGGCATGGCCATGGTCATCGTCATGCTGTGGAAGCCGCGCGGCTTCGTCGGCAGTCGCGAACCGACCGCCTTTCTCAAGGAGCGAAGGGCTGTCTCAGGCGCCTTCACCAAGGAAGGGCACGGCTGATGAATGCGAGCACACCCATGAACGAGGCCATCCTGCGGGTCGAGCATCTGTCGATGAAGTTCGGCGGCCTGGTCGCCATCGGCGACCTGTCCTTCACCGCCAAGCGCGGCGAGATCACCGCGCTGATCGGACCCAACGGTGCCGGCAAGACCACCGTGTTCAACTGCATCACCGGCTTCTACAAGCCGTCGGAAGGCATGATCACGCTCAACCGGAACGACGGCTCGAGCTATTTGCTCGAACGCCTGCCCAACCATGAGATCCCGGCACGCGCCAAGGTGGCGCGCACCTTCCAGAACATCCGCCTGTTCTCGGGCATGACGCTGTTGGAGAACCTTCTGGTTGCCCAGCACAACAAGCTGATGAAGGCCTCGGGCTATACGGTGCTCGGCCTGTTCGGCTTCCCGAGCTATCGCAAGGCCTCGGCCGAATCGATCGACCTCGCCAGGCACTGGCTGGAGAAGGCCAATCTCGTCGACCGTGCCGACGATCCGGCCGGCGACCTGCCCTACGGCGCGCAGCGGCGCCTCGAGATCGCCCGCGCCATGTGCACGGGTCCGGAGCTTCTGTGCCTTGACGAGCCGGCGGCCGGCCTCAATCCAAAGGAATCGGCGTCGCTCAACGAACTGCTGATCGACATCAAGAACACCACGGGCACCTCGATCCTGTTGATCGAGCATGACATGTCGGTGGTCATGCAGATATCCGACCATGTCGTGGTGCTGGAATATGGCCGCAAGATCTCGGACGGCAATCCGCAATCGGTGCGTACCGATCCGCGCGTCATCGCCGCCTATCTCGGCGTCGACGACGAGGAAGTCGAGACCGTGCTGACCGAGGTCGGCGACGAGGACGTCATCGAGCAACTCGACATTGGGCCAGATGCCGCGCATGGCCCGGGAACATCGTCGTCATACCTGGCCGGACCTGTGAGCGACACCGTCGGACACAGCGATGGCGAGCGCGTCACCGTATCGAAGGGCGCCTCGAAAGCGGCGCAGGTCGATGCAAAGGCAAACTTGCCAAGAAAGCCGTCCGAGCGGGTCACGGCCAAGCCGACCGGAAAATCCTCGACAGCCAAGCCGCGTGGGGGGCGTAAATAATGGCCGGGACAACGCTGCTCGATATCAAGGGCGTGCAGACCTACTACGGCAACATCCGGGCGCTGAACGGCGTCGATGTCACCGTCAACCAGGGTGAGATCGTGGCGCTGATCGGCGCCAACGGCGCCGGCAAGTCGACGCTGATGATGACCATCTTCGGCGCGCCTCGCGCCCGCGCCGGGACCATCACCTTTGCCGGCACCGACATCACCCAGATGCCGACGCATGAGATCGCCCGCATGCGCATCGCCCAATCACCCGAAGGCCGGCGCATCTTTCCGCGCATGACGGTGATGGAAAACCTGCAAATGGGCGCCAGCCTCGACAACCTCAAACACTATGACGAGGACGTCGAGAAGGTGTTCACGCTGTTCCCGCGGCTCAAGGAGCGCGTCGCCCAGCGCGGCGGCACGCTGTCGGGTGGCGAGCAGCAGATGCTGTCGATCGGACGTGCGCTGATGGCGCGGCCAAAGCTGCTTTTGCTCGACGAACCGTCGCTGGGTCTGGCGCCGCTGATCGTCAAGCAGATCTTCGACGCCATCCGCGAGCTGAACCGCACCCAGGGGCTGACCGTGTTCCTGGTCGAGCAGAACGCCTTCGGCGCGCTCAAGCTCGCCACGCGCGGCTACGTCATGGTCAACGGCAATGTGACGATGAGCGGCACCGGCAAGGAACTGCTCGCCAATCCGGAAGTGCGCGCCGCCTATCTCGAAGGCGGTCACCACTGAGCTTGGAGCGGAACGTGTGCATCCGATATTCCGCTCCAAGTTGTTTGTTTGTCGCATGATCCTTGTCCGAAAAGTCTGCAACTTTTCGGGATCATGCTAGGGAGACTTCACCATGCAGGGCATTCTCTACGAGGAGCCGTCGATCTGGCAGTTCTTCTTCGTCACCTGTCTGCTCGGCGGCTGGGCGGCCTGGATGACGGGCAAGGCGAGCGCCCAGACATGGCGCAGCTTCATCCATCTGTTCGTCTATATGCTAGGGCTCGGCATAGGCATCCGCTTCATCCATCACGCGCTGTTCGGCGGCACGATGTTCTCGCTGCACTACTACATCGTCGACACCATCGTGCTGATGATCCTCGGCTTCGTCGGCTATCAATACACGCGTACCAACCAGATGGTGACGCAGTATAATTGGCTCTATGAAAGAGCTTCAATCTTGAGCTGGAAACCGAAGGGTTGACGTTCATCATTAGCGCCGCTTCGGGGATGAATCGGCGTGACAAGTGCCTGAAAATCGGCAAACTATGCTTTCTGCGATAAGGGTGGGCATCGCATGAAAAGCTTCATCCACGCCCACTCCGTAAATGGGAGCGTTTAAATGAAAAAGTCACTTTTGTCCGCCGTCGCCCTGACCGCGCTGGTCGCGTTCGGCGGCAACGCGTGGGCTGACGTCCTGTTCGGCGTCGCCGGCCCGATCACCGGTCCGAACGCAGCCTTCGGCGCACAGCTTCAGAAGGGTGCGGAAGCGGCTGTCGCCGACATCAACGCGGCGGGCGGCATCAACGGCGAGCAGATCAAGCTCGAGGTCGGCGACGACGTTTCCGATCCGAAGCAAGGCATCTCGGTTGCCAACAAGTTCGTCGGCGACGGCGTAAAGTTCGTGGTCGGTCACTTCAACTCCGGCGTCTCGATCCCGGCATCGGAAGTCTATGCCGAAAACAACATCGTCGAGATCACCCCGGCCGCGACCAACCCGAAGCTTACCGAGCGCGGCCTGTGGAACGTGTTCCGCACCTGCGGACGCGATGACCAGCAGGGTAGCATTGCCGGCGCTTATCTCGCCGCGAACTTCAAGGACGCCAAGATCGCCGTCGTGCACGACAAGACCACCTACGGTCAGGGCCTTGCCGACGAAACCAAGAAGGCGATGAACGCCAAGGGCGTGACGGAAGTCATGTATGAAGGCATCAACGTCGGCGACAAGGACTTCTCGGCGCTGATCGCCAAGATGAAGGAAGCCGGCGTAACCATCATCTACTGGGGCGGCCTGCACACCGAAGCCGGCCTGATCATCCGCCAGGCGGCCGACCAGGGCCTCAAGGCGACGCTGATTTCCGGTGACGGCATCGTGTCGAACGAGCTGGCGTCGATCGCGGGCGACGCGGTTGCGGGCACGCTCAACACCTTCGGCCCGGATCCGCGCCTGATCCCCGCCAACAAGGAACTCGTCGAGAAGTTCCGTGCGCAGGGCTTCGAGCCGGAAGCCTACACGCTCTACGCTTACGCTGCCGTGCAGGCGCTTTCGGAAGCAGCGGCGGCCGCCAAGTCGAACGACCCGCAGGCAGTTGCCAAGGCGCTGCATGAAAGCGGCCCGTTCAAGACCGTGCTCGGCGACCTGTCCTATGACGCCAAGGGCGATCCGACGCTGCCCGGCTACGTCATGTACGAATGGAAGAAGGGCGACGACGGCAAGTACACCTACGTCCAGAAGATGTAAGCCTGTCGATCCTTGATCTTTGGATGCCCGGCGCCTAGCGCCGGGCATTTTTCTTTTGAGCCGCTCCCTTTCAGACGAGACCGGCGAGCGCTGCAGCCGGCCTTTAGCCGGAAAAGGATCGTGCCCCGAACGGCGGCGCCGGGCGCTTTCTTAAGCGTTCGACCGAATGCGACCGACTTTGCCGCAAAGATTCCACTTCAATCGATTTAATTCAGCGTCAATTTTGTTTGCGCTGCAGCATTTTCGCGCTAATCATGAGGCCAGCTTCCTCCCCGACATTGTCCGGAGTTCGTCCTTGGCCATCACGAAGATCCTCGTCGCCAACCGATCCGAAATCGCCATTCGCGTTTTTCGCGCGGCCAATGAACTTGGTCTCAAAACCGTGGCGATCTGGGCCGAAGAGGACAAGTATTCGCTGCATCGCTTCAAGGCCGACGAGAGCTACCAGGTCGGACGCGGGCCGCACCTGAACCGCGACATGGGTCCGATCGAAAGCTACCTGTCGATCGAGGAGGTGATCCGCGTCGCCAGGCTTTCGGGCGCCGATGCCATCCATCCAGGCTACGGGCTTTTGTCGGAGAGCCCCGAATTCGCTGAAGCCTGTGCCGTCGCCGGCATCACCTTCATCGGGCCGAAGCCGGACACGATGCGCCGGCTCGGCAACAAGGTTGCCGCGCGCAATCTGGCGATCGAGGTCGGCGTGCCGGTGATCCCCGCCACCGATCCGTTGCCCGACGACATGGAGGCGGTCAAGAAACTGGCCAAGGAGATCGGCTATCCGGTGATGCTGAAGGCATCGTGGGGCGGCGGCGGGCGCGGCATGCGCGCCATCCGCTCCGAGGCCGATCTCGCCCGCGAGGTCATGGAAGGCAAGCGCGAGGCGAAAGCCGCCTTCGGCAAGGATGAGGTCTATCTCGAAAAGCTGATCGAGCGCGCCCGCCATGTCGAGGTGCAGGTGCTGGGCGACACGCATGGCAATGCGGTGCATCTGTTCGAACGCGACTGCTCGATCCAGCGCCGCAACCAGAAGGTCGTCGAGCGGGCGCCGGCGCCCTATCTCGAAATGCCGCAGCGCGAGGAGCTTTGCGCCTACGCGCTGAAGATCGCGCGCGAGACCAGCTATATCGGTGCCGGCACGGTCGAGTTCCTGCAGGACGCCGACACGGCCAAGTTCTATTTCATCGAGGTCAATCCGCGCATCCAGGTCGAGCACACCGTCACCGAGCAGGTGACCGGCATCGACATCGTCAAGGCGCAGATCCACATCCTCGACGGCTTCGCCATCGGCACGCCGGGATCGGGCGTGCCGGCGCAGGGGGACATCAAGCTGAACGGCCATGCCTTGCAGTGCCGCATCACCACGGAAGACCCCGAGCACAATTTCATCCCGGACTACGGCCGCATCACCGCCTATCGCGGCGCCACCGGTTTCGGCATCCGCCTCGACGGCGGCACCGCCTATTCCGGCGCGGTCATCACCCGCTTCTACGATCCGCTGCTGGAGAAGGTGACGGCCTGGGCGCCGACGCCGGCCGAGACCATCGCCCGCATGAACCGGGCATTGCGCGAGTTCCGCATCCGCGGCGTCGCCACCAACCTGACTTTCCTCGAAGCGATCATCAACCACCCGAGCTTCGCCGACAATTCCTACACGACCAAGTTCATCGATACGACGCCGGAACTGTTCCAGCAGGTGAAGCGCCAGGATCGCGCGACCAAGCTCATCAACTATCTTGCCGACGTGTCGGTCAACGGCCATCCCGAGGCGCGCGGCCGGCCGCAGCCGAAGGCCGACGCGGCCGCACCCATCGTCCCCTACCTTAATGGCAATGTGCCGGGCGGCAGCAAGCAGAAGCTTGACGTGCTGGGGCCGGAGAAATTCGCCGCCTGGATGCGTGAGCGCAAGGAGGTGCTGGTCACCGACACGACGATGCGCGACGGCCATCAGTCGCTGCTGGCGACGCGTGTGCGCACCCACGACATCGCCGGCATCGCCGGCACCTATGCGCGCGCCCTGCCGCAGCTTCTGTCGCTCGAATGCTGGGGCGGCGCCACCTTCGACGTGGCCATGCGCTTCCTCACCGAGGATCCATGGGAGCGGCTGTCGCTGGTGCGCGAGGCGGCGCCCAATCTGTTGCTGCAGATGCTTCTGCGCGGCGCCAACGGCGTCGGCTACACCAATTATCCCGATAATGTCGTGCAGCATTTCGTCAAGCAGGCAGCCGCTGGCGGCATCGACCTGTTCCGCGTGTTCGACTGCCTGAACTGGGTCGAGAACATGCGCGTCGCCATGGACGCGGTCGGCGCCGAAGGCAAGCTGATCGAAGCGGCGATGTGTTACACCGGCGACATTCTCGACCCGGCGCGAGCCAAGTACGACCTCAAATACTATGTCGGCCTGGCCGGTGAACTGCAGGCGGCCGGCGCCCACATCATCGCCGTCAAGGACATGGCCGGTCTGCTCAAGCCGAGTGCTGCCCGGGCGCTGTTCAAGGCGCTGCGCGAGGCGACCGACCTGCCGATCCATTTCCACACCCACGACACGTCGGGCCTGTCGGCGGCGACGGTGCTGGCGGCGGTGGAGAGCGGCGTCGATGCCATCGACGCGGCGATGGATGCCTTCTCCGGCAACACATCGCAGCCCTGTCTTGGCTCGATCGTCGAGGCGTTGAAGGGCACCGAGCGCGACCCGGGCCTCGACCCGCAATGGATCCGCAAGATCTCCTTCTACTGGGAAGCGGTGCGCAACCAGTACGCCGCCTTCGAAAGCGACCTCAAGGGACCGGCGTCGGAAGTCTATCTGCACGAAATGCCGGGCGGACAGTTCACCAATCTCAAGGAACAGGCGCGCTCGCTTGGGCTTGAGACACGCTGGCACGAGGTGGCGCAGACCTATCACGACGTCAACCTGATGTTCGGCGATATCGTCAAGGTGACGCCGTCGTCCAAGGTCGTCGGCGACATGGCATTGATGATGGTCAGCCAGGATCTGACCGTCGCCGACGTCGAAAATCCAGCCAGGGATATCGCCTTTCCGGATTCGGTCGTCTCGATGCTGCGCGGCGATCTCGGCCAGTCGCCCGGCGGTTGGCCGGCAGCGCTGCAGAAGAAGGCGCTGAAGGGCGACAAGCCGATCAAGGCGCGGCCTGGTTCGCTGCTCAAGCCGGCCGATCTCAAGGCCAGCCGCAAGGAGGTCGAGGAGAAGCTCGAGCGCAAACTCTCGGAGTTCGAATTCGCCTCCTGGCTGATGTATCCGAAAGTGTTTTCCGACTTCGTCGGCGCGCAGGAGACCTACGGCCCGGTCAGCGTCCTGCCGACGCCGACCTATTTCTACGGCATGAAGCCGGAAGACGAGATCTTCGTCGACATCGAGAAGGGCAAGACACTGGTGGTGCGCTGTCTGGCCATCGGCGATGTCGACGAGAAGGGCATGGTCACCGTGTTCTTCGAGCTCAACGGCCAGCCGCGCCGCGTCAAGGTGCCCGACAGGGCGCATGGCGCGTCCGCCGCCAAGGCTCGCCGCAAGGCCGAGCCTGGCAACGAGGCGCATGTCGGCGCGCCGATGCCGGGTGTGGTCTCGGCGCTTGCGGTTTCCGCCGGTCAGGCCGTGAAGGCCGGTGACGTGCTGCTTTCCATCGAGGCGATGAAGATGGAGACGGCGCTGCATGCCGAGCGCGACGGCACGGTCGCCGAGGTGCTGGTCAAGGCCGGCGATCAGATCGATGCCAAGGATCTGCTGATCGCGTTCAATTGAGGTGTATTGATATTCAGGTGATGCCGGCCTGCAAACGCTGGCTTCCTGCGCTTCCGGTGCTCACGTACTTTAAGTACGCTCCGCTCCGGTTCTCGGAAGCCACCGTTTTCGGCTCGGCCTGACCTGAATCTCAACACACCTCGGGGCGTGCGCAACCCTTCATCCGTATCGATATTATCTTGACCCGCCGCGCTTGGTCGGGCATCGAACCCGCTCAAATCCGTCACGGTCCGTTTCCGAGTCGTGACGCATAAAAGACGCGGAGAAGAAAACATGGCCGACGATATCACCGAGACCAGCCAGACTGTTGCCGCCGGCCAGCTGCGTGCCTTCATCGAGCGCATAGAGCGGCTCGAGGAAGAGAAGAAGACCATTTCCGACGACATCAAGGAAGTGTTCGCCGAGGCCAAGGGCACCGGCTTCGACACCAAGGCGATGCGCACCATCATCCGGCTGCGCAAGAAGGACCAGGCCGAGCGGCAGGAGGAGGAAACCATCCTCGACCTGTACAAGGCCGCGCTCGGAATGGAATGAGTTCTGTGCTGGCGGGGTCGCCGCCCACGAGAAGACTACGTGGCGATGACCCCGGCATCAGGTTGCCGCCGTGCTGCTTTTGCGCAGTCCCGGCGGCAGACCATGGCGCTCGAGCGGCACTGCTGCCAACGAGGCAATCGCTTCCATCTCCTCGGCGCTAATCAGGGTTCTGGCTGGCGAGAAGCACATCTTAAGTTGTCCATTGGCATATTGTTCAGATATGCGGCAGCTACGCCGGCGATTTTGCCTGCGCTGACGGATTCTGGCGCCGTGCAGGCCGCGATACAGCGGATAGAAGCGGCCAGGATGGCCGCCGCAGCATGCGCCACGTCGATCGATCGACCCGTTCCAGCGGACGGCGCCAACATGTTCCGGACCGCCTCACCGACCTGATCGCGGCCGACAAGGCATACCAAGGAATGTCTGGACCTAAATCAAGCGCTTAGTCCGGTTGCCCTGCGTAGAATGTCGCCGCGAAATGCCGTCGGCTATCCAGTCCTGGTTGGCGACGCACGGAGACGTGCCTGACTCGGAAGGACAGCGATCATGAACGACAGCTTCTCGCCGCCCGAAATCGTGCGGGCAATGGTGGATCTCGGTGCCGCCAAAGCCTCTCACAGCGTTCCTGATCTTTTGATCCGCGGCATGCTTTCCGGCGCGCTCCTCGCCTTCGCGACGAGTCTGGCCCTGCAGGGTGCGCTTCAGACAAATGTCGCGCTTGTCGGCGCTCTCATCTTCCCGGTGGGATTTGCCATCATCATCATCCTTGGCCTCGAGCTCCTGACCGGGAATTTTGGTCTGGTGCCACTGGCCGTCCTGGCTCACCGCACGACGGTTGGCCGGATGTTGGCCAACTGGTTCTGGGTCTTTGTCGGCAACATGCTCGGCTCGCTCGCCTTTGCCGGGCTGTTCTATGTCGTCCTAACCGATGTCGGCAATGTCGGGGCGGGCGCGCTCGGAGATCATCTGCGCGCGCTCGCCGAAGCAAAGACGATCGCCTATGAGCCGTATGGATACGATGGGCTGGTGACCGGTTTCGTCAAGGCCATGCTCTGCAACTGGATGGTTTGCCTCGGCGTCGTCATGGGAATGAGTTCGAAGTCCACCCTCGGCAGGATCGTCGGATGCTGGTTGCCCATATTCGCCTTCTTCGCGCTCGGATTCGAGCACTGCGTCGTCAACATGTTCGTCATTCCCATGGGGATGATGCTCGGGGCCAAGATCAGCTTCGCAGACTGGTGGTATTGGAACCAGATACCCGTGACCTTGGGCAACATTGCCGGCGGGTTCCTCTTCACCGGACTTCCTCTCTATTGGACCTACCTGAAAGGCGGCGCAGAAGACGTGCCCGTCCCTGCGGCGAGGATGTCACTCGGCCCAGCCGAGTGATGGGCCAGCATTCCGGCGAACACATCTTCCTCCCCAGCATTGAGCCGACCACATTCCATCGCGAAAGAATGTAGTCGTTTCGAAAAGAAGGCCTCAGTCGGGTCCGCCATGGTAGCGCCGACGGCACCCCAGCCGCACAGCTTCGATTGGAACGCAGCTAGAGCCAGGAAAGGCATCGGCAAGTTGCAATCGCCGCCATTGCGCATCGCCTGATGACCATGAACATGACGCAACTCGAACTTCCGCCCGATGTTTCGCCGCAGCCGAGTTTTCGCTCGGCTGACGCTTCTTCGTCGACAGGCGTCGCGGCGGCCGAAATCGCTGACGAACGCAGGCGAGCGATCGTCGCGGAGATTCCACGGCTGCGCGGCTATGCGCGCGCGCTGCTGCGGGACCGCGATGCCGCCGACGACCTTGTGCAGGACAGCCTCGAACGGGCGCTGTCGAGGATGGCGAACTGGACGGCTGGCGATACGCCGCGCCGCTGGCTGCTCACGATCATGCACAATCTGTTCGTCGACCAGTTGCGGCGCGCCAAACGCCATGCCCAGGCGGTGACCACGATCTCAGAAACGATAGATGCGATCGCGACGTCGCCACAGATCGACAGGCTCATATCGGTGGACGTGTTCTCGGCGCTTCAGCAGATCAATCCTGAACGGCGTGCAGCACTCGTGCTTGTCGCGGTCGAAGGCCTCTCCTATGCCGATGCCACGAAAGCGCTGGGTATTCCGGCAGGCACGCTGACGTCGCGGATCGCCAGGGGCAGAGAGGAGCTGCGATCGATCCTCGAAGGTGTCTCGCGGCCAGGACGACCAGGTTGAGCGAAGAATGGGCTCAGGTTGGCAGACTAGCATCAGCACGGCGCAAGGTCTGGCGGGCCTGCCTGGGTCACAAATAACCACATCATACTACTTTATACATCAATTAACGCCTTGGTATACTATTTATTACTTCTGATCACCGCTAAGTAAGCAATGCAAGCCGAGACCGGCGGCGACGAGATGAACATCGCGTCCCGAAGGTTCCCGAGTGTCTGTAGCCGGAATGCGCGGTGGACAAATAGCCGCCTTCCATATCGAAAAGGATATCTAATCATGCGTTCCATCCCTCTGAGGGCGGCGCTTGCCGCGATGATCGTCATCGTTCCACTCACCGGGGCCTTTGCCGCCTCGTCGCACGGCGAGGGCCATCATGGCGGTCGCGACCGTGGCGAACACGGCAGCAGCGAATACGGCGACTTCTCGCAGAAAGGGTGGTTTGACGGCATAAACTCGTTCAAGGCCCATCCGGCTGCGAGCAAGGACCTCCTCCAGCAATACATGGGTAAATAAGAAGGCTCCGCCGTCTCGCCGCAGCACCGCCGTCTCTCAGGAGCGGCGGGGGCTGCTGTGTGAGGCCTATGAACATATTGGGGGCTCGACATCGTGAGCCCGCCGAAGAGCATCAAGACCGGATACGCTCCATTCCTCGACCATCCAAACGCCGGCGCTGCTTCGCGCCCGCACCAACCAGTTGTTCGACTGGATCGCCAGCGGCGACCTCAAGGGATCAGGAATCCTCTGTTCGCAGTCTTGATTGCAACGTTTCGCGAGACTAGAGCACGTCCCGCGATCAATGAATCGATTGTGATGTGACGTCGGGCTTCGCGGGTGATTCAACATCCACTTTGATGAGGTGGATGATGGGAAGAGCACTGAGCGACGATCTTCGATCGCGGGTCTTGAAGGCTTCGGACGCGGGCATGTCTGCCCGGCAGGCGGCGGCGCGGTTCGGCGTCGGCATATCGAGTGCAATCCGGTGGATCGCACGGGCGAAGATCGGCGAGCGGACGCCGCGGCCGCAAGGCCGTCGACGCGCGTCCAGCCTCGATGCGCATAAAGCCTTCATCGTGGGGTTGATCGATGAGCGCAAGGACATCACGCTGAACGAGATGGTAGAGCGGCTGGCGGTCGAGCGATCGGCTCGGATCAGTCGCAGCGCCTTAAGCGCCTGGCTTGGCCGGCACGGCTGGACGTTCAAAAAAAGTCCGCACATGCACTGGAGCAGGATCGTCCCGACATCCTGAAGCGCCGTCGTGCGTGGTTCGACGGCCAACTCGATCTCGATCCGGCAAAGCTGGTGTTCATCGATGAAACTGGACTATCGACCAAGATGGCCCGGCTGCGGGGCCGTGCGCCATGCGGTGAGCGTTGCCGGGCGGGCGTGCCGCACGGCCATTGGAAAACCACCACCTTCACCGGCGCACTGCGGCTGACGGGCATGACCGCCCCGTTCGTCTATGACGGCGCCATGAACGGCAACGTATTCCTGGCCTATGTCGAGCAGGTGCTGGTCCCGACCCTGTCGGAGGGCGACATCGTCGTGATGGACAACCTTCCCGCCCACAAGGCCGCCGGCGTTCGCGATGCAATCGAGACGACCGGCGCGAGGCTCATGTTCCTGCCGCCCTACAGCCCCGACTTCAATCCGATCGAAAACGCCTTCTCAAAACTCAAGGCTCTTATGCGGGCCAAAGCCGAGAGGACAATCACAGCCCTGTGGACCGCCGTCGGATCGCTCGTCGACCTCTTCACCCCAGCCGAATGCCAGAACTACTTCAAGGCCGCAGGTTATGACCCAGATTAAACCGGACGTGCTCTAGATGCACGGCAATCGTCGGCCTCAACAGGATGTGTGCAGCAATGGATTTCCGCCCGACCGCAACGCCAGCTCGCCTTGCCATCGGGAATTCCATCCATGCTTCGATCGTTCTGTCCAATCTTACCTTTTCCGCGCCTGACGGCCGCACCCTTCTTTCCAACATCGACCTGAGCTTCGGGCCGGAACGCTCAGGCCTCGTCGGCCGCAACGGCATCGGCAAGACAACGCTTTTCAGGCTGATCTCCGGCGAGCTTACGCCTCAGTCCGCCACGATTTCCGTCGGTGGGTCTCTTGGTGTCCTGCACCAGACCGCGCAGGGGAGGCGGGACAAGACGGTGGCGGACCTGTTTGGCCGAAGACAGGCACTGGCGCTTCTGCGCCGCGCCGAGGCGGGCCAAGCCACCGCCGAGGAGCTTGCCGATGCCGACCGGACGCTCGAGGCAGGCATGGCCTCCGCGCTTGGCCAGGTTGGGCTCAGTGCGCAGCCGGAAACAATTCTGGCTGCTTTGTCCGGCGGACAGCGCACGCGGGCCGCCTTGCCGCGCTAATCTTCGAGGAGCCGGACTTCCTCCTGCTGGACGAACCCACCAACAATCTCGATCGCGCCGGCCGCACGGCAGTCACTGAACTGCTCGCAAGCTGGCGCAATGGTGCCATCGTCATCAGCCATGACCGGGAACTGCTGGAGACGATGGACGCCATCGTCGACCTGACCTCTCTCGGCGCGATACGTTATGGCGGCAACTGGGGCGCCTATCGCGAGCGCCGGGCGCTGGACCTGGCTGCCGCGCAGCATGACCTCGCGGACGCCTAAAAACGCATCGCCGCCATCGCCCGCAAGGACGCAGGCAATGGCCGAGCGCAAAGCACGCAAGGACAGCGCAGGACGGAAGAAGGGTGCGAAAGGCGACATGCCGCGCATCATGCTTAGTGGACTGAAGGAACGAAGCGAGGGTACGAGTGGTGAGAATGCCCGCCTTGCCGAAAGCAGGCGCGCGCGGGCCGTCGAAGCGGCGGCTGGCGCACGAGAGCGGATCGAGATCCTTCAACCTCTGACAGTCACGCTCTCGCCGACAGGCAGGCCGGTCAGCAGAACCGTGTTGCGGCTTGATGCGGTCACTGTGGGTCACGCACCACACGTGCCGGTAATCCGCGATCTGTCCCTGACGATCACCGGTCCCGAACGTATTGCCATTGCCGGACCCAATGGCTCAGGCAAGACGACGCTGCTCGCGCTCATCGCCGGGCATATGGAACCATGGGTCGGAACGGTGCAGGTTATGACCGAATTCGCGATGCTGGACCAGAGGGTAAAGCTGCTCGATCCGTCAGTGTCGATCAGGGACAATTTCCGGCGCATCAACCAAGCGGCGGACGAGAATGCTTGCCGGGCCGCCCTTGCGCGGTTCATGTTTCGTGCCGACGCTGCGCTACAGACAGCGTCTTCTCTCAGTGGGGGCAATTGCTGCGCGCCGGTCTCGCCTGTGTTCTGGGTGGACCGCCGCCGCCTTCCCTTCTGATCCTCGATGAACCAACCAATCATCTCGACATCGATTCCATCGAGGCAGTGGAAACCGGATTGCGAGCCTACGACGGAGCGCTGCTGGTTGTCAGCCATGACGAAGCTTTTTTGCAAGCAATCGGTATTTCGCGCAGGCTGGAGTTGCCGTCCATCGGGCAACCCAAGTTGACTTAGGATACGGAGACGCGCGGTGCCGCTCGCGAAGCAATGGTCTGTTTCTGCAATTGCAAACAAAACAGGTACGGGAGATCGTGCCCGGCTGAAGCCAGGGATGATTCGAACTTTGTCGGCTGCTGTTGCCTATCGCGATAGCCTGAACCCGGAGCAAAGCGCAGTCGAGCACGGCGTGGTGGAGGTGCCGCACTGCTGTTAATTATGAGGCGTTAAGTGCACTGCGCTTTGCAGGGCGACTGCATCGGCGTGCCCTGCATGAGCCCGTACTGTCCGTCGACCACGACCGTTTCGTTCGCCTTGAGACCCGAATCGATAAGAGGTTCTCCTTCGGTCAACTGGGCAACAGTGACAGGCCGTATCTGCGCGGTTCCATCAGGGGCGGTGGCGGAATTCTATCCATTAAGTTGAATGGATCGGCGGGCTTCGACGCCCAAGGCTGGGAACCTGCTGACGACCAATGCGACCAAACCACTCCAATTGGCTGGATTGGGTCACAGGCAAGAGTGCCAGATTCCATTGGATCCATAGTAACTCGGGTTCACGGCGTCGAACGAGCAGTAGGCAGTGTCGGTGTCGTCGTTCAACCAGGACTGGTTGTCATATTCCCGATCGCCTAATTCCCGACCGCCAAAGAAAAAGACCTTGTGGTGCTGGCGGTTGCCGATGGCACCGCTGCGAGCGTGTAGGGGATGACCATCACTGCCGCCGCTGCGCGCCATGGAGACCGTCGCCGTGCCGGTCGCCAGCATCACGCCCAAAGTAATCTTCGCCAATGTTGCTGCTGATTTTCTCACGATACACTCCTGCAGGTTGAGAATTCCCGGACTGTTGAACAACACTTATATCGCTATGTATGTCGATCTCGGAATAGTATCCGTGTTTGACAGATACATATACATGTATCCATGGATGTGCATGGGGTATCGGCAGTGCGAAACGAAATTCCGGTCAGGCCGGCAGTTCGGCAGACATGCGCGCCAATCCTTCGGAGTTCGAATCCGGTCCCCGCTCACGCTGTGGAGTCCGGATTCGAAGAGACTGTCATGGATCACGGACAATATGGGTAAAGTCCGCGATACTCATTGTATGGGTACGGGTAACCGCAGTAGCCGTCATCATAAAAGTCACTGCCGAAACCGCGGTCCCTTCCAAACCTATGACCGTCGCCGACATGGACACCACGGACATGGGCGCCACCGCCCATGCTTGTGACACGACCACCATCGGCAAAGCCTATGCCGTGGCCACCGCCAAGGCCTACGCCACCGCCAAAGCCTCCGGCATGGCCGCCACCGCCCATGCTCGCACCATGGCCGCCGCCGCCAAAGCCTCCGCCACCGCCGAAGCCGCCGCCACCACCATGGCCGCCGCCACCGCCACCACCGTGCGCCATCGACATCGTTGCTGAGCCGGCTGCCAGCATTGCGCCCAAGGCGATCGTCGCCAAGACTCCTGTTACTCTTTTCATAATACGCTCCTGTAGTTGAAGCTTTCTTGGTCGTTGAAAGCCAAACTGATATAGATACAGGAGAAGCTCCTCGGCATAATACGAATGTTTGATATATGTATATACTTTAACTACAAATATTATTTGTTGATTTCATGTGTTGCCGGCAAAGGCGCCCTACGGGCAGCGCCGATCCGTCGAGGTCTCGGCTGCAAGGCATCGTGCGCACTTTTGGCGAGAGCCATTAGCGCACCTTGCGCTGTTGATCGGCTCTCCGTGTCACACAGTGTCGAAGTCCAACCTAAGCAACAAAATCCTTTCTGCTTGTTCGAAATTGCGATCGTCGGCGCCAGATTGCACCTTTGTCACTGCAACCCTCGCCCCGAACCAATCCTAGAGATCGAGCGACCCACCCACGACACAGGCCTGTGTGTGGCCACCGCATTCGATCTGGCGGAAAACACGCAAAATCAGCGCCGACCAAGGCAACAACGCGCAAGTCCTGGCAGCAACAAGAGGGGTATGACGACACCGGATGCGCTTGCCTCTCACCATCCGGCGGCGTCCCTCGACTGAACTGAAGGAGGAACTCATGACGAATGCGATCGAACGATCCCGTGGCCTCGGCTCCGCCTTCCCGGAGTTGCGCGCAAAGTGGTGGCTTTTCACAATGCTTGGCATCGCTCTACTGGGCCTGGGCTTTCTGGGATTCGCGAACCTGTCCGCCGCTACGGTGCCATCCGTCTTCCATATTGGCGTGTTGATGTCGGTAGCCGGCATCGCGCAGGTCGTTCACGCTTTCAATATTCAGGGATGGAGATCGTTTGCATTCTGGCTGTCGAGCGGCTTCGCCTATGCGATCGCCGGCATCGCCGCGTTCCACAATCCACTGCTTGCAGCCTTGGCTTACACGCTCGTGCTGGCAATCACACTAATCGCGGCAGGCATTCTGCGGTTCTGGGTTGGTCTCCAGTCCAGGCGCCATCTGGCTTGGGGCTGGGTTGCGTTTTCAGGGACAGTCACGCTTCTTGCGGGCCTTGTCATCCTCTTCGGACGGCCATTCAGTACTCTGGCGGCGCCAGCCGCGATTCTGGCAATCGACCTGACAATGCAAGGTGCGACGTTCTTGGCATTCGGTTTTGGACTGACGAGCAGCGCGTTGTCGTGGGTGCAAAAAATAGAAACAGGCGAGCGTGAGAGCCTGGGCGTTTCCATTTGGCGCAACCCGCCTGAGGCGATCGCGGGCAGCGTTCCTCCGCACCGCTCCACCTTCGACAGCCACGATCATCGTGCGATTCAGCTATTGCGTGCGTCAATAGGAAAGACCTCGTCAGCGCCCGATCAATATCGTGTGCCTTGCGTGCCAAGCGGACACTCAGGCCGTCCGTGGCCGAACCAATTCACGTCGAGAAGCCCACCGCAGCAAGGAATGACAAAATGAGCATAGTCACCGACAAGATATCCCGTCGAACCATGCTGGCTGCGACAGCAGCTGGCGGCTTGCTCACGACGGCGACACTTGCCCAGGCGCAGAAACGTGACCCGATAGTCAACGGCCGCGGCGGCACCAACCCTGGTCCGATGAATCCTCCCCGGATGGCCCAGAATCCGGACCTGGTGGCCCCACCGAGCACGGATTCGGGTGCGCTGCCGAACCTGCGTTTCTCGTTTGACGATGCCCATATGCGACTGTCTGGCGGTGGCTGGACCCGGCAGGTGACCGTGCGCGAGCTCGGCGTCTCCAAGGACATTGCCGGCGTGAACATGCGCCTGAATGCCGGCGGCGTGCGTGAGTTGCATTGGCACAAGGCCGCCGAGTGGGCCTATGTTCTGTATGGGAAAGCACGCATCACGGCTGTCGATGCCAATGGCCACAATTTCGTCGACGACGTCGGCATGGGCGACCTGTGGTATTTCCCGCCGGGCATTCCACACTCGATCCAGGGCCTTGATCCAGACGGGACGGAATTCTTGTTGGTGTTCGATGACGGCGACTTCGACGAGGATAACACCTTCCTCCTAAGCGACTTTCTGAAGCACACGCCTCCCGAAGTGCTCGCCAAGAATTTCGGCGTTCCGGCGTCGAGCCTTGCCAACGTCCCCGATCCCAGCGAGCTTTACATGTTTCCCGCGCCGGTTCCGGGGCCGCTCAGCGCAGACAAGATCGCGGGCGCGGTTGAGGTTCCGCACAGCTTCAGCCACCGCATGATGGCACAGGCTCCGATCAAGATGAAACACGGAACCGCGCGAATTACCGACAGCAGCGTGTTCCCGGCTTCCAAAACAATCGCGGCGGCCCTGGTCGAGGTCGAGCCTGGAGCGATGCGCGAGTTGCATTGGCATCCGAATACAAACGAATGGCAGTACTACATTCAGGGTCAGGCCCGCATGGGGGTGTTCGCCGCCTCAGGTGCCGCCCGCACATTCGATTTCCAGGCCAACGACGTCGGCTACGTACCCTTCGCCATGGGCCACTACATCGAGAACACAGGCAATACGACGCTGCGATATTTGGAGGTATTCAAGAGCGACTACTTCGCCGATGTGTCACTGAATCAGTGGCTTGCCCTCACACCGCCGGAATTGGTCCGCGCCAGTTTGCGCGCCGACCCGCAGTTTCTGCACGCCTTGCGCAAGGAGAAGTCGCCCATCGTGCCAGCTTAGCATCGCGCACCCCGGTGCGTGAGCCGGTGACGCCGCCCGCGCTTTTCTTGCAGCTCTCGCAGTCGTTCAGGGTTCGCTGCTTCGATTGATCCCATCCACGTGCTGCGCAGATTAGCACCAATCACCGCAAGACCGGCAAAGCCTTTGTCTCGCTCCACAAATAGCCTCGCTCGTTGATGAACCGCGTATCGCATGTGCGATCAGGGACGACAGTTCGAAGGCCAAGTGGGGCGGCTCATTAGGAATGCGGGATGCCAGCGGCCAAGCCGAGCCGGACGCCAAGCATCGGCCAGGATGCTCACATGATGTGAGGGAGCGTGGTGATGCCCGCCAGGTCAGACGGACTGCCAGACTGCAAACGGCCTTCGCGGCGTCGTCGATCGGCGAGCACCAAGATGGCGCGTTGCGCTGCCCTCCTGGCGCCGATCGTTTTGACGGCATGCCAGCCGGCGGTTCTCGACCCGCAAGGGGAGGTCGGGATAGCAGAGAAAACGATCCTGATAGATTCGCTCGCCATCATGCTCGCCATCGTGGTGCCGACGATCGTCGCCACCTTTGCCTTCGCCTGGTGGTTTCGAGCCTCCAACACGAGAGCGAACCACCTGCCGAATTGGGAGTATTCGGGCCGTATCGAGCTCATCGTCTGGTCCATTCCCCTGCTTGTGATCATGCTCCTGGGCGGAGTGGCCTGGATCGGATCCCACGACCTCGATCCCGCGAAACCGTTGACATCAAACGCGCCACCGCTGGAGGTCCAGGTGGTCGCGCTGGATTGGAAGTGGCTCTTTATCTACCCGGGCCAGCGTATAGCGAGCGTGAACCATCTTGTGGTTCCTGCCGGCACGGCCATTCATTTCTCGTTGACATCCGCGAGCGTGATGAATGCGTTCTTCGTACCGCGGCTCGGCAGCATGATCTTCACGATGACCGGCATGACAACGCAGTTGAACCTGCGCGCGAATGCTCCGGGCACCTTCCGCGGTCTTTCGAGCCATTTCAGTGGCGATGGTTTCTCGGACATGCATTTCGACGTGCAGGCGGTGTCGGCGCAGCGGTTCGCGGCCTGGATCGATGCCACGCGCAGCATGGGGCCAAGCCTCGACGCCAAGAGCTATGCTGCCTTGGCCAGGCAAAGCGTGATTACCACCCCTTTCACCTTCCGCGCGGCCGATCCCGACCTCTTCCAGCAGATCGTCACACGGCAACTGCCGCCTGGACCCGGCCCGCAGACCGGTCGGCCTAATGCGAGCGTATCCCCGCGGACGGAGAACTAGCATGTTTGGCAAACTCAGCTGGGCAGCTATTCCCTTCGACCAACCGATCCCACTGTTCACGGCCGCCCTGGTGGGTGTGGTGATTGTCGGCGTCCTCGCATGGGTGACGCTGAAGGGCTGGCTTCCGTATCTTTGGCACGACTGGATCACCAGCGTGGACCACAAGCGGATCGGGATCATGTACATCTTGCTCGCGATGGTGATGCTGCTGCGCGGCTTCGCCGATGCGATCATGATGCGGTCGCAACAGGCGCTGGCATTCCGCTCCGAAGGATACCTGCCACCCGAGCACTACGACCAGATTTTCTCCGCTCACGGCACGCTGATGATCTTCTTCGTCGCAATGCCCTTCGTGATCGGGTTGATGAACTTCGTCATGCCGCTGCAGCTTGGGATCCGGGACGTGGCGTTCCCGACGCTCAACTCGGTCAGCTTTTGGCTCACCGCTGCCGGCGCGTTGCTCGTCAATATTTCGCTGGTCGTGGGCGAGTTCGCGCGCACCGGGTGGCTGCCGTATCCCCCTTTGTCGGAGATGGCCTACTCGCCCGGCGTCGGTGTCGACTATTATCTCTGGTCGCTCCAGATTTCCGGCGTGGGAACCTTGCTGACCGGCGTTAACTTTGTCACGACGGTCCTGAAGATTCGTGCACCCGGCATGGCCTTGATGCGGATGCCGATGTTCTGCTGGACGACGCTCGCCTCCAACCTGCTGATCGTCGCGGCATTTCCCATCCTGACGGCGACTTTGGCGATGCTGCTGCTGGATCGCTACCTCGGTTTTCACTTCTTCACCAATGAAGCCGGTGGCAACGCGATGATGTTCGTGAACTTGATCTGGGCGTGGGGACATCCTGAAGTTTACATCCTGATCCTGCCCGCCTTCGGTATATTTTCGGAAGTGATCTCAACCTTTTCCGGCAAGCCGCTGTTCGGCTATCGGTCGATGGTCATGGCGACGATGGCCATTTGCGTACTTTCCTTCACCGTGTGGTTGCACCACTTCTTCACCATGGGGGCCGGCGCCGACGTCAACGCGATTTTCGGTATCGCTTCGATGATCATCGCGGTGCCTACGGGCGTAAAGGTCTTCAACTGGCTCTTCACGATGTACGGTGGCCGGGTCGTCTATTCCCAGCCGATATTGTGGTCGATCGCCTTCATGGTCACATTCGTCATCGGCGGGATGACCGGCGTCTTGCTGGCGGTGCCCCCGGCGGACTTCGTCCTGCACAACAGCCTTTTCCTTGTAGCCCATTTCCACAACGTCATCATCGGAGGCGTGCTCTTCGGTGCCTTCGCCGGCTACACCTATTGGTTTCCGAAAGCCTTCGGCTTCCGGCTGCACGAAGGGCTTGGCAAAGCGTCGTTCTGGTGCTGGATCGTGGGCTTCTACGTCGCCTTCATGCCGCTTTATGTCGTGGGCCTCATGGGTATGACGCGGCGCATGCAGCACTACGATGTCCCCGAATGGCGTCCCTGGCTGCTGATCGCCGCCGGCGGCGCGGCGATCATCCTGGCCGGAATAGTCCTGCAGATCGCGCAACTCGCCATCAGCATTCGCCGGCGTGAGGAACTTCGCGACAGGACCGGCGATCCCTGGAATGGACGCTCCCTCGAATGGGCGACACCTTCTCCGCCACCTGCCTTCAATCTCGCGATGCTCCCGAGCGTCGAGGGCGACGAGGCTTACTGGGGCATGAAGCAGCGTGCGCGCCAGCAGGTCGGGTTGGGCGAGGACCCCCCTTATGTGGACATCGAGATGCCGAGGAACAGTCCGACAGGGTTCATCTGCGCCTTCTTCGCCAGCTTCATGGGATTCGCGCTGATCTGGCATATCTGGTGGATCGTGGCCTTGGCTGCAGTGGGCGCGTTCGCAACCTTCGTTGTCTTCGCCTGGCGCGATGAAGTCGACTATGTAATTCCGGCCGACACCGTCGCGCGCATCGATCGGGCCAACCGAACCGCGCGCGGCGAGACGCTCGCCCTATCGGGGACGGCGTCATGAGCGCGTTCGACGCGGCCGGCGGCCAGGACGTCCCGAACCGCGTCGAGCGGGCCTACGGCTCGCCGGGTCTCCAGCACACCGCGAAGCATGCGGCCGATGCGCTGGCGTCGAAGCGCATCATCGCAGGCTACGGCTTCTGGATTTTCCTGCTGAGCGACATCGTCATGTTCTCCGCCTTCTTCGCGACCTACGCGGTGCTGGTTGACGCGACGGCCGGCGGGCCGAGCGGGCGGCAACTGTTCAACCTCGGCAATGTCGGCATCGAGACGGCCTGCCTTCTCCTGTCGAGCTTTGCCTGTGGCCTCGCAAGCGTCGGCGCCCGGATGCGCAACGGATTCTGGTTCTATGGCGCGATGGCCGCAACCTTCATATTGGGGGCTACATTCCTTGGCATCGAGATCCGAGAGTTCACGGGCATGATTGCACTCGGGGCAGGCCCGACGCGGAGCGCGTTCCTGTCGGCTTTCTTCACACTGGTCGGCTGCCATGGCCTGCATGTGACCATCGGCTTGTTATGGCTGCTTACGATGATGGCGCAGGTGTTCGCCAAGGGCTACCGGGCCGACATTCTCCGGCGCCTGCTTTGCTTCAGCCTGTTCTGGCACGCTCTTGATATCATTTGGGTCGGATTGTTCACCATGGTGTATTTGATGGCAGTAACGCAATGAGCCACCCTGAGCTGGAAGAAGACCCGCATTACGCCGACACCGCGCCGGGTGACGAGAGCCTCGACGGATACGAGGCTGCCGAAGAAATCAGGACTTACCTGGTCGGGCTAGGGCTCGCGACGCTGCTTACCCTGGTGTCTTTCTTTATCTCGCGCACGATGCTGGTTTGGGAACCGAGCATTCCTGTCGCACTGGCCGTCCTGGCGATCGCGCAGATGGGCGTTCACCTCGTCTTTTTCCTCCACATCACCACCGGCCCCGACAACGTCAACAACGTCTTGGCGCTTGCCTTTGGTGTGTTGATCGTTCTGCTGGTCATCGTCGGTTCGCTCTGGATCATGGCGCATATGAACCACAACATGATGCCCATGGATCAGATCATCCAGATGCAAAGCTGATCCCAAGCGAGGCCAACGGCCAGCGCAGCCAGCTTGAGGTGCCCTCCCGATCCGCCGTGATTCTTGACGATCGAGCGGTTCGGGGAAACCATCCTCGATCTGTACAGGGCCGCGCTCGGCATGGTGTAAGATTAACCGGCCCAACACGGTTGCCGGAGATACGGTTCGAACCATGAGCGAATTCGACTTCGGCGCGCGCCGCGCCTCTGAATTCCGCCAGCGCGGCTTCTGGACGCTGTTCGAGGAACGCCATCCGGAGGAAAAGGCTCTGCTGGCGAGGCGCGGACCCTGGTTCTGGCAGCGCGGGCTGCCCGACTTCGCGTTGGTCCTTTCCATGTATGTCGCGCCGGCGCAGAACCATGTCGGCGTCTTCTTCGGGCGCAACGAGAAGTTCGGCGCCACGGGAGCCTGGTCGCGGTTGAAGCCGTTCCAGCCGGCGATCGAGGCAAGATTGAATCTGCGGCCGGAACAGCAGTCCCCGGGGCTCGGCATCAATTCGCTGTGGCGGGTGAACTGCTTTGCCGAGGACAACTGGCCGGCGATGGCCGACTGGCTGGTGACGGAAGCCTCGCGCATCGAGCGGGCTGTCGAAGAGGTTCTGGCGGATCGCGACGTCGCAGGAGCATGAACTCGCGCCTGCCGGCCGCTGACCGCGACGAAGCGTGTTTGCGATCAGTTCGGCTTCGTGTCGCGGCCGATCTCGTCCAGATGGTGCTGGAGCGTCATATGGTCGAGTGTGTCCACCGGCAGATTGACGAACAGCGAGATGCGATTGTTGAGCATGCGATAGGCATCGGCGAAGGCGAGGTGCACCTCGGCGTCGGTGCCGACGGCCTTCGCCGGGTCCGGTATCGCCCACAGTGCCGTCATGGGATGGCCGGGCCATATGGGACAGGATTCGTTCGTGGTGTTGTCGCAGACGGTGAAGACGAAATTCATTTCCGGCGCGTCGGGCGCGGCGAATTCGTCCCAGCTTTTCGAACGGGCGAAGCTGGTGTCGAAGTTGAGGGTTTCGAGCAGATGCAGCGCGTCGGGATTGACCGTGCCCTTCGGTTGCGAGCCGGCGGAAAAGGCCTTGAACCTGCCGGTGCCAATCCGGTTGAGGATGGCTTCCCCCATGATGGATCGCGCCGAATTGGCGTTGCACAGAAACAGCACGTTGTAAAACTTATCGCTCATCTCAAGACCTCCCCGGCAGGCGACTGGATGATCGGGCGACAAATTCCCTCAGGAGGTCACCGCTCGGCAAAGTATACCGAAAAGCAGCGGCGTAGAAAGGTTTCGCGACCGGTTGATGATATCTGGTCAGGTCATATGTCCGTCATCGCCCGGCGCTGACGGTGTGTTGCGTTTGACATCCCTGCCGCCGCCGAAGAGAAGTTGCGCTGATGAATGCTTCAAAGCTTCCCGAAAACGAAACCGACACGGCAAGCCGGGGGTTTTTTCGCGCACGCTGGCAAGGCCGGGTGCCGCTCGATCGGCTGTTCTGGCACGACCTCGTCCTTGTCGGCACCGCGATCAACGTCGCATCGTCGGTGGCAGCGATCATCCTGCTCGGACTGAAGCTGCCGCTCGCGCTGGTTCTGGCGGTGCATTTCGCGCCGGTGCCCTACAACATCTTTCTGACCTTTGCCGTATGGCGAACCACGGAAAAGGCCAAGGGCGCCAGGGCCTCGCTGATGACGCTTGGCGCCATATTGTGGCTGATCCTGGTGGTCGTGGTCTGACGCGACGGCGCCTGTCGCGTTCGCCGGGCTTCTTGCCGAGCAATGAAAAGGGCGGCCGCGGCCGCCCTTCCGTTCATCCAGCTATCGAGCTTCGGCTTAAGCCGCAGGCTCGAATTTCAGCGCCACGCCGTTGATGCAATAGCGCAGGCCGGTCGGCGGCGGGCCGTCCTCGAAGACATGGCCGAGATGGCTGCCGCAGCGGGCGCAATGGCATTCGGTGCGGACCATGCCGTAGCTGCGATCGACGGTGTTCTCGACCGAGCCGGGCACCGGGTCGTTGAAGCTCGGCCAGCCGGTGCCGCTCTCGAACTTCAGCTTGGATTCGAACAGCGGCTGGTCGCAGCCGACGCAGGAAAACGTGCCGGCGCGCTTCTCATAGAGCAGGGCGCAGCTTCCCGGCCGCTCGGTGCCGTGGCCGCGCATGACGGCATATTGCTCCGGCGTCAGCCGGGCGCGCCATTCGGCGTCGGTGCGGGTAACGGGGTAGGTGTGGGTGTCCATCTGATCTCCTCAGCCTTGCCGGCTCGTTGTTGATTGCAACCTCATATTCGCGGCAACATAGGCATTTGTTACACCCCTGCCCAGTATCGGGGCACTCCTGACGGGCAATCATTTCAGGTCTCGGATCGGCCGCGACCTTCTTCCAAACGCCGACTTCGGCGATTTGCGATCGCCAAAACCTGTCATTGGACTCAAGCAATTGCCCGGCATCCCCTGACGCTCAATGCTTCCTCGAAAGCTGCTTGGTCGCGGCCTCCAGTCCGGCAAGAGTCAGCGGGAACATACGGCCGCCAAAGATGTCGCGGATCATGGTGGTCGAGTGGGTAAAGCCCCAGTTCTTCTGGCTCTCGGGGTTCAGCCACACCGCGTTCGGCCATTGCTGCAGCAGGCGGACGAGCCAGACGGCTCCGGCCTCCGGGTTCCAATGTTCGACCGAGCCGCCGGGGTGCGCGATCTCGTAAGGGCTCATCGAGGCATCACCGACGACGATCACCTTGTAGTCCGGCCCGTATTTATGAAGCAGATCGAAGGTCGGGATCGTCTCGGCATGACGACGGCGATTGTCTTTCCACACACCCTCATAGAGGCAATTGTGGAAATAAAAGTATTCGAGCTGGCGGAATTCGGCGCGGGCGGCCGAAAACAATTCCTCGACGCTTTTGATGTGGTCGTCCATCGAGCCGCCGACATCGAAGAACATCAAGAGCTTCACCGCGTTGCGCCGTTCGGGCCGGGTCCGCACGTCGAGATAGCCGTGCTCGGCGGTGGCGTGGATGGTGCCGGGCAGGTCGAATTCCTCCTCGGCGCCTTCGCGCACCCAGCGGCGCAGGCGCTTCAGCGCGATCTTGATGTTGCGGGTGCCGAGTTCGACGGCATCGTCGAAATTCCTGAATTCGCGCTTGTCCCAGACTTTGACGGCGCGGTGGTTGCGGCTTTCGTGCTGGCCAATGCGCACGCCTTCGGGATTGTAGCCATAGGCGCCGAACGGCGAGGTGCCGCCGGTGCCGATCCATTTCGAACCGCCCTGATGGCGGCCTTTCTGCTCCTCCAGCCGCTGCTTCAAGGTCTCCATCAGCTTGTCGAAACCGCCGAGCGCCTCGACCAGCTTTTTCTCCTCGTCGGTCAGATGCTTCTCGGCGAGGCGGCGCAGCCATTCCTCGGGAATATTGGCGACGTCGACGGCATCCGGCCCGCCCAGCGCCTCAACGCCCCTGAAGACATGCGCGAACACCTGGTCGAAGCGGTCGATGTGGCGCTCGTCCTTCACCAGTGCCGCACGCGCGAGGTAATAAAAACCCTCGACGTCGTAGTCGACCAAACCGGCCTCCAGCCCCTCCAGCAGCGACAGATATTCCCGCAGCGAAACGGGAACGCGTGCTGCCTTCAGTTCGAGGAAGAAGGGGATGAACATGGCGGGCCGGGTCAACCTATAGGATGGGGAAGCACACGGAACCAATGGCGGGCCGATAAAATTGGAAAGTCGGCCAGGTCTTTGCGGCCGAGCCGCAGAAGCTCTCGCAATAAAGTGCCGCTGTCTCGGTTATGGTTGCGGTAGAGTGCAGCCAGTTCGTTCAGGTTGACAAGTGTTTTTGCAACCTCGTCAGTCATGTTGTCACCAATTGCTTTTGCGACGGCAGATACCGAACCGGCCAGTTCGCCGAAATGTTCCGGAGTGCAAAGGATCGTCTCAATGTGTTCAAGCTCATGAAGCTCATAGTTTAGCTGCGCGCACAGGCCGTCCAGATGGGCATATTGGTAGCGTGGATGAGTTGGGTCCAGCAGAAATGCAACCTCCCTGCCATCGACTCGACCGGACAGGTTGTAGAAGCCATACACCCACGCCTCAGGATTGGTCGGTTCCCGCTCCTGCCATTCGCGCCAGAGCGGCCCAGTCAGCCGTCGAGATATTTGCTCAGGAAACTGCCAATTGTCGGGCGCTGGCCAGTGGTCCCAGTACTCCTCAATTGCGCCAACGAGATGCCGCACTACCGAAAGGCGAACTTCAAACGGGGCGTATGCTGTCTGCTCGATAAAGGCATCGAGTTGAGTAAAGGATTGTTTTCTCAGCCCACGCTCTCGCAGTTCCAGATATGCGATGTAGCTGGCATAGAGTGGCGCGAATTCACTTTGCTGCAAGACAACGCGAACGCGCTCCAGCGCTTCAAACCGGTCGGCATTCCAAGTCAGCTTTGCGCGCTGCGCGGCCGATTTCATTACAGCAGATCATACTCGATGAAACCGGTCCGGCGCGCGACATGATCGTAGAGCTTGCGCGCGGTGGCATTGGTCTCGTGCGTCATCCAGTAGACGTTCTTGACCCCGATCTTTTCCGCCGCCTCTTTCACCGCCTTGATCAAGGCCGCACCGATGCCCTTGCCGCGCACTTCAGGGTCGGCGAACAGGTCCTGCAGGTAGCAGTTGTTCTGCTCCGCCCAGCAGGAGCGGTGATAGAGATAGTGGGTGAGGCCGACAGCCTTGCCATCGAGGGTGGCGATGAAACCCTTCGGCTCGAACTCACCCGCCGTGAACAGCCGCTTCCAGGTGACGGCATAGACTTCTTCCGGCAGCCTGGTTTCGTAGAAGGTCAGGTAGTCGGTCCACAGCCGCCGCCATTCGGCGTGGTCGGATTGCGCCAGGGGGCGGACGGCGATCTCTGTCATTTCGGTTCCTCCGAGGGTTCTGTTCGAAGCTGCCCACCTGTTCGGCTGACGGCAACGGTCCACGGCCAGGGAAAGCGCTACCCCTGCCGCCTCGCTATGAAGGCCAGCCGCTCGAACAGATGCACGTCCTGCTCGTTCTTCAGCAATGCGCCATGCAGCTTGGGCAGCGCGTTCTTCGGGTCGGCGCGCAGGTCTTCCGGCGCGATATCGTCGGCGACCAGCAGCCTTATCCAGTCGAGCGCCTCGGAGGTCGACGGCTTCTTCTTCAGCCCCGGCACCTCGCGGATCTCGTAGAACCGGGTCAGCGCCGCCCGCACCAGGTTCTGCTTGATGCCTGGATAGTGCACGTCGACTATTCTGTGCAGGGTGTCGACGTCGGGAAAGCGGATGTAGTGGAAGAAGCAGCGGCGCAGGAAGGCGTCCGGCAGCTCCTTCTCGTTGTTGGAGGTGATGATGACGATCGGCCTGACCGCGGCGCGGATCGTTTCGCCGGTCTCGTAGACGAAGAACTCCATTCGATCGAGTTCCTGCAACAGATCGTTGGGGAACTCGATATCGGCCTTGTCGATCTCGTCGATCAGAAGCACGACCTTCTTGGCCGTGGCGAATGCTTCCCAAAGCTTGCCGCGCTTGATGTAGTTCCTGATGTCGTTGAACCTGATATCGCCGAGCTGGCTGTCGCGCAGCCGTGAGACGGCGTCGTACTCGTAAAGACCCTGCTGGGCTCGCGTCGTCGATTTCACGTGCCATTCGATGAGGTCGAGACCGAGTGCGGCGGCCACCTGCCTGGCGAGTTCGGTCTTACCGGTGCCGGGCTCGCCCTTGACCAGCAAGGGCCGCTCCAGCGCGATCGCCGCGTTGACCGCCACCATCAGATCCTTGTCGGCGACATAGGCCGCCGTGCCTTCGAAACGCATTTTTGCTCCCTGGAGCGGTTCACCGTTTCACGGAAACGTCGATCCGCTCAATCTCTTTGTTTTGACGCAATTCCGGACGGAAAACCGTTTCACACTTTTCCTGGAATTGCTCTTGGTTGGTCATGACGACCGTAAGGACGCTGGCCTGCCTGTGCAAGGGTGGCTTGTCGGCAGCGGCGAGGGCGTGAACCCGACACGGGAAAGAATGCCCGTCTCACTGGCGCTTGGTCGACCGGCGGCCTATATTGGCGATGACGGTCTGCGCTTCCCGGCAGGAGAACATTTTCCCCGGGGCCTTAACGATCCTTAGGGAGCTGTCCCTGGGAAGACCCGTGGGTTTTCTCACACGGCGCCCACCTACTTTGTAGGTTCCCGGGATCGCTCTCTCCACCGGTTGTGTGGATCGTCACTTTTTTCAAGGCATGCATGTATTTCGGCGGATGATGCGGTAGAAAACGTCGCTCCTAAAACTCTATCCAAATCCGATCTTTTCTATCGTCTGCGCATGACATCCTCGAAACACCTGAAAAAGCAGCTTCGCCTCGAGGCACTCGGGCGCCGCGACGCGCTCGATGAATTCTGGCGGGTGGAGATCGCGCTCGAAATGGCCGAGACGGCGCGCGATCACCTCGCTGTCGAGCCGGGCCAGATCGTTTCCGGCTTCTGGCCGATGCGTTCGGAAGTCGACGTCCGGCCGCTGATGTTCGCCCTGCGCGAGAAGGGAGCCAGGCTTTGCCTGCCGGCGATCCTCGACAAGACCACCATCGTCTTTCGCGAGCTGGTGCGGGGCGCGCCGATGGTCGAGATGGGCTTCGGCACGGTCGGCCCGCATGAGGAAGCCGAGGTGCTCGACCCTTCGTTGATGTTGGTGCCGCTCGCCGCCTTCGACGCGCGCGGTCATCGTATCGGCTACGGCGCCGGCTATTACGACCGCGCCATCGCCAGGCTGATCGACAAGGGGCAGACGCCCCGATTGATCGGCATCGCCTTCGACTGCCAGGAGGTGGCACTGGTGCCGGATGAAGACCACGACGTCATCATCTCGGAAATACTCACCGAGAGCGGGTTGCGCCGCTTCGCGCCAAAATTGTAGATAGCACAATGGACGCATGATCTTTTCACAGACGTCATGCAGCTTTTGCTTCGCTGACCTTCGGTGCAGGATCATATGAGACTTCTCTTCCTCGGCGACATGGTGGGAAAAACGGGACGCACGGCAGTGTGGGAACAGCTGCCGGGGCTGATCTCCGATTTCAAACTCGATTTCGTCATCGTCAATGGCGAGAACGCCGCCGGCGGCTTCGGCATCACCGAAGAGATCTTTCGCGAGACGATTGCGGCCGGCGCCGACGTCGTCACCACCGGCAACCATGTCTGGGACCAGCGCGACGCACTGGCCTTCGCGCCGCGCGAAGAGCGTTTTCTGCGCCCCTCCAATTTCCCCAAGGGCACGCCCGGGCGCGGCTCCGGTGTCTACATCGCCAGGACCGGCGCGCGCGTGCTGGTCGCCAACATCATGGGCCGGGTGTTCATGCATCCCGAACTGGACGATCCGTTCCAGGCCGGCGAACGCGAACTGGCCGCCTGTCCGCTCGGCGAGCAGGCGGATGCGGTGATCATCGACTTTCACGCCGAGGCGACGTCGGAAAAGATGTGCTTCGCGCATTTCGTCGATGGCCGCGCCAGTCTCGTCGTCGGCACCCACACGCACCAGCCGACCGGCGACCACCAGATCCTCAATGGCGGCACCGGTTACATCTCCGATGCCGGCATGTGCGGCGACTATGATTCCTCGCTCGGCATGGACAAGGAGGAACCGCTCAACCGGTTCCTTTCGAAAGTGCCGAAAGGGCGCTTCGAGGCAGCGACCGGACCGGCGACATTGTGCGGCGTCGGCGTCGACATTTCCGACCGCACCGGGCTGACCGAGAGGATCGCGCCGTTTCGTCGCGGCCCGCGACTGGAGGAAACCGCGCCCTCCTTCTGGTCGTGACATTGATATGGACGCAAGCAGTACCTAATTGCCGGCGACACTGCTCTAGATCGTAGAGGGGACGACCTCCATGCAGCTCATCGAATTCCTGGCGCCGCATTTTCACTTCGTGTCCGATCCAACCGCCTGGGTCGCGCTGCTGACGCTGGTGGTGCTGGAGATCGTGCTCGGCATCGACAATCTGATCTTCATCTCGATCCTGACCAACAAACTGCCGGAAGCGCAAAGGGCCCGCGCCCGCCGGCTTGGCATCTCGGCGGCGCTGATCATGCGGCTGGTGCTGCTGGCCACCATTTCGGTCATCGTCCAGCTGACGACACCGGTGTTCACGGCTTTCGGCCACGGCTTTTCCTGGCGCGACCTGATCCTGATCGCCGGCGGCCTGTTCCTGGTGTGGAAGGCGACCAAGGAAATCCACCACACGGTCGATCATGACGACCACCAGGACACGATGCTGGGCGAGACGCTGCAGATCAGCCTTGCCGGCGCGATCTTCCAGATCCTGCTGCTCGACCTCGTCTTCTCCATCGATTCGATCATCACCGCCGTCGGCATGACCGACGAGATCGCCATCATGTACGTTGCCGTGATCGTCGCGGTGAGCGTGATGATGCTGGCGGCCGGACCGCTGGCGAATTTCATCGCCAGGAACCCGACCATCGTCATGCTGGCGCTGGGCTTCCTGCTGATGATCGGCATGACGCTGATCGCCGACGGCATGGGCTATCACGTGCCCAAGGGCTACATCTACGCCGCGATGGGTTTTTCGGCCCTGGTCGAAGGGCTCAACATGCTGGCGCGGCAGCGCAGGAAGGCGAAGTCCGGCGGCGGGCACTGAGTATGAACAGGAAAGACCTTAGCCCGGATCAGCGCGAACCAGCTTGCAAGCTTGGCTGATTTGCCTGACAGGGGAATTGGTACTTCCGACATTCCGGAAGGTCCGGTCGAGAATTGGATACATGCCAACCGGGGCATCCGTGCTGGTCGCCGGTAGGAAAGCGGCGATCCTGAGCATCTGCGCCGCATACACGGTGCGGCTGGACGAATTGAGCCGATTTATCTATAAGCCGGCCATTCCGACAGAGAACGCCGTGCTTCCACGAGTTGCACCTGGGACGCTCTGAAATTTTGAATTCGAGCATTGCGGAAGACGAGGCGAGATCACCTCGCTTCGGGATGCTCTAGCCGAGAAGACGACAGGGGTGCCATGGCTGGCCATTCACAGTTCAAGAACATCATGCACCGCAAGGGCCGCCAGGATGCGGTGCGGTCGAAAATGTTTTCCAAGCTGGCGCGCGAAATCACCGTTGCCGCCAAGAGCGGGACGCCCGACCCATCGATGAACCCGCGCCTGCGCCTGGCCGTGCAGAATGCCAAGGCGGTGTCGATGCCGAAGGACAACATCCAGCGCGCCATCAACAAGGCGTCGATGGGCGATGCCGAAAACTACGAAGCCGTGCGCTATGAGGGCTATGGCCCCGGTGGCGTCGCCGTCATCGTCGAAGCCCTGACCGACAACCGCAACCGTTCGGCCTCGAACGTGCGCGCCGCTTTCACCAAGGCCGGCGGGGCGATGGGCGAAACCGGCTCGGTGTCGTTCATGTGGGATCGTGCCGGCGAGATCTATTATCCGGCATCGGCCGGCAGCGCCGACAAGGTCATGGATGCGGCGATCGAAGCCGGCGCCGACGACGTGGAATCCGATGAGGAAGGCCACACGATCTACTGCGCTTTCGAGAATCTCGGCGAAGTGTCGAAGGCGCTGGAAGCCTCGCTCGGTGAAGCTGAATCGGTGAAGCCGATCTGGAAGCCGCAGAACAGTGTTCCGGTCGACGAGGATCGCGCACAGTCGCTGATGAAGCTGGTCGCGACGCTCGAGGATGACGATGACGTGCAGAGCGTCTACGCCAACTTCGAAGTCGATGACGAGACCATGGCCAAGCTCAGCGCGGCATGAGCGGAGCTCAGCCAGGCATGAGCGGAGCTCAGCCAGAGACATGAGCGAAGCTCAGTCTGACATGAGCCGAGCCCGGCCAGAGACATCAGCGGAGCTCAGTCTGACATGAGCGAAAAAACGCTTCCCGCCATCCGCATCACCTATTGCACGCAGTGCCAGTGGCTGCTGCGTGCCGGCTGGATGGCGCAGGAGCTGCTGTCGACCTTCGGCACCGATCTTGGCGAAGTGACGCTGGTGCCCGGCACCGGCGGCATCTTCACCATTTCCTGCAACGACGTCCTGGTCTGGGACCGCAAGCGCGACGGCGGCTTTCCGGAAGCGGCAAAACTCAAGCAGCTGGTCCGCGATGTCATCGATCCGGATCGCGATCTCGGCCATTCCGATCGCAAGGGCCATAAATCAAAAGACCCCGCCTGAGCGGGGTCTTTTGCTTTTCGCAGAACGCTTCTCTCTTTGTCTTGACGCAAATCCGGACGGCTACACACTTTTTCTGGAGTTGCTTAGAGCAATGAGAGAATGAAGCAGGCCATCGCGATGATGGCGGTGATGGTGCGGACGTGGTTCCACATCACCCATTGGCTCAGATGGTTCGCCCACACGGCGGCGCCGTTGCTGCTGGCCGGATCGACGGCGGCGAGCGCATCGTTGAGCGGCACGTTGAAGACCATGGTCACGATCGGGTTGCCGATCAGATAGATCACCGCGCCGGCAAGCAACCAGTACGAGCCGGACTGGCTCCAGCCCATGATGGCCGTGGCGATAAGCACCAGACAGAGCAGGCCGGTACCGAAAAGCGCCGTCATGAAGGTCGGGGTGATCACCGTGATGTTGATCGAATTCATCGCCGCGATGCCGCTAGGGACGGGCAGTCGGGCAAGCGCCGCCATGACAAAGTTGGAAAAGGCGAAGAACACGCCGCCGACGACGCCCGAGCCGATTGCGGCAATGACGGTTAGGGTGGGAAGAAGCTTGATCATGTCAGTTGCTCCAGATGCCGGTTGCGGCGGTTGCGGTTGCATAGGCGAAAAAGTCCCTTGGCTGGCGGCCGAGCACGCGCTGGACGCCATCGGTGAGTGACTCGTTGCGGCCGTCGAGCACTTCGGTGAACAGCTCGTTGAGCAGCCAGGCGAATTCGGCCGGCAGCTCATGCGCCCCGACAGCGGCGGTAAACTCTTCATGCGAGATCCTGACAAAGCGGATGTCGCGGCCGGCGGCCTTGCCGATCTCGGCGACTGCGTCGGCGAAGCTCAGCAGCCGCGGCCCGGTCAGTGCATAGAGCTGGCCGACATGCCCTGGCTCGGTCAGCACGGCAAAGGCGGCGTCGGCGATGTCGTCGGCATCGACAAAGGGTTCGCCGACATTGCCGACCGGCAGCGCCACCTCGCCCTCCAGCAGTGGCTCGACGAGGAAGCCTTCGCTGAAGTTCTGCGAGAACCAGGCGCAGCGCAGGATCGTCCAGTCGGCGCCAGAAGCCTTCACCATCTCTTCGGCACGTTGGGCTTCCGCCTCGCCACGCCCCGACAGCAGCACCAGCCGGGTGATGCCGTTTTGCACGGCAAGCCTGGCGAAGGCGCCGATCACCTCGGCGGCACCCGGCACGGCGAGATCAGGATAGTAGCTGATGTAGACGGCGCTGACGCCGTGCATGGCCGGGCCCCAGGTCGCGCGGACTTCCCAGTCGAAGCGCGGGGTGCCCGAGCGCGAGCCGATGCGCACCGGCAGGCCCTGCGCCGTCAGCCGCTCGGCAAGGCGGCGGCCGGTCTTGCCGGTGCCGCCGAGGATCAGGATGGGTTTTGGTGTTGTGTCGTTCATAGCTGTTTTCCTCTGTTTAAAAACATGAGTAATCCTCACATTTGCAAAACGTGATAAACCCTCGTATTTTGTGAGTCAAGCGAATTTGTTGGCATTGGAGACAGCCATGGAAGACACCGCCGCGCCGATTTCCCCCCAGGAGCAGATTGCTTCGCCGCGCCGGGCGCCAAGCCAGCAGCGCAGCCGCGAGCGGGTCGAACGCATGCTGGCCGCTGCCTCGGCGCTGATCGCCGAGCAAGGCAGCGACGCCATGCGCATGGGTGAAGTGGCGGAGCGGGCAGGGGTGTCGATCGGCTCGCTCTACCAGTTCTTTCCGGACAAGCGGGCGATCATCTGGGCGCTGGCCGAGCGCTACACCGCCGAAAGCCAGGCCTGCATTTCGGCGGCACTCGCCGACGTCGGCGACGCCGAAGGCCTGCGACGGGCGTTTTCGGAGCTGGTCGATATCTACTACGGGCTGTTCCTGGCCGAGCCGGTGATGCGCGACATCTGGTCAGGCACGCAGGCCGACAAGGCGCTGCGCCAGCTCGAACTCGCCGACAGCCGGGCCAATGCCGAATTCCTCACCGCGGTGCTGAAGCGGTTGCGGCCGGCTGCCGATCCGGCGGCGCTGGAAACCACGGCGTTTCTGGTCTGGCAGATGGGCGAGGCCGCCGTGCGGCTGGCGATCTCGGTCGACAGGCAGGAGGGCGACAGGCTGGTCGCCGCCTACAAGCGGATGGCGCTGCGGGAATTGTTGGACGGGTAGGGCTAGCGGCCGAGATAACTCCGGAGCATTTCCGCGCGCTCGTCCTCCGTGCACATCACCATTCGGGCAAGGCCGAGCATACCGCGATGGAGCGCGACAACAGCCAAGGCACAGGTCACGCTGGTTTGGTCAGTCTGAGTTTCCAGATCCCGCAAAGCCAATTTAAAGAGCGTCTGCCAAGCGGCTTTGTAGTGCGGTTCGATCCAATCCGGGATCGGCGGGTTTCGGTTGTCGAACAATCGCGCTTCCTCGATGGTCGCGGCCAGACCGTAGGCTCCCCAATTTGCTGGGACATGTTCTGTGGAGATGCTGATGATTTCCGGGATCGCCGCGTAAGACGCGTCACCTACATCGCCCTGGTGATGCAATTCGTTCCAGAGTTCGTCCCAGACAGCCTTGTCATCGTAACGGAGAGCCAGCGCTCGCAAGGCCGGTCGTGGATCATAGACAACCTTGTATCCACCCTTGAGGCCGGACCATCGTGCATCGTCGAACTTCAGCATGTTGCCTCCCTCTCGCCAGCAATGTTGACCCTCGTGCTGTGAGTTATCCGCAGTCAACAAAAAACCCGCCTCGAAGGCGGGTTTTCCGATCTGCGAAAAAGGTCGTCGGGCTTAGAGGCCGAAACCTTCGAAACGCTTCTTGAACTTCGACAGGCGGCCGCCGCGATCGAGCAGGGTCTGCTGGCCGCCGGTCCAGGCCGGATGGGTGGTCGGGTCGATATCGAGGTTCATCGTATCGCCTTCCTTGCCCCAGGTCGAACGGGTCATGTATTCGGTGCCGTCGGTCATGACGACCTTGATGGTGTGGTAATCGGGATGGATGTCGGTCTTCATGGTTCGGTTCCTGGCTTGCCGGCGCCGCCGACGGGCATAAGCCTGCGTCGATGCGCCCCTTTTTAAAACTCGAAGCCACAGCTATTGAGGAGCCACGGCTTCTAAAACGGTCGGCGAGCCTATACATCAGCCGGAATTGAATCACAAGGCCGCGGCAAGTGCATATTGAGGCGCATGGCCCAAGCCGGCTAGAGGAAACGTGAGAATGGCGCAACCCAGCAGCGCAGACGAGCGCCGGCGCTCGCTCAAGCCGCTCAGGCGCCTGTTCCCGTACATCAGGCATTATCGCACGCTGGTCGTCGGCGCGCTCATTTCGCTGGTCATCGCCGCGGCAACGACGCTGGCGCTGCCGCTGGCCGTGCGGCGCATGATCGATCATGGTTTCTCGTCGGCCAACACCATCTTCATCGCCGAATATTTCGCCGCCCTGGTGGCGATGGCCGCGGTGCTGGCGGCGGCATCGGCCGGCCGCTACTATTTCGTCATCACGCTCGGCGAGCGCGTCGTCGCCGATATCAGGCGCGACGTCTTCGCTCACGTGACGACGCTGTCGCCTTCCTTCTTCGACACCGCCCAGTCGGGCGAGATCGTGTCGCGGCTCGCCGCCGACACGACGCAGGTCAAGTCGGCGGTCGGGGCGACGGCTTCGGTGGCGCTGCGCAACGTCATCCTTGGTTTCGGCGCGGTGGGGATGATGGTCATCACCAGCCCGAAATTGTCGGGCCTGGTCATTGCGGCCATTCCGGTCATCGTGCTGCCGCTGGTCGCCTTCGGCCGCTCGGTGCGGCGCAAGTCGCGGCAGGCGCAGGATACGCTCGCCGATGCCACCGCCTATGCCAGCGAGCAGATCGGCGCGGTGCGCACCTTGCAGGCCTTCACCAATGAGAAGCTGGTCACCGGGCATTTCTCCGGCGCAGTGGAAGCCGCTTTCGAGGCGGCGCGGGCCTCGATCTTCGCGCGCTCCTTCCTCACCTTCTTTGCCATTTTCACGATCTTCTCGTCCGTCGTGGCAGTGCTGTGGTTCGGCTCGCGCGACGTGCTCGACGGCAATCTGTCGCCGGGCACGCTTGGTCAGTTCCTGCTCTATTCGGTGTTTGCCGCCGGCGCGCTCGGCGCACTGTCGGAAGTGTGGGGCGAACTTGCGCAAGCCGCGGGCGCCGCCGAACGGCTGACCGAGATCCTGGCCGAGAAGCCGGCGATCCAGGCGCCAGCCGATCCGAAGCCGCTGCCGGCAGTCGCCAAGGGCGCGATCGTCTTCGATGACGTCTCCTTCTCCTACCCGGCCAGGCCCGACCGCGCTGCCGTGCACGGTTTGAGCTTTCAGGTCATGCCCGGCGAGACGGTGGCGATCGTCGGCCCGTCAGGGGCCGGCAAGAGCACGGTCTTTTCGCTGATCCTGCGTTTCTATGATCCCGAAACCGGCAAGATCGTGATCGATGGCGTCGACGTGCGCGAGGCCGATCCCATCTCGGTTCGCGAGCGCATCGCCATCGTGCCGCAGGACGTCACCATCTTCGCGGCGAGCGCGCGCGACAATATCGGCTTTGGCCGGCCGGGCGCCAGCGAGGCCGAGATCGAAACGGCGGCGAGGGACGCGCTGGCCGACGAATTCATCCTCAAGCTCGAAAAGGGCTATGACAGCCAGGTCGGCGAGCGCGGCGTGACGCTGTCCGGCGGCCAGCGCCAGCGCGTGGCGATCGCTCGCGCCATCCTGCGCGACGCGCCGATCCTGCTGCTCGACGAGGCGACTTCGGCGCTCGACGCCGAAAGCGAGACACTGGTGCAGATGGCGCTGGAACGGCTGATGCAGGGCCGCACCACCATCGTCATCGCCCACCGGCTGGCAACGGTGCTGAAGGCCGACAGGATCCTGGTCATGGATGGCGGCAGCATCGTCGAGGAAGGCACGCATCAGAGCCTCGTCGCCAAGGGCGGCATCTATGCGCGGCTGGCCAAGCTGCAGTTCGAACCCGGCGCCAGCGCCTTCAGGGGTGCGGCGGAGTAGCCGGAGACATCCACACGCTGAAGTGCCGACCGCCCTACGCGGCTCCGTATCGCTGCTTCAGATGGTTCACGAAATAGCTGGCGTCGAGCCTTTCGCCGGTGGCGCGTTCGAGCAGATCCGGCGTCGACCAGCGCGATCCCTGCGACCAGATCTTTTCGCGGCGCCAGGCGTTGATGGACTCGAAATTGCCTTTGGCAAGATCGTCATCGGCGGCAGGATGCTCGCGCGTCAACGCCGCCCATTGCTGCGCCGCCATCATCGCGCCCAGCGTGTAGGAGGGGAAGTAGCCGAAAGCGGCGCCCGGCCAATGCACGTCCTGCATCGGCCCGTCGGCCGGATTGTCAATGGTGGAGAGGCCGAGATAGTCGCGCATCTTGGCGTCCCAGGCTTCCGGCAGATCGGCCACCTCCAGCCGCCCCGATACAAGTTCCTGCTCCAACTCGTAGCGCAGGATGACATGCAGCGGGTAGGTCACCTCGTCGGCGTCGACACGGATCAGGCCGCGTTCAACGCGATGCACATGCGGCAGGATGTCGTCGAGCGACCAGGCCTCGCCGAGATGCTTTTCGACCACCGGCAGCGCCCAGCGCCAGAAGGCCGGGTTGCGGCCGAGCTGCTTTTCGACGAACAGGCTCTGGCTTTCATGCACGGCCATGCCGCGCGCCTTGCCAAGCGGCCAGTGCGACCATACCTTCGGCAGGTTCTGTTCGTACAGCGCATGGCCGGTTTCGTGCAGCACGCCCATCAATGCCGACAGGAAATCGGAGGTCTTGTAGCGGGTGGTAATGCGCACGTCGCTTGGCACGCCGCCGCAGAAGGGGTGGTGCGACACCGACAGCGACCCGTGCGTCAGGTCGAAGCCGACCGACGTCATCATGGCAAGGCCGAGCTCACGCTGCCGGTCGATCGCATAGGTGCCCGAAAGCGGCTTCAGCGGGCGCTTGCGCAGCCGCGCTTCCTGTATCGCCAGCGCCTCCGGCACGAAACCCCTGAGGAAAGCCTTCAGGTCGGTGAAGACAGGCGTGATGTCGGCGGCGCGGTTGCCGGGGTCGTATTGCTCCATCAGCGCGTCATAGGGGGCGAGACCGAGCACGTCGGCACGCAGCGCCGCCTCTTCGCGCACCAGCGCCACCACGCCCTCCAGCGCCGGCAGGAAGCCCGCCCAGTCGTTCTTGGCGCGCAGGTCGCGCCACAGTTGCTCGCAACGCATGCGCGCGGTCGTCTGACGTTCGACGAATTCGACCGGCAGGCAGGTCAGATTGGTGTACTGCCGCCGCAGTTCGGCGACGGCGGCCCGTGGCTCTTCACTCAACGCCTCCTGATCGGCCGCGGCGATCCAGTCGGCGATCTCCGGTGCCGTTGCCCTGGTGTGATACATGCCTGCCAGTGCCGACATAGCCTCGGCGCGCTTCTCGCCGCCGCCGACCGCCATGTGGGTGGCCTCGTCGGCGCCGAGGATGGCGAGAGCATGCTCGAGCGCTTCGAGCTTGTGGCCGAGATCATCGAGTTTGTGAAAGGACATGGCGGCTTCCGTGATTGAGGACGGCGCGAAAAGATACCAACGCAAGGACGTTTGCAACCCTGCGGCCCTGTGCGGCGGCAGCATCTTGCGCAGGTGAGGTCACGCGTGAAATGCTACCGGCGACACATGAAGGGGGAACGCAATGATCGGCAACATCCTGGTCGGGCTGGTGGCTTTGATCCATGTCTACATCGTCTATCTCGAGATGGTGCTGTGGGACACGCCGAACGGGCACAAGGCGTTCAATCTGACGCCCGAATTCGCCAGCGCCTCGAAGGTGCTCGCCGCCAATCAGGGCCTCTACAACGGCTTCCTCGCCGCCGGACTGATCTGGGGGCTTTACCTTGGCGCTGCCGGTTTTCAGGTCAAGGTTTTCTTCCTGTTGTGCGTGGCCATTGCCGGCCTCTATGGCGCGGCAACGGTCGGTCGCAAGATCCTGTTCATCCAGACCGTGCCGGCGGTGGTTGCCCTGATTGCGGTCTGGCTTGGTTGGTAGGAATTGGGGCTGGCAGGAAATTGGGCTGGTAGGAAAAGGGACGCCGACGGGATTGGGGTCCCGAAGGCGCCAGCGATCATGCGCAAAATCAAAGCTGCAGGGCCGTCGGCGCAGCCATAGGGATGCGCCGCACGGAATGGCCTGTCAGCCGTTCGGATAGTTTCCGCCGTCGGCGCCATCGCCCATCAGGAAACCAGTCCCGGTATCGACCCTCAGACTCTGGTCGACATTGTCGAGACGGCGCAGCAGGTCATGGTATTGCGCGGCCGGTATCCTGCCGTGATCCGATGCCGCTATCTTCTCGGCCGCCTGACCGATGCGGGCGGCCCGCATTTCCAGACGTTCGGCCACGGCCGGCGTGATGTTGTTGGCTCGTCTTGCGTCGACGATGCCCTGGTGGACGCCCTGAACCTGTTCGATCAGACCCTTGACGCGCGGGCCCGCAAGGTCGCTCGGGTCGGAGGCGTCGAGAGCGCCCTTGTGATGGCCCGCGGCATAGGCGCCGGCGAGGGGAACGGCGATGAGGACCGCCGTGAGTGTTGCAGTTCTAAGCGAGGTGCTGGGGGTAAAAGAGCGCATCTTCGGGTCTCCTCCTGAAGAGGAAGGTGGCGGCTGTCTCGCCTGCCTTCCGGCCGAGGGCCGTCCGGTTCCGTCGCGTCGCGATGGCGGGGCACCGCCGGCGGTTCTCGGCCCAGGCGGGAAGCTAGGACCGCACTGCGACGATGTGTAATTAAAAAAAGATAATCTTTTCAGGCCTTGCCGGCCTCGCCCTGCGCCCTACAGTTGAGCCGGCGAACAATTTCGCGTGATGCCTCGTGATGATGGATCAACGTTCGGTGAGCTTCAGTTCAATGCGGCGATTCTTGTTGCGTGCCTCCTCGGTGTCGGCGGGATCGAGCGGCTGGAATTCTCCGAACCCGGCGGCGACCAGCCGGTTGGCCGGTACGCCGTTCTCGATCAGGAACTTCACCACCGAGGTCGAACGCGCCGTCGACAGCTCCCAGTTGTCGCGGTAGCGGCCGGTGCCGGAAAGCGGCTTGTTGTCGGTATGGCCGTCGACGCGCAGCACCCAGTTGATCTCCGGCGGGATTTCCTTCTGCAGCTCGATGATGGCGTCGGCGAGTTTCTTCATCTCGACCTTGCCGGCATCGTTGATCACCTCGGAGCCGGTCGGGAACAGCACTTCGGACTGGAAGACGAAGCGGTCGCCGACGATGCGGATGTTCTCGCGGTCAGCGAGGATCTCGCGCAGGCGGCCGAAGAAGTCGGAGCGGTAGCGGTTCAATTCCTGGACGCGTTGCGCAAGGGCGACGTTCAGGCGGCGGCCGAGATCGGCGATCTTGGTGTTGGAATCACGGTCGCGGGTTTCGGAGACGTTGAGCGCATCCTCGAGCGCGCCGATCTGCTTGCGCAGTGCGGCGATCTGCTGGTTGAGGATCTCGACCTGGCTCAGCGCCTGCTGACTGATCTGGCGCTGGCTGTCGAGTTCGCCCGAAAGTGCCACGGCACGCTGGTTGGCGGCGTCGCCGGCGCCAGCACCTTGCGCCAGCAATTGTTCGAGCCGGCTCTTTTCGGCTTCCGCCGCAGACAGCGATGCCTGCAGATTGGCAAGCGAATCTTCCTTGTCCTGCGTCGTCGAGCGCTCCAGCGCCAGAAGCTGGGTCAGTTCGTTGATCTGCGAATTGAGGCGCGAGAGCACGGCATCCTTGCCGGAGATTTCGCGACCGAGCAGGAACTGCGCCAGCACGAAAACCGTGAGCAGGAACATGATCGCCAGAAGCAGCGTCGACAGCGCGTCGACGAAGCCCGGCCAGTAATCGATGCGGCGATCGGTGCGCCGCCCACGTGCCAGCGCCACGTCAATGCACTCCGGGCTTCTTCAGGGCGTCGGCGATCTTTTCCAGCGTGTTGCGCATCGCCTTCTGCTCGTCGGACTGGGCCTCGACCCAGTCGCGCATGATTTGCTGCTCCGAGCGCATGTTCTTGACTAGGCCGGAAATGCCGTCGGCGAGATTGGCCATGGCGGTGGCGACGCGCGGATTGGAGCCGCCGCCATTCTCCTGCATGCTGCGCAGCCTTTCCGACAAAACCCGGATCTCATCCGAGGATTCCGTCTTGGCCGGGTCGGAGACGACGATGTCGGACGACAGATCGGTGACCGAAGACAGCCAGTTTTCCAGTTCGGTGTAGAAGCGCGTCTGGGCGCGGCCGGCCTGCAGGTCGAGGAAGCCGAGCACCAGCGAGCCCGACAGGCCGAACAGCGAGGACGAGAAGGCCGTGCCCATGCCGGCCAGCGGCGCCGAAAGCCCTTGCTTCAGCGAATCGAGCACCGCGGCGGCATCACCCGTGCCTGGATCGAGCGATTCGATGGTCTCGCGGATCGAGGCGATGGTGTTCAACAGACCCCAGAAGGTGCCGAGCAGGCCGAGGAACACCAGCAGGCCGACGAGATAGCGTGAGGTGTCGCGGCTTTCGTCGAGGCGTGTGGCGATGGAATCGAGCATGGTGCGCATCGAACTGGTCGAGAAGGCCGTCGCCGAGGAGCGGCCGATCATCGCCTTCATCGGCGCCAGCAGCACCGGTTCGGTGGTCTCCGAGCCGGCACGGAAGGAGTTGACCCAGCGCACTTCGCGAAACAGCCGTCCGACCTGGGCGAAGGCCAAGAGGATGCCGACCACCAGAACGCCGATGATCAGGCCGTTGAGGCCGGGATTGCTGCCAAAGGCGGTCGAGATCTGGCGGGTCAGGATGGCGGCGATGAAGGCGACGATGACCAGGAAGATCACCATGGTCAGCAGGAAGACCTGCGGGCTCGACAGTTTGTGCGGATCGTAGATCAGGACATCAGAACGTCTGCCCATGCCGAAGGATCTGAGAAAAGCCATCCGTGCCCCGTTTCCGATGCCGCCGCCGATCACGTAGACCGCGACTCTAAACGGAATTGTGACCAAATTGAATGGCGCTTGGCAATATTGCCGCGCCGATAGTCCGTGTCAGAGGCGATTGATGACCAGACAGTCGACCATGGCGGCCAGATGCAGGCCGGCGCCGGTGACGACGAAACCGTGCCACAGCGCATTGTGGAAGCGCAGTCCCTTCCAGGCGAAGAAGATGACGCCGCAGGAATAGACGATGCCGCCGGCGACGATGAGCGCGATCGACGTCGTCGGCAGCGTCTGGACAAGCGGCTTCACCAGGATGATGCCGCTCCAGCCAATGGCGAGATAAAAGACGATCGCCAGCCGGTCGAAACGGCCGGGGAAAAACACCTTGATGGCGATGCCCAGCGCCGCTGCGGTCCAGACCAGGACGATCATCCAGCGCGCCAGCGGCGAGCCCTCGAGCTGAGCCAGGAAAGGCGTGTAGGTGGCGGCGATCAGGAGATAGATCGCGGCGTGGTCGAAGCGCCGCAAGATCCATTTCACTGGCGACGACACCGGCCACAGATTATAGGTCAGCGACACCGACAGCACGGTGAGCAGCGAAACCACGTAGAAGGCGGCGGCGATGTATTCGCCCGGCCCGACACGAAAGGCCGCCAGCGCCAGCAATGCCGAGCCGGCCGCTATCGCCAGCACGATGCCGACCGCATGCACGATGCCGTCGGCGATCATCTCGGCGCGCGAATAGTGCCAGCGTCCGATGAACGGGATGTCGGGGTAGGGTTGGTTGTCTTTCACTGCCGGGTTCCTGCGCCGCGCACCCCAATTTGGGCGCTCGCCGGCCAGTATTTCAAGCTTCCGTTGCGGTTTTGCGACTGCGGCGCATCAGCGCGGCGTGCAGTCAGCGCGCCGAGAGCGGCTTCTTCACGGCCTTGAGCAAGGCGCGTTGAATGACCTCGTTGCCGGCAACCACCGAGCCGTGGTCGAGCATGTCCTGGCCGCCATCCATGTCCGAAACAAAGCCGCCCGCCTCGCGGATCAGCAGCAGGCCGGCGGCGATGTCCCAGGCCGACAGGCCGGTTTCCCAGAAACCGTCCATGCGGCCGGCGGCGACATAGGCCAGATCGAGCGAGACGGCCCCCAAGCGGCGCACGCCCGAGACCTCCGCCATGACGTTGCGCAGTTCGACGAGGAAATTGCCGTGATGGCCGCGTCCGAGATGCGGCACGCCGCAGCCGATCACCGTGTCGACCAGCTTGGTGCGGCCGGCCACGCGCAGCCGGCGGTCGTTCATGAAGGCGCCGCCGCCGCGTTCGGCGGTGTAGAGCTCGTCCATCGCCGGATTGTAGATGACGCCGGCAACGATCTGCCCCTGGCGTTCCAGGGCGATCGAAACGGCAAACAGCGGGATGCCGTGCAGAAAATTGGTGGTGCCGTCGAGCGGGTCGACGATCCAGCGGTGCTGGCCGTCGTCACCTTCGACCGCGCCCCGCTCTTCCATCAGGAAGGCATAGCCCGGCCGTGCCTTGGAGAGTTCGGCAAAGACGATGTCCTCGGCCTTGCGGTCGGCCTGGCTGACATAGTCGCCAGGGCCTTTCATCGAGACCTGCAGGTTCTGCACCTCGCCGAAGTCGCGCGACAGCGAGCGGCCGGCTTTCATTGCGGCCTGGACCATGACGTTGAGAAGGGCTGAGCGTGCCATCGTGCTTCTTCCTGCTGCTGCGCCTCAAGCGCTGTCTTGATGCATGTCGGTGACCCAAAACCGGGGCCACTTTTGGGCGACAGGCATTAGTCCGCGCGGCGCACGTAAGTGATTTCGTTGGTGTCGACGATGATGCGTTCGCCGGCGCCGATAAAGGGCGGCACCAGCACGCGGATGCCGTTCTCCAGGACCGCCGGCTTGTAGGAGGACGCGGCCGTCTGGCCTTTCACCACGGGATCGGCCTCGGTGATGGTCAGCGTCACATAGTCGGGCAGCGAAATGCCGATCGGCCTGTCTTCATAGAGCTGGACCGTGACCATCATGCCGTCCTGCAGGAACGCGGCGCGGTCGCCGACGAAGTCCTTGTTCAGTTCAAGCTGCTCGTAGCTCTGGGTGTCCATGAACACCAGCGCCTCTTCCTGCGCGTAGAGGAAGGAAAAATCCTTCAGATCGAGCCGGATCTGCTCGACGGTCTCGGCCGAGCGGAAGCGCTCGTTGAGCTTGGTGCCGTTGATCAAGTTCTTCAGCTCGACCTGATTGTAGGCGCCGCCCTTGCCTGGCTTGACGGTGTTGGTCCTGACCGCCACCCACAGGCCGCCATCATGCTCGATGACGTAGCCGGGACGGATTTCGTTGCCGTTGATCTTGGCCATGATGAGGTGATCCGGGATGCTACCAACGGCAAGGCCGTTGGTATGGGATGTTTGCTGGGAAAGCGATTTCGGGCCCCCAAGACCACAAATCGCCAGAAGAGGCAAGGGAGCGGGCAGGCCGGGGCTTAACTGCCGGGTCGATATGCAACGCCTTCGCGGGCTTGGTCAGTCACCCTGGTTGATCACCGCGCCGACGGATTTGGCGACGGCGTCGGCGACCTTTGCCAGTCGATGGATGTGCGGCGACCGCATGACGATGACCTGCAAGGACAGATCGAAATCACCTGCCTCGACGAGCATCACGCCCTTCGGCAGGTGCTGACGGAGAAGACGCATAGGCATGAGGCCGAGCCCGTGACCCCGGCGCACCCACTCCATCTGCATGGCCGGGTCCTGGATTTCGGCGGCGATGGATAATCTCCTTCCGCCTTCACCCAGGACGGCGAGCAACCGTTGGCGCGCGTCGCAAGGCGCTGGGCTCAAAACCCAGGCCGCATCCGCAAGATCGGGCGCCGGGTGCTTGCCGGCGACAATGCCGAGGCGCTCCGTGCCGATGGCATCCTCGCTGCTTTTGCCGATGTCCGCGCGCAACACGATGGCGACATCGAGTTGCCCGCGATCAAACTGGTCGACGAGCTCGGCGCTCCAGCCGGTCTTGAGGCGCAGCGACACGTTGGGAAACAAAGCGGCGGCATTGGCAATGGCCCCCCGCCACATCCTTGTCGGAGAGGCCGTGGGCGAGGCCAAGGCGAAGCACGCCTTCAGGCTCGGCGCTGCCGACGAAGGATTTCAGCGCTTCGACCGAAGCGAGAATGTCGCGGCCGCGAGCCAGCACGTCCAGGCCTGCCTGCGTCAGCCGCGGCGGCTTTTGCCGCCGGTCGAGCAGCGTGGTCGCGAGCATGTCCTCCAGCCGCTGGATCTGCCGGGTGACGGCAGGCTGCGTCAACGGCAGGCGGCGGGCCACCTTCTGGATGGAGCCTTCCTCGGCGAACAGGACAAGCGTGCGCAATTCTTCGAGCATCCGCATCCACCATGTCTCAAACACATAATCATTCTGACTATTATGAATTTGAAATCCGCCGTCTGACAAGCGATTTTCCTTGCAGAGGAAAGGATGACGACAATGAAAGCCATCGAACTGCAGAATCCAGGCGGCATCGACCATCTCAGAATGGTCGAACGGCCGATGCCGGCACCGGGCCGCCAGGAAATGATCATCCGGGTCAAGGCGACGGCGCTCAACTATCGCGACGTGGAAGTCGTGCACGGCAATTATCACACGGCGTTTCCATTGCCGCTGGTGCCGCTCTCGGACGGCGTCGGTGAAGTCGTGGCGGTCGGCACCGAGGTCAGCCGCTTCAAGGTCGGCGACCGTGTCTGCGGCACCTTCTGGCAGCGCTGGGTCGGCGGCAGCTTCGCCATGGCCGAGCCATCCTACCAGCGCGGCGGTCCCATCGACGGATTGCTCAGCGAATTCGCCCGGCTGGACGAACAGGCGGCGGTGCTTGCTCCGGTGCATCTGAGCGATGTCGAGGCTGCGACGCTGCCTTGCGCCGGGGTCACCGCCTGGCATGCGCTGTTCACCGAGGGCCACCTGAAGCCGGGCGAAACCGTGCTCAGCCTGGGCACAGGCGGCGTGTCGCTGTTTGCGGCGCAGTTCGCCGCCGCTGCAGGCGCACGCGTCATTGTCACCTCAAGCAGCGATGCAAAGCTCGAGCGGGCAAAACAACTCGGCGCCCATGACGGCGTCAACTACAGCGGCGATCCGGACTGGTCGTCAGCCGTGCTGGCGCTGACTGACGGCCGTGGCGCCGACCACATCATCGAGGTCGGCGGACCGCAGAGTTTCGCGCAGTCGCTGAAGGTCGCGGCACGCGGCGCCCAGATCAACGTCATCGGCTATCTCGGCGGCAGCGAAGGATCGATTAACCCGCTCGATATCTTTCGCCGCCAGGTCAGGGCGCGCGGCATACCGGTCGGCTCACGCGAATCCTTCGAGGCAATGAACCGCGCGCTTGCCGTCAACCGGCTGCGGCCGGCGATCGATAGGGTCTTCCCATGGGCAGAGGCAGCGGCGGCCTTTCACCATCTCGAGCATGGCTCGCCTTTCGGCAAGGTCGTCCTCGATCACACGCGGTGATTTTGCAAACCGCCTCAGGGCAGGCGGTTCGCCTTCTGCAGCGCCTGCTTGGTCTGGTCGTCGCCCAGCCCTTGCAGGAAGTCGTCCATCTGCGGATCGATGAGACCGGCGCGGCGGGCGACGATGTACCAGGCAGCGGCGAGGACAAGGTCCGGATCGGTGCCGATGCCTTGCATATAGAGCTTGGCGAGGCGGTTCTGGGCGGCGACGTTGCCGCCCTCCGCCGCTTGATTCATCCAGCCGAAGGCGGATTTCAGGTCGCGGTCGCCACCGCGGCCTTCGATCATCCAGGCGGCGAGATCGATCTGCGCGGTGTCGTAATTCTGCCGTGCGGCCTGCGCCAGCAGGCGCCGTGCCTGCGCGTCGTCGCGCGGCTTGCCGCCGACGCCATTGGCGTAGATCTGCGACATCGCATACTGCGCGTCGGCGAGGCCGGTGGTGGCGGCGCGCTCATAGTAGGAAACCGCCTTGGCGAGGCCGGCGTCGCCGGGGTCCTGCTGGACCAGCATCTGCGCGAAATTGAACTGCGCCAGCCGGTTGCCCGCCTCGGCGGCCGCCTGCATCAACGCATAGGCCCCCTTCTCGTCCTTCTTGACGTAGCGGCCATCGAGCAGCATCAGCGCATACTGGAACTGCGATTCCGGCACGCCCTGCTCGGCGGCAAGCGCGTACCATTTCGCCGCTTCCGCAGCATTGAGCGGCACTCCCAGCCCCCGCGACAGGATCTCGGCCACCAGCGTCTGCGCCGCCGGGTCGCCGTTTTGCGCGCGGACCAGCGCGAGATTGTAGGCCGTCTTGTAGAGACCACGCTGGAAGGCGCCATAGGCGGCGTCGGCAGGTTTTGCGCCGAAGCGGTCGGGGTTGACGGCATCAGCCGATGGCAACGGCGCCGGCTCGGTCGTGGTGGCGGGTTGCGGCAGCGGCTTGTCGATCGGCTTGTCCGTATGCACGCCGACTTCCGGCTTGGGCTGCGGCAGCGGGACGTTCGCCGCGGCCGCTGCCTGGACCATCAGCACCGCAAGCAGAGCCTGGAGGGGAAGCTTGGCCGAGGGCACGTCAGTCCTCGAAGCGCGGCGCGGTCTCGTCGAGCAGCGCGTTGGCGCCGGCGACCGCTGTCTTGGGGTCGGTGCCGTCTGCGAACACCGCGCTCGACAGCGCCACGAATTCGGCGCCGGTGGCGCCCACCGCTTCCACCGAGGCGATGTCGGATCCGGCCATGACGATGCAAGGGATCTGGATCATATCGGCCCACCATGTGCCGAGCGACAGATTGCGCGGGTGGGGTTCGGGCTTGTTGTCGTAGCCGAAGCGGCCGAAGAAGATGTAGTCGGGCCGTGTCTCGCCAAGCTCGAGTGCGTCGTCACGCGTCTTGGCGCCGCCGGCGCCGACCATCATTTTCGCCTGGAAGTGCTCGATCGTCTCGGCGAGCTCGGCCCTGGAGACCTCGACATGGATACCGTCGGCGTGGACGCGACCGGCAATGCGGGTGTCGCCGGCGATGACGACAGCGACGCCCGCGGCTTGCGCCGCCGGCACGATCTGTTCGGCGAAAGCCTGGAAGGAGGCCTCGTCCATGCCATTCTCCGGCAGGATCAGCGAAGCGACATCGCCGCCTTCGAATGCCGCGACGATACGGGCCGCCGGCACGCCGGGCGGCGCGATCAGCACGATGCGACAGCGGTTGGGGGGCGTTGCGTCATTCATGGTTCTTCGATCCCGCGTTTCGCCTATGCCGGGCGAAGATGGTTGGATTGCGGCATAGAGCAAAGTGCCCGCTTTGAACAGGCGGGCAGCCGGGATCGCGATTTCGACCCGCCGGTCAGCCGGCGGGTTTTATCACTTGATCGGGTGCGGGCTCGCGACGGTCGTTTTCGACTTCCACAGCGTCCAGCCGAGATTCATGCCGGCGGCGGCGATCAGAATGGCGGTGGCGCCGACAATCTGGCTCAGATGCAGCCGATGGCCGAAGGCGGTGACGTCGACCAGAATGGCGACCACCGGGTAGATGAAGGACAGCGAGCCCTGCAGATGCGTCGGCAGCTTCTGGATGGCGCCATACATCAGGATGTACATCAGCCCGGTGTGGACGATGCCGAGCGTCGCCAGCATGGCCCAACTCCACGCATCGGCGGGAAGCTGGGACAGATTGGCGAAGGGCGCCAGCATGACGACGCCGACGCAGACCTGGATCAGCGCGATCAGGTGCGGCGGCGTGCCCTTGAGCTTCTTGGTGACGATGGCGGCGACAGCCCAGAAGAAGGCCGCGCCCAATGCCATGGCGATGCCGGTAAAATAATCCGTGCCGGCCATGCCGGCATTGGGGCCGGCATCAGGTGCGGCCTGCACGATCAGCACCATGCCGGCGAAGGCGATGGCCAGCCAAGTCAGCTTGGTCAGGGTCAGCCGCTCGGCGAAGAAGACCGCGCCGAAGCCGACCAGCATGAAGGGCTGCGTGTTGTAGACGGCGGTGGCGATCGAGATCGACGCGCGGGAGAAAGCACTAAACAGCAACAACCAGTTGACGACGATGGCGACGCCGCCGAGCATGGCGATGGCGATAACGCGCAGCGACAATCCGTTGCGCAGCAACCCCAGCCCAATGCAGACGACAAGCAGCGTCAGCGCGCCGAAAGCGCAACGCCAGAACACCACATCCATGATCGGCTGGCCTGAGAGGACGACGAACCACCCGATCGTTCCCAGGATTGCCATCGCGGCCGACATTTCGACCGTGCCACGCACCGTATCGTTCACAACAAATCTCCGCATGAGTTAAGCCGTCATAATCTCATGCGGCGCCGGAGCTTTCCATCCGATAGGAAAGGGAGTAAGTGTAAATCACCTAATTATATTAGGCCACGGTTCCAAATTGTCGGGAAATGTAAAATGCTGGATGATCTCGACCGAAATCTGCTCGAAATCCTGGTCAAGGATGCGCGCACCTCGCTGAAGGAACTGGCCGGCCAGGTCGGGCTGTCGTCGCCAAGCGTTTCGGAACGGCTTCGACGGCTCGAGGAGCGCGGCGTTATCCGGGCGTTCACCGTCGAGATCGATCCGCTGGCGCTCGGCTATACCTTGCAGGCCATCGTGCGCATCCGGCCCCTGCCGGGCAAGCTGCACATCGTCCAGAAGCTGATCGAGGAGATCCCCGAATTCGGCGAATGCGACAAGGTGACCGGCGACGACTGCTTCGTTGCCCGGCTGTTCGTGCGCTCGATCGGCGATCTCGACGGCATTCTCGACCGCATCGCCGACAAGGCCGAGACCAGCACCGCCATCATCAAGGCGCAGCCGATCCGGCGGCGGCCGCCGCCGCTCGACGCGACCGCCTCGCGTGAAAGGGCAAAGGCCTTGCAGGCATCCTGATCGATCGAAGCCGGGCGGAAAGCCGGCCGCCGGTTCGCTATATTTGCTGTCGCTCCGCTCGGGAAACTGGGCTATTCAAGCGTCGACGCGCTTTCCCTCCAGCCCAGCCCCCTCCCCATGTCAGGCCTGCTTCTCGATCCGTGGTTCTACGCGGCTGCCATTCCGGCGGTCATTCTGGTTGGCCTGTCCAAGGGCGGCTTCGGCGGCGCCGTCGGTTTCGTCGGCGTGCCGCTGATGGCGTTGACCATGCCGCCGGTGCAGGCAGCCGCCATCCTGCTGCCGATCCTGTGCCTGATGGACATCGTGTCGGTGTGGACATGGCGGGGCGTCTACGACCGCAAGATGCTGGTCGACATGATGCCGGGCGCCGTCATCGGCATCTGTCTCGGCTGGTTGACGGCGGCACTCGTCACCGAAGAGGCGGTGCGGCTGATCGTCGGCGCCGTCGCCATCATCTTCGTCCTGCGTTGGCTCTATTTGCAGTTTCGCCATGGTGCCGACCACGCGGTCGCACCCAACCGCGCGGCTGCCGCCCTCTGGGGAACGGTCGCCGGTTTTACCAGCTTCGTCGCGCATGTCGGCGGCCCGCCCTTCCAGGTCTATGCCTTGCCGATCCGGCTCGATCCCAAAATTCTCTCTGGCACCGCGGCGATCTTCTTTGCCGCCACCAATGCGCTGAAGCTCATTCCCTATTTCGCGCTCGGCCAGTTCGACACCGCCAATCTGACGGCGTCGGCGGTGCTGATGCCGCTGGCGCCGCTGTCGACCATCGCGGGGGCATGGCTGGTGCGGCGGATGCGCCCGGAAACCTTCTATCCCTTCACCTACGCAACCGTGGCGGTCGTGGCGCTGAAGCTGCTGTGGGATGGCATCGCCGGCCTTATGTAAAAGTGAGGCGGCTGTGCAGCCGCCCTCACCATCCCGGCGGTGTCAGGCGGCGCTCGGCACGAGGCGACGGTTGCCGCCAAGGGCCAGTGCGGCGCCCGCCACGAGGACCATCGCCATGCCGGCAAGGATGCCGATGTCGTGCGGGGCCGGCTTGAGCACCATGTCGGCGATGATCACCAGCATCACCGCATAGTCGAAGCGTGCCGCGCTCATCATACGCTGGCCGATGGCCAGAACAGCCGGCGTGATGCCCTCCTTGGCGATCATCGCGCCCATGCGCTCGCCGGTCGGCTTGAAGATGAACATGCCGATCGAAAAGGTCGTGGCGTAGCCGACCAGACCGATGATGATCCACAGATCGGAAAAGCCAACCCAGAAGCTGCACATGATGAGGCCGAAGATCAGGGTCAGCATCGACATCGGCGCGAAGAAAAGGCCACCCAACTGACCGCTGGCGCGCATCGCCTGCAACTTGTCCTCGATGTTGCCGGCGCGCTCGGCGAGCACGCCGAGGAGGAACAATACGAAGCCGCCTCCGACCCACAAAATGGCCGAGACGACGTGAAGGAATTTGACGATCGAGTACCAGTCCATGGCTTGCTCCGGGTAGGTTTGCGGTGGAGCGGATTTGCGCCAGCCGTCAGAGGAGCGGGCGTTTAGCGCGGCGCGTGTTTCGGAACGATGTCGCGGAAACCCGGCTCTGTTTCGGCTGCTTTTTCACGGGCATAACCTGCAACGACCGCAGATGCCCAGATTCGCTTCTGCTAATATACGAAGTGTCGGGAGGGGTTGGCGCGACATCGTCCGGAAACATTGCCGATGCTAGTGCGCCGACACCGGGAGCCCGGTGGCGACAGGAATCGCCTGACAATCAACCCATTCCCGCAGACGGGAAGAGGCAATTCGAGGGGACATTATGCAAGGGGTAGCACGGAATTTCTTCACGCTGGCCATCATCTATTCGCTGTGCGGCATGGCGCTCGGCCTGTCCATGGCGATCAGCCAGGATCATGGCCAGATGCCGACTCACGCCCACACGATGGTGGCCGGATGGCTGATGTCGGCGGTCTTCGCCTTCTTCTACCATCTGTTTCCGGCAGCCGGGCAAAAGATGCTCGCCACCATCCATTTCTGGCTGACGACCGTCAGCGGCATCGGCCTGTTGATCGGCCTCTATTTCCTGCTCGCCGGCAATGCCGCGATCGAACCGCTGGTGGGGATTTCTTCGATGGGCTTCTACGCGGCCATGCTGCTGTTTGCCTTCATCGCTTTGCCGGCTGTCTGGAAGAAAGCCTGAACGAGAGCCTGCTTGGAAACTCTACTCTGGCGGCCATCTGATGGCGTTTTCTGCGCTTCCCCGTTCTACTGCGTCGCAGTAGAACTGAGCTCACGGACCCAAATGTCCGCTGCGCTCCGGTTCTCGAAACCACCACCATATGACTCGCCAGAGCGAATTTCGAAACAGGCTCTGAGACGAGGTTCGGGGCCGTGCTGTTACGGCACAGGGCGGCGTGTTCCATCAAAAAATACGCGCACCGTTAAGGCTTCATTAAGCTTTACAGGTGTTTACTATGTCCATCCAGCGATCTGGATTCTTACCGAGTGGTTGGAGCCACTTTGTTTGACGCCTCCCTGTTAAACTCCTGAGAGCCGCCTTATCCGCGGCTCTTTTTTTGTCTGGATTTCGGGGGCGTTCGACGTCGGCTCGCTGTTAACCTTCTGTTAAACATGTGCTTGCCTTCACCGGTGGCGAAGCGCATTTTCAAGCTTCAGTCAGATAGGCTGCTGGGTGTATCGGCAGTGAGCCGAATCGGCCAGCTGTAAGTGCAGGGGCGTAGCCATGAACGAGCTTTCGAAGGGCAGTGCGAAGACCGTCAAGCTGGCGGAGCGCCGGGTTTTCACGCAATCCTTCAAGCCACTTTACCAGGAAGGCATGGGCCTGGTCGAACAGGCCGCCGAATATCTCGATGGCAAGGGCCGGGTCGAAGCGAAGAAACTGTCCAGGCTTGGGGCCACGCTCTATGCCGCCGAATCGATGCGGCTGACCACAAGGCTGATGCAGGTTGCCTCCTGGCTGCTTTTGCAGCGCGCGGCGAATTCCGGCGAGATGACCCGCGACCAGGTTGCGTCGGAAAAGGCCAAGGTGCGGCTCGACACCGCTTCCGCCCATGACGAAGCCGCGGGCTGGGCGGAATTGCCCGAGGATTTCCTCGACCTCGTCACCCGATCGCTGCGCCTGCAGGCGCTGGTGCGCCGCATGGACGAGGAGATTTACGGCTCCGGCGCCGTGGCCGACATGCAACCGATGGGGCGCCGCCCCAATCCGGTCTCCGACCAGATCAGCCTGCTCAACACGGCCTTCGCCCGGGGGTAAGAGACTGTTTGGAAATTCTACTCCGGCGGCCGTCTGCTGGCGTTTTCTGCGCTTCCGTTGCTCACGGACCAAATGTCCGCTGCGCTGCGGTTCTCGAAACCACCATCATATGACTCGCCGGAGCGAATTTCGAAACAGTCCCTGAGACCTATCGCCGTTTCGTTTCCGGTTTGTTCACATTTCGCTGGCATCGCTGTCCGTCGGAGGTAGACTGGCAGGATGGGGGAAGCGATTCGCATCATCGGTATCGATCCGGGGCTCAGGCGTACCGGCTGGGGCATCGTCGAGAGCCTCGGCAATTCATTGCGTTTCGTCGCCTCCGGCACCGTACGCTCCGACGACAAGGCGGCACTGGCGACGCGGCTGTGCCAGTTGCATGACGGGCTCGCCGAAATCCTGCACACCGCCATGCCGCACGAGGCGGCGGTCGAACAGACCTTCGTCAACAAGGACGCGGTGGCGACGCTGAAGCTCGGCCAGGCGCGTGGCATCGCCATGCTGGTGCCGGCGCGCGCGGGCCTTGTCGTTGCCGAATACGCCCCCAACGCCGTCAAGAAGGCGGTGATCGGCGTCGGTCATGGCGACAAGAAGCAGATCCACATGATGGTGAAGGTGCTGTTGCCAAAGGCCACTTTCGATACCGAACATGCCGCCGACGCGCTGGCCATCGCCATCTGCCACGCGCATCACCGGCAAAGCGTCGCCTACAGAATGGCGCTCGCCGGTTAGAACTGTTCTTGACTTGTTCACATAGTTGGAATATTCCTTACTTGTAAGGAAGGTGTTTCATGCGTGTGACGAGCAAAGGCCAGGTGACGATCCCGCGCGATCTGCGGGAGACGTTTGGGATTGATGCCAACAGTGAAGTCATTTTCGGCATTGAAGGCGGCAAGATCACGATCACGCCCAAGCACGACAGGGAGCGGCTGGCCGACCGCGAAAGGCTCGATCGTTTTCTCATCGCGCTCGATCGGCTTGAGGGGAGCGGCGATCAGTCAATGAACGCGGATGATGTCATGGCATTGACACGGGATCGCTGATCTTGGCGACGCTTGTCGACACCAACGTGCTTATTGATGTCGCAGTTCGTGATCCCGTCTGGTTGAAATGGTCGCGGTCGAAGATGAGGATTGCCCTCAAGCAAGGCAGCCTAGTCATCAATCAGATTATCTATGCCGAGTTTTCCATGCGCTATGAGACGCTAGACGATGTCGACGGCGTCTTGCCCGAAGACGAGTTCCGGCGCGAAGGGCTTCCGTTCGAAGCAGCATTTGCGGCGTCGAGAGCGTTCTCGGTCTATCGGCGGCTGGGCGGGTCGCGAGAGAAGGTGATGCCCGACTTCCTGATAGGGGCCCATGCCGCCATCCGGGGCTATCCCATTCTTACTCGCGATCCGGCAGGTTTCAGAAAGTACTTTCCGGATGTTGAGCTTATCGCGCCCGATACTCACCCTTAAAGCGGGATCGCGTCCAATGGGATTCATGCGGCACGCTTTAAGTTTTTGGTTTTAAGCAAATCGTTATCCGAAGACCGCTGCGCACTTTTGAGCGAGATGCATTAGGAAGGCCCAGGCATGATCGGCAAACTCAAGGGCACGCTCGACGAGATCGACGAGGATCATTGCCTCGTCGATATCCATGGTGTCGGCTATGTCGCCTATTGTTCGGTGCGCACGCTGGCCGCGCTGCCGGCGCCAGGCGAGGCGGTGGTGCTGTTCATCGAGACCTATGTGCGCGAGGACATGCTGCGGCTCTACGGTTTCCAGTCGCAGCTGGAGCGTGAATGGTTCCGGCTGCTGATGAACAATGTGCCCGGCGTCGGCGCCAAGGTGGCGCTGGCCATCCTGTCGACACTGGCGCCTGCCGATCTCGCCAACGCCATCGCGCTGCGCGACATCGCCATGGTTTCTCGTGCGCCCGGCGTCGGCAAGAAGGTGGCCGAGCGCATCGTCACCGAGTTGAAGAACAAGGCGCCGGCCTATGCGGGCACCGCCTCGGGCACTATTGGCCTGAAGCAGGAGCTCGGTGAAGGCGTCGCACCGGCGCCGATCATCGACGCCGTCTCTGCGCTGGTCAATCTCGGCTATTCGCGCGACACCGCGGCCAATGCGGTGGCGGCGGCGTTGAAGACGGCGGGCGAGGATGCCGATGCCCCAAAACTGATCCGCTTCGGGTTGAAGGAACTGGCGCGGTGAGGCGTCGCTTGTTCAGTTCCTTGCCGTGTGCGAGGAAGGCGGCATGAGCCTGTCGCCCCGCCTGATTGCGCCCGAAAAACGTGGCGAGGATGCCGAGCAGACCTTGCGGCCGCAGACGCTTGACGATTTCGTCGGCCAGGCGGCGGTGCGGGCCAATCTCAAAGTGTTCATCGAGGCCGCCAAGGGCCGCAACGAAGCGCTCGACCATGTGCTGTTCGTCGGGCCGCCGGGCCTCGGCAAGACGACGCTGGCGCAGATCATGGCGCGCGAGCTCGGTGTCAATTTCCGTTCGACCTCCGGCCCGGTCATCGCCAAGGCCGGCGATCTCGCGGCGCTGCTGACCAATCTTGAAGAAGGCGACGTGCTGTTCATCGACGAGATCCACCGGCTGAGCCCGGCGGTGGAGGAAATCCTCTATCCGGCGATGGAGGATTTCCAGCTCGACCTGATCATCGGCGAAGGACCGGCAGCGCGCTCGGTCAAGATCGACCTTGCCCGCTTCACCCTTGTCGCCGCCACCACGCGGCTTGGCCTGCTGACCAATCCGCTGCGCGACCGTTTCGGCATTCCGGTGCGGCTCAATTTCTATACGGTCGAGGAACTGGAACAGATCGTGCGGCGCGGCGCCCGCATCCTGCAAATGCCGCTCGGCGACGACGGCGCGCTGGAGATCGCGCGGCGCGCGCGCGGCACGCCGCGCATCGCCGGACGGCTGCTGCGCCGCGTGCGCGATTTCGCCTCGGTCGCCGGCGATGGCCATGTCGACCGCCAGATTGCCGATGAGGCGCTGACGCGGCTGGAGGTCGACGCGCTCGGCCTCGACGCGCTCGACCGCCGCTATCTGTCGATGATCGCCCGCAATTTCGGCGGCGGCCCGGTCGGCATCGAGACGATCGCCGCCGGCCTGTCCGAGCCGCGCGACGCCATCGAGGACATCATCGAGCCCTATCTGATCCAGCAGGGTTTCATCCAGCGCACGCCGCGCGGCCGGATGCTGACGGCCAATGCCTGGCGGCATCTCGGCCTCGACGCGCCGAAGGATCTGGCGCAGCAGCAGATCAACCTGTTCGAGGAAGAGTAGCGGCTCGAGGGCCGGCGGTCTCGGGATCAAGGATAGGTGAACGCCCTGCGCAAAATATCCTCAGCTTCGCCGATTTGCCGGCGCATTCGGGGGCTTTAACGCGGTCTCGGCGATTGTCGCCGCGATCAGGTGGCGGAGCATGATAACCAGACGCGGGTTCCTGCGCTTCGTCGGCGGGTCGTTCCTATCTGTTGCCGCGTTCAGCGCCTATGCGATCGGCATCGAGCCGATGCTGCTCATCCATGTGAAGCGCTATGCGCTGACGCCGCCGCACTGGCCGGCGGGATTGAAACTGCGCGTCGTCGCGCTCGCCGACATCCATGCCTGCCGGCCGTGGATGACGGCGGAGCGGATCGCTTCGCTTGTCGAAGACGCGAATGCGCAGCAAGCGGACCTGATCGCCCTGCTCGGCGACTACATTGCCGGCATGCCTTTGGTGACAGGCCCGGTGACGCCATCGCAATGGGCATCCGCGCTGTCGGGTCTCAAGGCGCCGCTCGGCGTGCTGTCGATCCTTGGCAATCACGACTGGTGGAGCGACGGCTTCGCACAGCGGGCAGGCGCCGGTCCGACCATAGCGCGCAAGGCCTTGGAGGCAGTCGGCATCCCGGTCCTCGAGAACGATGTCGTGCGCCTGGAAAAGGACGGGCATGGTGTCTGGATCGCCGGGCTCGCCGACCAGTTGGCCCTACTGCCGACCAGGGACCGCACCGGCTTCAAGGGACTGGACGACCTCGACGGCACGCTGGCCAAGGTCAGCGATAGCTCGCCGGTCATCCTGCTCGCGCATGAGCCGGATATTTTTCCCACCGTGCCTTGGCGGGTGTCGCTGACCCTGTCGGGTCACACCCATGGCGGACAAATTCGGCTGTTCGGCTATTCGCCTGTCGTGCCGTCGCGGTTCGGCAATCGCTATGCCTATGGCCATGTCGTCGAGAACGGCCGCAATCTGATCGTCTCGGGCGGGCTCGGCTCCAGCATTGTGCCGGTTCGTTTCGGCATGCGCCCCGAAATCCTGTCGATCGACCTTGGCTGAACCGTCAATGCAGCGCGCGGATCACGTCCATTACCTCGGGCTCCGCCTTGTCGCCGTTGAAGGCGTCGACAATGCCGAAGGCGCCGCCGTAGCTCCACACCGACCATGAGAAGCCATGCGCTTCGGCGCGCGCGATCATGTCCCTGACATAGGCGGCCCGGAACCGCGCCGGCATCACATAGGCGTTGCCATACTCCTGGCGGATCATGCCGAACTCACCGAGTGTAATGTTCTGCGGCTTGATGCCGTTGGCCTTCGCCCACGCCTCGATCGTTTTGAACGGCGCATCCATCAGGCCGAGCAGCTTGTCGGGACTGTCCATGCTGGCGACCTGTTCGTCGAGATAGGCGAGCAGGCCGCTCTGCCGTGCCCACGGCGCCTCGGCCTTGATCCTGGCGCGGACGGTGTCGAGCGTCACCTCGAGCTGTGCCCGCGGCACCGCGGTCAGCGGATAGGGCAGGCCGGTCACATAGGCGATGAAGTCGCCGGCCCAGGTTGCGCCCTGATGGGTGAGCAGGAACGGATCGTAGGAGTGGAAGGTCCAGATGACATTGTCGTCGGGGATCGTCCTCGGATTGATCTTCCCAAGGGACGCAGCGGCGGAATAGCAGGCGCCGGTCAGCACCAGGGTCAGTTTCGTCGCCGAGGATCGCGCCGCCGCGAACAGCTTCCGCTGGCGGTCCGGCCACAGGCTGGTGCCGTCGCTGTCGCAGTCGACGATCGGTTCGTTCATCGGCTCGAAGGCGACCTTTTCGGGATCTTCGCCGGCCAACGTGCGGGCCATCTTGCGCACCATGTCGACATAGGCGTCGAAGGTCTGTGGGCTGTCCATCACTTCGCTCATGCCGATCTTGCGGCTGCCGCCGGCCGGGATCAGGTGCATGTCGACGATCACCTTCAAGCCGGCGCGGTTGGTCATGCGCACCGAGTCCAGCACGCTGGCATAGAGGTCGTCGCGCAAGGCCGCGGTCTGGCCGGACAGGAAGGGGGACGGATCGACCGGCATGCGCAGGAAATCGAAGCCCGCGTTCTTCAGCGCCTTGAGGTCGTCATCCCCAAGGAATTTGCGCCATTCCGGATAGGGCAGGATGGCCTTGGCGTCGCCCCACCGCTCCTCGCCGGGCCACGTCGTCCATTGGTCGAGATTGAGGCCGCGCTTCATCGAGAAGGTGGCCGCCTGGCTGGGCCACGCCAAAGCCACCAGCACAAGCAGCGCCGCCATCAAGGTCTTGATCATCGCCGTCAACAGTGCCATCCGATGCCATATCGCGTGGGAACAGGTGCCCCGCCGCGACTGAAAAAGGAAGCGCAATGGGCGATCATGGTGAATCGGCCGCGTTGCTGGCAGGGCTTTCCGGCGCGTTGACGGAATTCGGCCACCGGCTGATGGCACGGGTCTACTACGCCGACACCGATTTCTCCGGCGTCGTCTACCACGCGCGCTATCTCGAATTCTTCGAACGCGGCCGCTCCGACTATCTCAGGCTGACCGGCGTGCATCACACCGAGCTTGCCGATGGCAAGCATGGCGAGAAGATTGTCTGGGTGGTGCGCCGCATGGAGATCAATTTTCGCGGCCCCGCACGCATCGACGATATCCTGACGGTCGACACCCGCACCGAGGACATTTCCGGCGCGCGCATCTTCATGGCGCAGCAGCTCAAACGCGGCGATGAGGTGCTGGTCGAGGCCAAGGTCGAGGCGGCGATCATCGGCGAGAACGGCCGGCCAAGGCGCTTTCCCAAGGAATGGGTCGGGGCGTTCATGCCTCGGGTGGGCTGACATTCAGGTGAGGCCGGCCTGCAAACGGCGTTTTCTGCGCTTCCCTGGTGTCGCGCTTGGATGATGCGTTGCGGGATGCGGGCGCGGCAATGCGCCGCGCCTTATTTCCTAACCCATCCTTAACCATAACGGTTCATGAAGAGATTGGTGAAGATTGGCGCTATCAAGCGCCTTCCTTTCACCAATATTTGCCCTGAAAAGGCCACCAAAGGCACGGTTTGGGGTTGTTCCGGTAGCTGCGTGCGAACCGACCACAAGGGATGCCAGGGGCCAGCCGCCAGCTTCGCCCGGAAAATCTTAAGGACGTAACGATGGAAAATATCGCACTCGCCGAACCGGGCGCGCAATTGTCGATTTGGGCGCTGTTCATGCAGGCGAGCTGGGTGGTCAAGCTGGTCATGATCGGTTTGCTCTGCGCCTCGGTCTGGACCTGGGCGATCATCGTCGACAAGCTGGTCGCCTATGCCCGCATGCGGCTGTCGCTCAACCGGTTCGAGCAGGTTTTCTGGTCGGGGCAGTCGCTGGAGGAGCTTTACCGCACGCTCGCCGACCGCAAGACCACCGGCATGGGCGCCATTTTCGTGGCTGCGATGCGCGAGTGGAAGAAGAGCTTCGAGAAGGGCGCCAAGTCGCCGCTCGGCCTGCAGACCCGCATCGACAAGGCGATGGACCTGGCGCTGACCCGCGAGATGGAAAAGCTGGAGGGGCGCCTCGGCTTCCTTGCCACCACCGGTTCGGCGGCACCCTTCATCGGCCTGTTCGGCACCGTCATCGGCATCATGACCTCGTTCCAGGCGATCGCCGGATCCAAGAACACCAGTCTCGCGGTGGTTGCGCCCGGCATTGCCGAAGCGCTGCTGGCGACGGCCATCGGCCTGCTCGCCGCCATCCCCGCCGTCATCGCCTACAACAAACTGTCGTCCGACGCGAGCAAGATAGCGGTGCGCATGGAAGGGTTCTCCGACGAGTTCTCCGCCATACTCTCGCGCCAAATCGATGAAAAAGTGGCCCCCAAGGCCTGAGCAGTAACTGATGGGCCCGAGGAGTAACTGATGGGAATGTCCGTTGGCATGGGAGGACGCGGTGGGCGCGGCCACAGGCGGCGCGGCCGTCACCATGGGCTGATGTCGGAAATCAACGTCACGCCGATGGTCGACGTGATGCTGGTGCTGCTGATCATCTTCATGGTCGCGGCGCCGATGCTGACGGTCGGTGTGCCGATCGACCTGCCGGATACGCAGGCCAAGGCGATGAATGCCGACACGCAGCCGATCACCGTCTCGATCAACGCCGGCGGCCAGATCTATCTGCAGGAAACCGAGATCCCGATCGAGGAGCTGGTGGCCAAGCTGCAGGCGATCTCGAAGACCGGCTATGAAGAGCGCATCTTCATCCGTGGCGACAAGTCGACCGACTATGGCACGGCGATGAAGGTGATGGCCCGTATTTCGGCCGCTGGCTACAAGAATATCGGCCTGGTTTCACTGCAGGAACAGGATCAATAGACGCGAGATGAAGACCGGCCTCACCACATCGGTGATCTTGCATACGGCGGTGCTGGCCTTCGGCCTGTTCACGTTGTCGGCGCCGGCCGCACTCCCGTCCGCCGACGTCGAGTCGGTCGCGGTCGACATCGTGCCGATGGAAGCCATTGCGCAGACATTGCAGGGCGACAAGAAGGCCGTGATGCATGAAAAGCCGGCCCCTGTGCCGACGCAGCGCCCGGACATCGTGCCGGTAGCGCAGAAGGTCGGCGAGAACAGCGTCGACACCGACAAGCCGGTAACGCCGGAAGCCAAGCCGAAGCCGGTCGACATGACGTCGGCTCCCCCGCCCGCGCCGACCCCGATCGAAAAGCCGAAGCCCGAGGACGTGCCGAAGCCGCAGGAAAAGCCGAAACCCATTCCGGCAACGGAAGTGGCGCCGGCCCCGACGCCCAAGGAAGAGGTCAAGCCAGAGCCGGTCAAGCAAGCGGACCCCAAGCCGACGCCGGCCAAGCCGGCGCCGACCCCGCCGCCGCAGGACAAGACCGCTGCCATCGTTCCGACGCCCGAGGTCAAGCCTGACGCCGTTGCCGAAGCCATAGCCAAGGAGCCGCCCACCGAGGCGACACAGCTGCCGGACTCGGCGCCCGCGCCGGAAGCGCGGCCGAAGCCGGAGCCGGCCCAGGCCGAAAGCGCCAAGGCGCCGGAACGCAAGGATGCCGACAAGCCGGTCAAGGAAGCCTCGTCGAAGCCGAAGTCCGATGACAAGCAGTTCAACGCCGACGAGATCTCGGCTCTCCTCGACAAGCAGAAGCCATCCGGCGGCGGCGCCAAGCGCTCGACCCAGCAGGCGTCGCTCGGTGGCGACAAGGATCAGGGCCAGAAGCTGTCGAAATCGGAAATGGGCGCCCTGGAAAGCCAGCTCGGCGGTTGCTGGACCCTTCCTGTAGGCCTTGAAGGTTCGGAAAACTTCGTCGTCGTCGTCCGCTTCAACCTGGACGCCTCCGGCAAGCTGGATGGCCGCCCGGCTGTCGAAAAATCGAGCGGAAACCGTCAGTTCGACGAGAGTGCCGTTCGCGCTGTGCAAAAATGCGATGTCACCGGCCTGCAGGTCCCCGCAGGCAAGCAGGACATCTGGGCCGACGTCCGCGTCACCTTCGATCCAAGGGAGATGCTGGGCCTGTAGGCCCGAGTATCCGAAAAATCAGTACGAGAAGCGAGAAGACATGAAATCAATCCTCAAGCCGCTCCTGATGATCGCAGCAATGGCGATGGGCATGACCGCGGCCGGTACGTTGCCGGCCCTGGCCCTTGTCGAGCTGAACGTCAACAAGGGCAATGTCGAACCGCTGCCGATCGCCATCACCGACTTCCAGGGCGGCGATGCGCTTGGCGCCCAGATCTCCGAGATCGTCACCGCCGACCTGAAGCGCTCGGGATTGTTCGCGCCGATCGACAAGAGCGCTTTCATCGAGAAGATCTCCAATCCGGATGCAGCGCCGCGCTTCGACGACTGGAAGGTGATCAACGCGCAGGCGCTGGTCACCGGCAGCGTCGGCAAGGAGGCTGACGGGCGCATCCGCGCCCAGTACCGGCTGTGGGACACCTTTGCCGGCCAGCAGATGTCTGGCGAGCAGTTCTTTGCCAACGACGCCAATACGCGGCGCGTCGCCCACATCATCGCCGACGCCATCTACGAAAGGCTGACCGGCGAGAAGGGCTATTTCGATACGCGCGTCGTCTTCATCGACGAATCCGGCGCCAAGAACGCGCGCAAGAAGCGCCTCGCCATCATGGACCAGGACGGCGCCAACATCCGCTATCTCTCGGACGGCAAGTCGATCGTGCTGACGCCGCGTTTCTCGCCGAACCGGCAGGAAATCACTTACATGTCCTATGAAAGTGGTCAGCCGCGGGTCTACCTGCTTCAGATCGAGACTGGCCAGCGCGAACTGGTCGGCAATTTCCCCGGCATGACCTTTGCGCCGCGCTTTTCGCCCGACGGCCAGAAGGTGATCATGAGCCTGCTGCGCGACGACGGCAATTCCAACATCTTCGCCATGGACCTGCGGAGCCGTTCGACGACGCGGCTGACCAACTCGACCGCCATCGACACGTCGCCGTCCTATTCGCCCGACGGCAGCAAGGTGGTGTTCACCTCCGACCGTGGCGGCCGCGCGCAGATCTATGTGATGGGCGCCGACGGCTCGGGCCAGAACCGTATCTCCTTCGGCGACGGCGTCTATTCGACGCCGGTGTGGTCGCCGCGCGGCGACCTCATCGCCTTCACAAAGCAGACCGGCGGCGAATTCCAGATCGGCGTCATGAAGACCGATGGCTCGGGCGAGCGCATCCTGTCCTCCGGCTTCCAGCAGGAAGGGCCGACATGGGCGCCGAACGGCCGCGTGCTGATGTTCTTCCGCGATTCCGCCGGCGGACCGAAACTGGTCTCGGTCGACCTCACCGGCCGCAACGAGCAATCGATCCCGACGGCGAACTTCGCCTCCGACCCGGCCTGGTCGCCTTTGCTTGAGTAAGAGCGGAATTGGAGAAATGAAGAATTGAAAGAACCGCGAATTCAGAGCGAAGCTGATGTGATTTCTCTGTTCAGTTCTTCAATTCCTCAACTCCTCAATTCCGCCTTTTCCACGTCTTGGTCGCGTTTTGGCCGCATTTACGCCTAGGGTCCGCGCGAAATGTGGCTTCGGGCCAATCAGCTGCGGACGGGCAGCCTAAACCAAATTTTAACCGTGTTTCTTGAATGCCGGTTAACCCAAACGTGGTTACTGGGTGATCAACGAAATCACTCGAAATGCGAAGGAGAGGCGGCATGGGCCGTATCGCAGCACTTACCAGAAACCCGGTCATGATCGCGCTGGTGGCGATGCTCGCCATCGCCGGTTGCGCCTCGAAGAAGACGCCGAACAATGCCGCCGACCTCGGCCTCAACGGCGCCGGCGCGGCAACGCCAGGCTCGGCGCAGGATTTCACCGTCAACATCGGCGACCGCATCTTCTTCGATACGGACTCGACCTCGATCCGTGCCGACGCACAGACGACGCTGTCGCGCCAGGCGCAGTGGCTGAACCAGTACAAGCAGTATGCCATCGTCATCGAAGGCCATGCCGACGAACGCGGCACGCGCGAATACAATCTGGCACTTGGCGCCCGCCGTGCCGCCGCAACTCGCGACTTCCTCGTCGCCAAGGGGGTCTCGGCCAGCCGCCTGAAGACGATTTCCTACGGCAAGGAGCGTCCGGTCGCGGTGTGCGACGACATCTCCTGCTGGTCGCAGAACCGTCGTGCGGTCACCACGCTCAGCGGCGCCGGCTCCTGAGGCATCGTGCACCCGATCGGCGCGTCAAAAGAAGGCGTGGCGGTCTAGCGACAAAAATGCAACACACCCTTGCGAAAGGCGGCCCCGGGGCCGCCTTTTTCATATCCGGAGGCCCGAAACAAAATTTGGCCGAAGTCTCGGCTCCTGCTATGAGCCGAGGGCGCTTGGCTGGTCCCACTCTGATTGGAAGGCGCGAACAAGCTAACGAAATCACTGCGAGAGGCACATGCATTTGAGATCGGTTCTGAGCGGCACGCTTGCGCTGCTGCTCCTATCAGGCGTCACCGCCCCGGCTAGCGGCTTGGGAGCGAGCGGCACAGGGCAATCAACCGACAGCGGCTTTTCCTTCCATCTGCCCAGCATCGAATTGCCCAGCATTTTCGGTCAAAAGAAGAAACCGGATCAGGTTCAGCTGGTGCAGTCCGACGGTACCGCCGTGACCGGGCTGGAAGAGCAGCTGCGGCAGATGAACGGCAAGATCGAGGAACTCAATTTCCAGGTCCTGCAGATGCAGGAGCAGATCCGCAAGCAGCAGGAAGACAACGAGTTCCGCTTCCAGCAGCTTGAGGGCGGCACGCAAGGCGGACAGCCGCCGGCACAAAAGAAATCGGACGCCACCACCACCGATACCAACACCGATGACGTGGCGGCGGCCCCGGCAACGCAGGCGCCGGGCGATGCGGGCACCGCGCCCGCCGCCGGCCAAGACGTCATCGTCGAATCGCCCAATGGCGACCCCGGCAAGGTGATTCCCGGAACGGGAGCGCCGGAAAAGACCTTCGGCACAATCACCGTCGACAAGAACGGCAATGTCGTCGATGCCGGCGGCAGCACCCAGGCGACTGCGCCGGTGCAGGACACCGCTCCCGCCACCGGCGCCCCGGCCAAGGCCGGCAAGTCCGACGGCACGGTGGTGGCGGCACTGCCCGCCACCAACGACCCGGAGGAGCTCTACCGCAACTCCTATCAGTTCATCCTCTCGGGCGACTACAGCACCGCCGAGCAGGGTTTCCGCGACCATATCTCCCGCTTCCCACGGGATGCGAAGGCGGCGGATGCGCATTACTGGCTTGGCGAGTCCTTGCTTGGCCAGCAGAAATACCGCGACGCGGCCGAGACTTTCCTCGCCGCCAGCAAGGATTACCCCAAGGCCAAGAAGGCTCCCGACATGCTGCTGAAGCTTGGCGTGTCGCTGGTCGGCCTCAAGCAGCATGACGTGGCCTGCGCCACCTTCAGCGAGATCGGCAAGCGCTACCCCGATATCTCCGGTGCGCTCAAGGAACGCGTCAAGCAGGAGAAGGCTCTGGCTGCCTGCTGATGCCTGGCACCGAGCCTGACCTTTCGAAGAGCCTTTTTTCGCATATCGATTTTACCAACGGCGCTGTTGCGGCCGTGTCCGGCGGCAGCGACTCGACCGCCCTGCTCCTTCTTCTCAAACGACATCTCGACCGCACGGCGCCGGCAACGAAGCTGCTGGCCGTGACCATCGACCACGGTTTGCGACCCGGTTCGGCTGAGGAAGCGCAGGCGGTGGCGAAGCTGTGCGCCGCGCACGCAATTGCGCACCGCATCCTGGCATGGTCAGGCCCCAAGCCGTCGACAGGTCTGCCCGCCGCGGCACGGGAAGCGCGCTACTGGCTGTTGGCCGAGACAGCGCAAGCGGAAGGCATCGGCCTGATCCTGACCGGCCATACCGCCGACGACCAGGCGGAGACGGTGCTGATGCGGCAAGCCCGCAAAGAGGGATTGGCGCGTGATGAGGGCCGAGGCCATGCCGACACGGCAGGCCGGGGACTAGCCGGCATGGCGCCGGCCACTCTTTATGACTGGCGCAGCTGGATCGTGCGGCCGCTTCTTGGGGCACGGCGCGCGGCCTTGCGCGACGTCCTGTGGCGTCAAAATGTCGGCTGGACCGACGACCCGACCAATGCCGACAAGGCTTTCGAGCGGCCGCGCCTGCGCGCCACGCTCGCCGACGCGGAGGGGGCGCAGCGCATCGATGATGCGCTGGCGCTGGCCGCGCACGAAGGCGACGCGCGCCGGCAGCTTGGGCTGGTGGCCGCGGACTTGATCCGCCGTTTCGCGACCCAGCCGGCGATGGGGCTCATTCGTCTTGATCCCGCCTTGCTGAACGCCGGCGAGGACCGGGCGGCCGTCTATGCGCTGCGCCTTCTGCTGGCCACGACCGGCGGGATAGCCTTCCTACCGGACCAGGCCCGCAGCGAGGCGCTGTTTGGCCGGCTGAAGGCCGGATTTCTTTGCGCCACATTGTCGCGGACGGTTGTCGATTCCCGGCGCGTCGGCATCTTCCTGCGCCGCGAGGCGCGCGGTCTGCCGCCCGCCGCCGCAGTCACCGAGGGCGCCCTCTGGGATGGCCGGCGACACATCACATTGAACGACAGCGGCGGCGCATTGTTGATCGCGCCGTTTGGAGCAATCGCGGCCAAGCGACTGGCGATCGGTGAAGGAAAAACCCCACCAAGCCTGGTGCGCGCCGCGCTCGCCGGCGAGCCGGCGCTGTGGCAAGCCGGTGAATGCCTTGGTTTGCCGGGGGATAGCCGGGCGCCCAGGGTGGTGGAGGCGCGGCCGACCGTTGCCCCCTTTGCCCACTTCCTGCCGTCCTTCGATCTGGCGCCGGCGCTGGCCGTCGCCGAACTGGTTGGCGCTGCGCCGGTCCTGCCCTTGCCTTTCGGCGGCCACAGTGCCGGATGATGATGGGCTAAAGCTTAACCCAGACGTGCTGTTCTGCTTGGCAAGGGGAGGCGCTCTCCCTATGTTAGGCGCAAGTTTCCTCTCATGACGCGTGTCCGCCCCGCGGACGCCAACGGGACAATTGATGAATCCGAACTATCGCAACCTCGCGCTCTGGGCGATCATAGCGGTCCTGCTCATCGCCCTGTTCAATCTGTTCCAGACGCCGCAGACGCGAGGGGCTTCCAGCGATGTGCCATATTCGCAGTTCCTGCAGGACGTCGCGGCGGGCCGGGTCAAGACGGTGACCATCGCGGGTGCCCGCATCACCGGCACCTACACCGACAACGCCAGCGGCTTCCAGACCTATTCGCCAGGCGATCCGTCGCTGGTCTCGCGGCTGCAGGACAAGAACGTCACCATCAATGCGCGGCCTGAGACCGACGGCTCCAATTCGCTGTTCGGCTATCTGATCTCGTGGCTGCCGATGATCCTGATCCTCGGCGTGTGGATATTCTTCATGCGCCAGATGCAGTCCGGATCCGGGCGCGCCATGGGCTTCGGCAAGTCGAAGGCCAAGCTTTTGACCGAGGCGCATGGCCGCGTCACCTTCCAGGACGTTGCCGGCGTCGATGAAGCCAAGGAGGATCTGGAAGAGATCGTCGAGTTCCTGCGCGATCCGCAGAAGTTCCAGCGGCTCGGCGGCAAGATTCCGCGCGGCGTGCTGCTTGTCGGCCCTCCGGGAACCGGCAAGACGCTGCTCGCCCGCTCGGTCGCCGGCGAAGCCAACGTGCCGTTCTTCACCATCTCCGGTTCGGACTTCGTCGAGATGTTCGTCGGCGTCGGCGCTAGCCGCGTCCGCGACATGTTCGACCAGGCCAAGAAGAATGCGCCCTGCATCATCTTCATCGACGAAATCGACGCGGTCGGCCGCCATCGTGGCGCCGGTCTTGGCGGCGGCAATGACGAGCGCGAGCAGACGCTGAACCAGTTGCTGGTCGAGATGGACGGCTTCGAGTCCAACGAAAGCATCATCCTGATCGCCGCCACCAACCGGCCCGACGTGCTCGACCCGGCGCTGCTTCGACCGGGCCGCTTCGACCGCCAGGTGGTGGTGCCGAACCCTGACATCGTCGGCCGCGAGAAGATCCTCAAGGTGCATGTGCGCAATGTGCCGCTGGCGCCCAATGTCGACCTCAAGGTCGTCGCTCGCGGCACGCCGGGTTTCTCCGGTGCCGATCTGATGAACCTCGTCAACGAATCGGCGCTGATGGCCGCGCGGCGCAACAAGCGCCTGGTGACCATGGCCGAGTTCGAGGACGCCAAGGACAAGATCATGATGGGCGCCGAGCGTCGTTCGTCGGCCATGACCCAGGCCGAGAAGGAGCTGACCGCCTATCACGAGGCCGGCCACGCCATCCTGGCGCTCAACGTGCCGTCGGCCGATCCGCTGCACAAGGCCACCATCATCCCGCGTGGCCGGGCGCTCGGCATGGTCATGCAGTTGCCGGAAGGCGACCGCTATTCGATGAGCTACAAATACATGATCTCGCGGCTCGCCATCATGATGGGCGGCCGCGTCGCCGAGGAGTTCAAGTTCGGCAAGGAAAACATCACCTCCGGCGCCTCCTCCGATATCGAGCAGGCGACCAAGCTGGCGCGCGCAATGGTCACGCGCTGGGGCTTTTCCGACAAGCTCGGCCACGTCGCCTATGGCGACAACCAGGAGGAAGTGTTCCTCGGCCATTCGGTGGCGCGCACGCAGAATGTCTCGGAAGAGACCGCGCAGATCATCGATGACGAAGTGCGCCGCCTGATCGACGAGGCCTATTCGACGGCAAAGTCCATCCTGACCAAGAAGAAGAAGGAATGGATCGCGCTGGCGGAAGGGCTGCTCGAATACGAGACGCTGTCCGGCGAGGAGATCAAGCAGTTGATCGCCGGGCAGAAGCCTTCGCGCGACCTCGGCGACGACACGCCGCCAAGCCGCGGCTCGGCCGTGCCGAAGTCCGGCGGCCGCCGCAAGAAGGGACCCGAGCCCGAAGGCGGCATGGAACCGCAGCCACAAAGCTGACAAAGACCACTGATTTCAAAACAAACGCCGCGGCCTCAACCCGCGGCGTTTTGCTGTTCGGCGTTGGTCACAGGCCATGCGGCGCGGGCACGCTTGCCTTGCCCTGGCGCTGCCCGTCGGTCCGGCCGGCATGTTGCTTGCCCCATCTGGCGAGCGGGATCAGGGCATTGTCCAGCTCGATGCCGAATTCGGTGATCGAGTATTCGACCCTGGGCGGCACTTCGGGGAAGACCTCGCGGTGGACGATGCCGTCGGCCTCCATCTCCCTGAGCTGCTGGATCAGCATTTTTTCACTGATGTCGGGCACCAGGCGCTTCAGTTCACCGAAGCGCGCCGGCGCCTTGTGGATCTGCCAGAGCAGCAACGCCTTCCATTTGCCGCCGATCACCTCCAGCGCCGGCCCCAATCCGCAACTGTCTGGCTGTTTCTTTCCCATGTTTCGTCCAATTCTGAGCAATCGGTAGGTAGCTTACATTTTTGTCGGTACTTGAGAAAAACCAAGCCGGTCCATAACTTCAAACCAGATCGCCGGCACCGGCGAACAGCACAACAACATATCGGTACCTTGCTTCGGCCTGCAAAGGCCGTCGGCGGTCGGATTTTGGCAAAAAAGGATGGATCATGACACGATACGCAAACAACAAGGCCGTGGTGATCGGCGGAACGCACGGCATGGGGCTCGCCGTCGCCGAGGCCCTGGTCGACGGCGGCGCCGACGTGCTGGTCACCGGCCGCGATCAACGCAACATCGAAGCGGCCCGCGCGAAGTTGTTTTCGCGCGCCCATGTCGTGCAGTCGGACATCGGCAATATGGCCGATATCGTCACGCTCGGGGCTGAAGTGGGACAGAAGCTCGGCCAGATCGACTTCCTCCACATCAATGCCGGGGTTGCCAATCTCGAACCGGTGGAGCGGGTCACCGAGGACAGCTACGACCACATTTTCAACATCAATACCAAAGGCGCGTTCTTCACCGCGCAGCGCCTGCTGCCGCTCATCAAGGATGGCGGCGCCATCGTCTTCACGTCATCGATTGCCGATGAATCCGGCAGCGGCGGAATGAGTGTCTACTCCGGATCGAAGGCAGCACTTCGGGCTTTCGCCAAGGTTCTCGCCGCCGAGCTTCTGCCGCGCCGGATCCGCGTGAATGTGGTCAGCCCCGGCTTCATCGACACGCCGACGATGGGCGTGGCCAGCGCTTCCCCCGAGGAGCGGGCTGCCTTCATGGCGATCGGCGACGCGGTCACCCCAATGAAGCGTCACGGCACCATAGAGGAGGTGGCGCGTGCGGTGCTGTTCCTGGCTTTCGATGCAACCTTCACCACGGGCGCCCGGCTGACCGTCGATGGCGGCCTTGGGCAGGATCTGAGCCCCTTGCCGGCGTGACCCGGCAAACCCGAACCGCGGAGACACAAGATGAGCGATATGACTGTAATCGGCCTTGGCGCCATGGGCACGGCTCTCGCCGAGGCCTTCCTCAACAAAGGCTATGCGGTGACGGTGTGGAACCGTTCGCCGGCGAAGGCGCATGCTTTGGCGGCGAAGGGCGCGATCATGGCTGCGAGCGTGGAGGATGCCGTCAGGTCGAGCCCGCTGATCGTGGTGTGCCTTCTGGTCTACGATACGGTCCACGAGGCGCTTGCTCCCGCGCGGGAAGAGCTGTCTGGCCGCACATTGGTCAACCTCACCAACGGCACGCCCGAACAGGCGCGGGCGACGTCGCACTGGGCCGCCACGCACGGCGCCAACTATGTCGATGGCGGCATCATGGCGGTGCCGCCGATGATCGGCGGGCAGCACGCCTTGATCCTCTACAGCGGCTCCAGGCAAGCTTTCGACGCGCACTCAAAACAACTCGATGCGCTCGGCACAAGCAAATATCTCGGCGAGGATGCCGGCCTGGCACCGCTTCAAGATATCGCGCTGCTGGCCGGGATGTATGGCCTGTTCGGGGGCGTGATGCAGGCGCTGGCGCTGACAGGATCCGCGGGAATTGCGGCCGGCGAATTCATGCCGCTGCTGATGTCATGGCTGCATGCGATGCAAGGCGGATTGCCGAAATGGGCGGAGCAGATCGATGCCGGCGATCACACCAGCAATGTCGTCTCCAATCTCGGCATGCAGGCCGATGCCTATGCCAATCTGATCGATGCCGGCACGGCGGCAGGCATCAGCAGCGAACTCGTACTGCCGATGCAACGCCTGATGAAGCGCGGCGTGGCCGCCGGCAAGGCTAACGCCGATCTCACCAGCCTGGTCGAGCTTCTGCGGTCACCGGAACAGGTCGATTGAAGTTGTTTGAACGCAACAAAAAGCCCGCGAAGCGGACGCCTCGCGGGCCTTTTGTTTGTCCAGCTACGTTAAGCTCAGGTCTTCAGTTTGGCGTTGCAGAGGCTGTAGAAGCCGCCGCCCTTCTGGATCCACTTGAGGCCGCCAAGCGCGTTTGCGTCCTTGAGGGCATAGTACTGGTCGAGACAGGTATGCATGCGGCCCTTTCCGGGGGTCTCGCTGGCATATTTCGGCGAGATCGCGGACGGGAACGTGACGCCCTTGGGCGCAACCGTCGTCGGCTTCGCCGGCTCCTTGGTGTAATTTGCCTCGCTCGGAGCCGGCACCGTGTCGTCATCCGACGCGGCGGCGCCGCATTCGGTCTTGCGGAAGTCGTTCCACTTCATGCCTTTCAGCGTGTTGGCCGTCTTGGCAGCCTGATACTTGGTGCTGCATTCGGCCATGGTCAGGCCCTTGCCCCCGCTGTCGACGGGAGCCGCGGCAGCCTTGGTGGTTGCCGGCTTGGTGTCGGCGGCGGCGGATGCGCCGGCGGCGCATTCGGCCTTGCGGAAGTCGTTCCACTTCATACCATTCAGTGTGCCGGCAGCCTTCGCCGCCTGGTACTTGGCGCTGCATTCCTTCGCCGTCAGGCCCTTGGCCGTGCCGTCGGCCGCCGCGGCGGTGGCCGCCTTGGCTGCCTTGGCCGGCTTCGTTTCGGCTGCCTTCTTGGTTTCGGCCGCCTTCTTGGTGTCGGCTGGCTTGGTGGTGGCGGCGGCGTCGGTGCCGCACTGCGCCTTGCGGAACTGGTTCCAGGTCGCCCCGGCAAGTGTTCCCGCGTCCTTGGCGGCATTGTACTTCGTGCTGCACTCGGCCATCGTCAGTGCGTTGGCTGGCGCGGCCAGGAACAAGGTCGCGACGGCGAGGCCGGTCAAAGTGGCAAGTCGGTGGATGAGCATAGCGTTTCTCCGTTGCAGCAGCCCATGATACGTCCCTGCGAATCAATAACGCTCAACGGTCGGTTGCGCCAGATGCTAAGTGGCGTATATATCGCCCAAGGCTGGCTGCTCCCGACAAGGTGATGAAATTGTTGCCGGTTGCGGGCTTCAGAGCAAGATTTTCCAGGTGCATCCGCGCGGAAAGACTCGCATGACTGGTATATTGCAGCGTGGCAGTCTCGGCATGTTTGGTTGCAATCAGGTTGTGTGCGATGCACAACAATGATTTTCTAAGGATTGGTAACGTACAATCACACAATGTGATCATGGCGCCCTGGCCAATTGTGGCATGACGCGCCGGGGAAGAACCGTCGAGGAATCTGGTTAGCATGGCAGGGAATTATTTCGGCACGGACGGCATTCGCGGGCGCGCCAACAAGTTTCCGATGACCGCTGAAATCGCGATGCGGGTTGGCATGGCCGCCGGCCTCTCGTTCCAGCGCGGCAGTCATCGTCATCGCGTCGTGCTCGGCAAGGACACCAGGCTTTCCGGCTACATGATCGAGAATGCGATGGTGTCCGGCCTGTGCGCCGCCGGCATGGACGTCTTCCTGCTCGGCCCGATCCCGACGCCAGCGGTCGCCATGCTGGTGCGCTCGCTGCGCGCCGATATCGGCGTCATGATCTCGGCCTCGCACAATCCCTATTACGACAACGGCATCAAGCTGTTCGGCCCCGACGGCTACAAGCTCTCCGACGAGATCGAGGAGCGCATCGAGGGCATGCTGGACAAGGATATCGACCTGGCGCTCGCCGATTCCGACGGGCTTGGCCGCGCCAAGCGCGTCGACGGCGTGCATGACCGCTACATCGAATTCGCCAAGCGCACCTTGCCGCGCTCGATGTCGCTCTCGGGCCTCAGGATCGTCGTCGATTGCGCCAATGGCGCGGCCTACAAGGTGGCGCCCGAGGCGCTGTGGGAACTGGGCGCCGAAGTCGTCGCCATCAATGTCGAACCCAACGGCTTCAACATCAACAAGGAATGCGGCTCGACCCATCCCGCCGGCCTGCAGAAGAAGGTGCACGAAGTGCGCGCCGACATCGGCATCGCGCTCGACGGCGATGCCGACCGTGTCGTCATTGTCGATGAAAACGGGGCGATCGTCGATGGCGATCAGATCATGGCGCTGATTGCCGAATCCTGGCACCAGAGCGGGCGGCTTGCCGGCGGCGGCGTCGTTTCGACTGTCATGTCCAATCTCGGCCTCGAGCGCTTCCTCGGCGGCATGAAGCTGCAATTGCACCGCACCAAGGTCGGCGACCGCTATGTCGTGGAGCATATGCGCGCGCATGGGCTGAATGTCGGCGGCGAACAGTCGGGCCATATCGTGCTGTCGGATTTCTCGACCACCGGCGACGGCCTCGTTTCGGCGCTGCAGGTGCTGGCCTGCATCAAACGGCAGGGCCGGCCGGTCAGCGAACTGTCGAAAAAGTTCGAACCGGTGCCGCAGCTCCTGAAGAACGTCCGCATCGCCGGCGGCAAGCCGCTCGAGGAAGCGCCGGTCAAGGCAGCCATCGAAGACGCCCGTCACCGCCTGGGCAAGGCCGGGCGGCTGGTCATCCGGCCATCCGGCACCGAGCCGCTGATCCGCGTCATGGCCGAGGGCGACGACCCGCAACTGGTCGAGGCGGTCGTCAACGACATCGTCGAAGTCATCTCGGAAACGCGCAGCGCCGCCTAGCGCGCCCGCAGATTGTCGCGCCGTAGCATTTCCATTCGCTCAAAGCCCGCCCTTCCGGCGGGCTTTTTGTTGGCCGGCGGCTGATCTCGGGCCGCGTAAATCCCGCGCCGGAACTCCGAAGTTTCGAGATTCGTGGTTAAGCAACAGGGTTAAACGCCTTTTAACCTTTGCAATTCATTATCCACGACTGAAAGCCAATCGCATTCGGACGCGATCGCCGTTCCGAACTTCCTGGGGGTGACAAGCATGTTCAATACAGCAAGAAGGGCCCTGTTCGCCGCGCTGTTCGCGGGCCTGGCCTGGCCGGTGTTCGCAGCCGACCTTCCGGAGCCGGTGGTCGAGGAAGCGCCGCCTCCGGTTTACGAGCAACCGGCCGAAGTCGGCGGCTGGTATATTCGCGGCGACATCGATTATCACAAGTCGAAAGTGCGCGGCATCGACTATATGACCTACACCATCGATCCCTGTAACTGTACGGTCACGCCGGGCAGCAAAAGTTTCGACTTCGGCAAGCTCAAGGGCGGTTTCTCGCTCGGCGGCGGCGTCGGCTACAAGGTCAACGACTACTTCCGTACGGATCTGACCGCCGACTACTGGTTCAAGTCGAACTTCGACGGCGGCACCTCGGATCTGCTGACGACCTCGACCGAAGTGTCGAAAATGAGCGCCTTACTGCTGCTCGCCAACGCCTATGTCGATATCGGCACCTGGCACGGCATCACGCCTTACGTCGGCGCCGGCATCGGCGGCGCGCACGTCAAGTGGGACACCGTCTCCGACCCGAACACCACCGAGACCAACCCCGGAGCGTCCAACTGGCGCTTCGCCTACGCCCTCATGGCCGGCGCTTCCTACTGCCTGACCGACAAGGTCATCCTGGATGCCGGCTACCGCTTCTCCCATATTCAGGGCGGCCGCATGTTCGAATGGGATGCGAGCAGCGCCGGGCCAGGCTTCGATCACGGCTTCAACACCCACGAAGTGCGCGGTGGCCTGCGCTATCAGTTCGGCGGCAACAACGGGTGCAGTGTACCGGTGGCCTACCAGCCTGAACCCGAGCCGATCTACACCAAATAAGACTTTCCTGCCTCGAATGCTCGCGAACCGCCCGGCATCAGCCGGGCGGTTTTCGTTTTGGCTGGTGCCAATGAAGCGCCTGGAGCGTCGCCTCGAAACGAAGGTCATTTGGGCGATCTGCGTTAGCGAAATGAATTCGCTAACGCTCTATTAGGTCGTGAACCCATAAATGGGAATGAGGGAGATGGGTGAAAAGCGATCATTGCGTCGTTTGACCGATCGCACATATTGTCGAGGAATGACTGAACTCGCATTAGAACCCGGCGGCGGATTGAGAGGTCTTCCGATTGGATCAACCAAAGGAAGCGTTCGGACATTTTTCGGTGATAAGCACCAGCCGTTTAAGCGTACACCCGAAGGCAATCCGACAGATTATTGGGCGGATGCAGGCGTTTTTGCCTACTATGATTCTGACGAGCGCCTGGAGGCCTTGGAGTTTGCAAGCCCAAGCAACCCGACGTTGAACGGATTGGCTCTTATCTCGGTATCGATGGGCGAAGCGACACAGATTCTCCAATCTCTCGACCCGAAGTTACGCTTGGGGCCGGATGGCGCAACCTCAACGCAGCTTGGTATAGGCGTCTGGTCCTCGACGGGCGAAGCCGATCAACCTGTGATGTCCGCGATAACATTCGGACCGGGCTACTACGATTAGGCTGTGGCGCGGAACGTCTGATTTTGATGGGTTTGCCAACTCGCTTCCATATCGCGCGGGATTGTGATTCAGGCTCTACATGAGCCGATATGACCTGACCGACTTCGAGTGGCGCGTGATCGAACCGCTGTTACCCAACAAACCTAGTACCTCTGCACAGAGGTTATGACTCTTTGGAAGTCGGCTTGGGATAGGCTTTGGCCATCTTAAGGCGTGCGTTTTCGGTAGAGAACATCCAGTTGATGCGAGCGCCACTGGTGTTTCGCAGGTGCTCCCAGGCAGCGGTCTCCGCGACGAGGCGATCATAGCTATTGATGCGACGATCGAGGCACTGGCCGCGCAGGACGCCGATTTCGATCTCGACCATGTTGAGCCAGCTGGCGTGTTTGGGCGTGTAGTGGAATTCCAGCCGTCGAAGGACGCGTCGCGCCTGTGAAGCAGGCAGAGCCTGGTAGAGCGCGGCGGCCGAGTGGGTTGACAGATTGTCGAGCACCACCCTGACGCGTTCGGCCTGCGGGTAATGGATATCGACGAGGTCGCGCATGCAATGGGCAAAGTCTTCCGCGGCGCGCCGCTCGGTGACCTTGACTTTGCGCCAGGAGCGGTGTGCGTCGAGGAAGACGAACAGGTTGGCGGTGCCGTTGCGCTTGTACTCGCAGTCATACCGCTCAAGCCGGCCCGGTTCGGCCGGGATCGGCTGTCGCACCTCGCCGATGAGTTGGGTCGGGCTTTCGTCGAAGCACACCACCGGTCGCTTCGGGTCCGGTGCCTCGGCATAGAGGTCGAGCACGTCCTCCATGCGCGCGACATACTCGGCGTCGACCTTGGGGATGCACCACATGTCCTTGCGCCAGGGCTTGAGATCGTTGTCTGCCAAGCGTCGGCGCACCGTCTCGCGCGACAGTTCCTGGTGATCGGTCAGCTTGACGAACTCACCGGCCAGCAGTTCCAGGGTCCAGCGGGCGCGGCCCGGCGGCGGACTGGAACAGGCGGTGGCCACCAGCAGGGCTTCTTCCTTGCCCGTCAGCTTGCGTTGCGCGCCTGCGCGTGGCTCTTCGCTGAGCGCCGCCTCCAGACCCATCTCCACGAAGCGGCGCTTGGTGCGATAGACAGTGGAGCCGCCGACCACCACCGTCGCGGCAATGGCCTCGTCACCCAAGCCCGCGTCGACGGCGAGCAGGATCTGCGCCCGCTTGAGCTTGCGAGCCGGCTGCTTGCCGCCTGCCAGCATCGCTGTGAGTTCATCGCGTTCGGGTTGGTCGAGATCGACACGATAGCGTAGATTCATCCAGAAAGCCTCCTCGGTTGCCAAGGGTTCCGGATGAATCGAAAATTGAATCAATTACTTGACGGGCAAACGCCTGCGGGTCCCAGCTTCACCGAAAAACAGGGCCAGTACCTCGCCTTCATCTGGGCTTATATGCAGATCAACCGCCAGCCGCCGGCCGAACGCGACATGCAACGCTATTTCGGCGTCACCCCGCCGTCCGTCCACCAGATGGTGCTAACCCTCGAACGCTCCGGCCTCATCCGCAGGCAACCAGGTGTCGCGCGCAGCATCCAACTGCTCGTCGACCACGACATCCTACCCAAACTTCAGCCGGTTCAACCCGTCATAACCTCTGTGCAGAGGTACTAGAGGCGTGCCGCGCGTCGATGACCGACGCGTGTTAAACGGAATCTTCTGGGTGCTGCGCTCCGGTGCGCCATGGCGCGACCTGCCCGAGCGCTATGGGCCACGCACCACCTGCTACAACCGCTTCTCGCGTTGGCGAAAAGCAGGCGTGTGGGCTCGGCTGATGGACGCCATCAGCCGAGCCCATCATGGTGAAATCCAGATGATCGACAGCACTTCCATTCGGGCGCACCAGCAGGCTGCGACGGCAAAAAGGGGGGCGCAGATAATTGTCTCGGTCGCAGCCGAGGTGGCCTCACGACCAAAATCCACGTCGTCGTCGACGCGCAAGGACTCCCGATCCGGCTCGGCCTGACGGCGGGACAAACGCACGATGGGCAGATCGCCGATCGATTGCTCGACCATCTCGGCCCGCGCATTATCGTCCTGGCCGACAAGGCCTACGATGCCGACCGTATCCGGGAGTTGATCCAGCAGCACGGTGCCACGCCCAACATCCCACCGAAGAGCAACCGGCGCTGGAAGCCGTGCTTCAGCAAGCGCCTCTATCGCGAGCGCAACCTGATCGAACGCTTCTTCTCCAAGCTGAAGCATTTCCGCCGTGTCGCTACACGGTACGACAAACTGGCAGCTAACTTCCTCGCCATGATCCAGCTCGCCTCAATGCGACTGTGGCTTCGCGCTTATGAGTCTACGGCCTAGCCTTAACCGGCACTTAACCACTATGGTTAACAATGCTCCCTGAAACGATGGCTGCCGTTGCAATTGCCGGCGGCGCCAAATTCGGGAGTCGGGGACCATGACACTCACATCGCGTATGGCGCTGGCGCTTGCCGCATTCGCCCTGTTGCCGCTGACGCCAACACTCGCCGCCGACTACGATCCACCGATCTATGTCGACCAGGCGCCCGACTATGTGCCGGTCGAGGTCGGCTCCGGCTGGTATCTGCGCGGCGATGTATCCTATCTGGTGCAGAAGAGCTTCGAGAATGAGGATTTCACCTTCACGCCGGCGAGCTTCAGCGACAAGGAAGATCCCATCTTTGCCAGCATCGGCTTCGGCTACCATTTCAACGACTATCTGCGTGCCGATCTCAATCTCGGCTATCTGCCCGGCAACAAGATCGGCGTCGGCTATGACGATACGGGGATCGTGTTGCCGCCGGCAACGGCGACCGATGCATCCGCATCGCTGAAGAACTATGCCTTCTCGGGCATACTCAACGGCTATGTCGATCTGGGCACCTATGTCGGGATCACGCCCTATCTCGGTGCCGGCATCGGTGTTGTCCGCAGCACGCGCAAGCTCTCGGCGAGCTATTTCACCGACAACCTTGATCCCACCGACGATTTTGTCCTGACCGACAACAAGACCAAGTACTCGCTGGCCTATACGCTGAATGCGGGCGTTGCCTATCAGGTGTCCAAGAATGTTTCCGTCGATCTGGGCTATCAGTATTTTTCCGCCCCCGACGCCGAATATGTGACGGCCGAAAGCCTGACCTCCTTTCCGGTCCACAAAGGGATCAGCAACCATCAGGTCAAGCTCGGGCTGCGCTACGATCTCTGGTAGCAGGCTCGGTACGCCTGAAAATACTGACGGCGGATCTCTTTGGTCCGCCGTTTGCGTTTGAAGTCACGACATCCTGATCGCAGATCGCCGGTATCCCGACAGCGACAAAAACTTTCCTCTTGACGCCGGAAGCCTGAACGCATATCGCCGTCCGTGGGCCACCCCTCCCCAACGAGGGGCCACTATCTGGAAGGATAGACCACGATGACGACGCATACGAAGCCCGGACTCCGTCCGGCAAATCCCAATTTCTCCTCAGGTCCCTGCGCAAAACGCCCCGGCTGGTCGGTCGAGGCCCTGAACAATGCTGCGCTCGGCCGTTCCCACCGCGCCAAGATCGGCAAGGCCAAGCTCGAACAGGCGATCGAGCTGACGCGCGAAATTCTCCAGGTCCCGGCGGACTATCGCATCGGCATCGTGCCGGCGTCGGACACCGGCGCTGTCGAGATGGCGCTGTGGTCGCTGCTCGGCGAGCGCGGCGTCGACATGATAGCCTGGGAGAGCTTTGGCTCCGGCTGGGTCACCGATGTGGTCAAGCAGCTGAAGCTCGCCGACGTGCGCAAGATCGAGGCCGGCTATGGCGAACTGCCGGATCTGGCGAAGATCGACTTCGACCGCGATGTGGTCTTCACCTGGAACGGCACCACGTCGGGCGTTCGGGTGCCGAACGGCGATTTCATTCCTGCCGATCGCAAGGGCCTGACAATCTGCGACGCGACTTCGGCCGCCTTCGCGCAGAGGCTCGATTTCCAGAAGCTGGATGTCGTCACCTTCTCCTGGCAGAAAGTGCTGGGCGGCGAGGGCGCGCACGGCATGCTGATCCTTTCGCCGCGCGCCGTCGAGCGGCTGGAGACCTACAAGCCGGCCTGGCCGCTGCCGAAAATCTTCCGCCTGACCTCGGGCGGCAAGCTGATCGAAGGTATCTTCAAGGGCGAGACGATCAACACGCCGTCGATGCTGTGTGTCGAGGATTATCTCGACGCGCTGCACTGGGCGAAGTCGATCGGCGGCCTCGATGCGCTGGTCGCCAGAGCCGATGCCAATGCGGCCGTCCTCGATCGGTTCGTCGGCACGTCCTCATGGCTGGGTCATCTTGCCGTTGAGCCGGCGACGCGCTCGAACACCTCCGTCTGCCTGTCCTTCACCGACCCGGACGTGTCCGTGCTCGACGCCGACGGACAGGCGGCTTTCGCAAAGGGCCTGGTGTCGGTGCTCGACAAGGAAGGTGTCGCCTACGACATCGGCGCCTATCGCGACGCGCCGCCCGGCCTGCGGATCTGGTGCGGCGCGACGGTCGAGACGTCGGATCTCGAGGCGTTGCTGCCCTGGCTCGACTGGGCCCTCGCCGCGCAAAAGGCGTCGCTCAAGGCCGCGGCCTGACTCCGAAGGGCCGGGTGGGTTCCACCCGGCTCAACGATCCAACATCCAGAAGATTTGGCCGCATCCGGCCGCAACAACCTCATCCCGGCGCACCGCGCCGCCCCTCCCTCAAGCGGGAGGGACGCCAATCGCAAAGGATCAAATGCATGCCTCGCGTTCTCGTCTCGGACAAACTCTCTCCCACTGCCGTGCAGATCTTCAAGGATCGCGGCGTCGAGGTCGACTACCTGCCCGATCTCGGCAAGGACAAGGAAAAGCTCGCCGAAGTGATCGGCCAGTATGATGGCCTCGCCATCCGCTCGGCGACCAAGGTCACCGAAAAGCTGATCAACGCGGCCACCAATCTCAAGGTCATCGGGCGTGCCGGGATCGGCGTCGACAATGTCGACATCCCGGCGGCGAGCCGCAAGGGCATCATCGTGATGAACACGCCCTTCGGCAACTCGATCACCACCGCCGAACACGCGGTGGCGATGATCTTCGCGCTGGCCCGCCAGATCCCGGAAGCCAATGCCTCGACCCATGCCGGCAAATGGGAGAAGAACCGCTTCATGGGCGTCGAGATCACCGGCAAGACGCTGGGCATCATCGGCTGCGGCAACATCGGCTCGATCGTCGCCACGCGCGGCGTCGGCTTGAAGATGCACGTCATCGCCTTCGACCCGTTCCTGTCGGATAAACGTGCCGAGGAACTCGGCGTCGACAGGGTCGAACTGGACGAGCTCTTCGCCCGCGCCGACTTCATCACGCTGCACACGCCGCTGACCGACAAGACGCGCAACATCATCGACGCCGCGGCGATCGCCAAGATGAAGAACGGCGTGCGTATCATCAACTGCGCGCGTGGCGGGCTGATCGTCGAGGCCGACCTGATCGCGGCGCTGAAGAGCGGCAAGGTGGCGGGTGCCGGCATCGACGTGTTCGAGGTCGAGCCGGCCGAGCAGAACGCCTTGTTCGGCATGGAGAACGTGGTGGCGACGCCGCATCTCGGCGCCTCGACGGCGGAAGCGCAGGAGAATGTCGCCCTGCAGGTCGCCGAACAGATGGCCGACTACCTGATCAAGGGCGCCGTCTCGAACGCCATCAACATGCCGTCGATCACCGCCGAGGAAGCGCCGCGGCTGAAGCCCTTCGTCAAGCTCGCCGAAGTGCTCGGCGCCTTTGTCGGCCAGGTCACCGAAGACCCGATCACGGAGGTCGAGATCCTGTTCGACGGCTCGACCGCGACGATGAACACGCGCGCGCTGATCAGCGCCACGCTTGCAGGGCTGATCCGGCCGCAGGTCTCCGACGTCAACATGGTGTCGGCGCCGATCATGGTGAAGGAGCGCGGCATCATCGTCGCCGAGGTCAAGCGCGACAAGTCGGGCGTGTTCGACGGCTACATCAAGCTGACGGTCAAGACCGAGCACAAGACACGCTCGATCGCCGGCACCTGCTTCTCCGATGGCAAGCCGCGCTTCATCCAGATCAAGGGCATCAATCTCGACGCCGAGGTCGGCCAGCACATGCTCTACACCACCAATGCCGACGCGCCGGGCATCATCGGCCTGCTGGGCACGGTGTGCGGTGAGAACGGCGTCAACATCGCCAACTTCCAGCTTGGCCGCAACCGGCCGGGCGGCGATGCGATTGCGCTGCTCTATCTCGATGCACCGTTCCCGGAGACTGTGCTGGAGCAGGTCAAGGCGCACAAGTCGATCGACTCGGCCAAGCGGCTGCACTTCGACGTCAACGCGATGTGAGCCTGTGAAAGATCGAAAGGCGCGGCCTGGTCCGCGCCTTTTTTGTTCAGCGCGTCCTGGCTGAAGGCAGGATCGCCGTCTTGCGCCCGCTGTTTTCGGCAAGCCCGATGCCGCCCAGCACAAGCACCAGAGCCAGCGCCTGGTAGAGCTGGAACGTCTCGCCGACGATCAGCACCGAAAGCAGAGTGCCGAAGATCGGCACCAGATTGATGAACAGGCCGGCGCGGTTGGCGCCGATCAACTCGTTGCCCCTGATGTAGAATATCTGCGAGGCGACCGAGGCGCCGATCGCGGTATAGACGATGACCGCCCAGCCGCGCGCGTCGGGCACGATGACCTTGCCGGCGGCGACCTCCCACAGGAAGAAGGGCAGCGCGGTGACGAGTGCCGCAACCGACAGGGCCAGCATCAGGCTCTGCCAGTGCATCACCGGCTTCAGCCGCAGTCCGACCGAGTAGCCACTGTAGAGAAACACCGCGACCAGCATGATGGCGTCGCCGAAATTGAGTTCCAGCGTCAACAGCCGGCGCGGGTCGCCGTGGCAGGCGGTCAGGATCACGCCGGCGACGGTCAGCGCGACGCCGGCAATCTGCGCCCAGTTCACGCGCAAGCGGAAGAAGACGAAATTGGCGACGATGATCAGGATCGGCATTGCCGCCTGTTCGATCGAGACGTTGATCGCCGTCGTGTGGTTGAGCGCCGTGTAGAAGATCGTGTTGAACAAGGTGAAGCCGCTGGCGCCGAGGGCCGCCAGCACGAGCCAGTGCTTGCGCACCACCGGCCAGTCCTTGCGTATCGTCTTCCAGCCGATGGGCAGCATGATTGCGACGGCCAGCACCCAGCGCAGGAAGACGAGCGTCATTGGCGAGACGTGGCCGACCGCCAGCTTGCCGGCCACCGAATTGCCGCCCCACAGCAAGGTGGTAAGAAGCAGGAATATGTAGGCGCTTCGATGCATCGCGGAATTCCGGCCGCCAGAGGTGAGCTGCGGTGTTTGCCGGCCTATTGCCCCCGTTCGCCCAAGTAAATGATGTCAAAGCCGAAAATTGTTGTGCCTCAGCGCATTTTTGGCGGCAAAGAAAGGTCGCGCTCACGAGGTCTTGACGCTATAGAGGCCTGTCGTTTCGAACCATATTCAAGCCGCTCGGCGGCGTCTCAAGGGAAAAGAAACATGGCCAATGTGGTGGTCGTCGGCTCGCAGTGGGGCGACGAAGGCAAGGGCAAGATCGTCGACTGGCTGTCGGAGCGTGCCGATGTCGTGGTGCGTTTCCAGGGTGGCCACAATGCCGGTCACACGCTGGTCGTCGACGGCAAGGTCTACAAATTGTCGTTGCTTCCGTCCGGTGTCGTGCGCCAGGGCAAGCTGTCCATCATCGGCAATGGCGTTGTTTTCGACCCGCATGCTTTCGTCGCCGAGGTGGCAAAGCTCAAGGCGCAGGGTGTCGAAGTGACGCCGGATCGCCTGAAAATAGCCGAAAACACAGCGCTTATCCTGTCACTGCACCGGGAATTGGACGGATTCCGCGAGGACGCCGCCTCCAACTCAGGAACGAAGATTGGCACGACCCGTCGCGGCATCGGCCCGGCCTATGAAGACAAGGTGGGCCGGCGCGCGGTCAGGGTGATGGATTTGGCGGATTTGGAAACGCTGCCCTTGAAGGTCGACAGGCTGCTGACGCACCACAATGCGCTGCGTCGGGGGCTTGGCCATGCCGAAGTCACGCATGACGCCATCATGCATGAGCTGACCTCGGTAGCGACCGAGATCCTGCCCTATATGGACCGGGTCTGGAAGATCCTCGACGACAAGCGCCGCGCCGGCGAGCGCATCCTGTTCGAGGGCGCGCAAGGCACGCTGCTCGATATCGACCACGGCACCTATCCGTTCGTCACCTCGTCGAACACGGTTGCCGGCCAGGCGGCCGCCGGCTCCGGCGTCGGCCCGGGCGCCATCGGCTATGTCTTAGGCATCACCAAGGCCTACACGACGCGCGTCGGCGAGGGCCCGTTCCCGACCGAGCAGAAGAACGAGATCGGCGAGTTCCTCGGCACGCGCGGCCATGAGTTCGGCGTCGTCACCGGCCGCAAGCGCCGCTGCGGCTGGTTCGACGCGGTGCTGGTGCGCCAGGCCGTCGCCGTCAACGGTATCAAGGGCATCGCGCTGACCAAGCTCGACGTGCTCGACGGGCTGGACGAGATCAAGGTCTGCACCGGCTACCGTCTCGATGGCGAGATGATCGACTATCTGCCAGCCAGCCAGGGCGCGCAGGCACGCGTCGAACCGGTCTACGAGACGCTGGAGGGCTGGAAAGGCACCACCGCCGGCGCGCGCAGCTGGAACGATCTGCCGGCCCAGGCCGTCAAATATGTCCGCTACATCGAGGAGCTGATCGGCGCCCCGGTCGCGCTCCTGTCCACCAGCCCGGAGCGGGACGACACGATACTTGTGACCGATCCGTTTCAAGACTAGTTTCTCAAGCCTTTCCGGGCATCGCGGCTGATTTGCGGGGGCCGGCGCGGAAACAAAATACAGGTCGACTGAAGCATGGCAGATTTCGTTGCTATTCTGAAAAAGGCGCTCGACAAATACGGCGAGCCGACGCCCGAAACGCGCACGCGGACCTACGATGGCGCTCGTTCCGCATTCGTCAAAAAACTTGCGGAATTTTCGCCGCCGCTGTCTCAGGACGTCATAGCCAAGCAGAAACGCTCCCTGGAAGATGCCATCGCGAGTGTCGAGCGTGACTATGCCAAGAGCGTGCCGGAGACCGATCCGCTCGCGGAACTGGAAAACATCTTTTCCTCGATCGACCGCAACAAGAACCAGCCGAGCCATACACGGCAACCGGCGAAGGCGGAACCGACCTGGCCGGCGCCCCCTCTCGCTAAGCCCGAACCCCCTCGGCCGGCGCCACCACCTGTCGCCAAGGCCGAGCCAAGCTGGCCAAAGCCGACACCCACGCCTTCTGCTCACGCAGACGCGCCCCTTCCGGGAATGGATACTGAGGAGGCCGACGACGGGGTCGATGTCTTTTCCAGCAATGAAGAGCCGGTACCGGACACTTTCCAGCCCCTGCGCCCCGCCGAACGCAAGCGCAGCTATGGCGGGTTGATCGCCGCTGTCGTGGCCTTGCTGGTCGTCGCCGGCGGCGGCTACGGCATCTGGCTGAACAAGGACGCCTTCGGCAAGATGCTGGGACTTGACGGCAGCACCAAGGTCGCGAAGACCGAACCGGTGAAGCCGGCGCCGGCCAAGCCGGCAACCGATGCCCCGGCACCGGCGCCTGCGGCCGGCGGCACAGAAACCGAAGCCACGAAATTCACCCAGCGGCTGACACCGCAGGGCAGTGAAGTCGACCCCGGCCCGGCCGGCGGACAAAGCGGCATCGGCGAAGGTGAGTCGGTCGCCGCGCTGACCACGCCGCCCTCGGCGACGAACGCGCCAGCGGTGTCCGCACCGGCCGCCGGCACCCCGGCCGCGGGGGCGCCGGCTGTGACGCCGCCTCCGGCGACGGGCGCTGCGCCAGCAACACCGCCTGCCACCGGAGCCGCGCCCGCCGCGCCTGCTGGTGCCGCGACCCCATCGGCCACGCCGCCGGCACCGGCAGCCGCGCCGGCGCAAACCGCACTGCCGGTCGGCCAGAAGGCGATCTTCTATGAGGAGCGTACCAGCACCGCCCAGGGTTCGGCGGAGCCCGGCAACATCGTCTGGTCGCTGGTGCAGGAATCGCCCGGTGGCGAGCTGCCGCCGGAGCCGGCAATCCGCGCCGAGGCAACCATTCCCGGCAAGGACATCCAGTTGCGCATGACCATCCGCCGCAACACCGATCAGACACTGCCGGCCAGCCATATCATCGAGATGATCTTCCTGACGCCCGACGGCTTCGAAGGTGGCGGGGTCGACAACATCCTGCGCGTCGCCATGAAGAGCTCCGAGCAGGATGCCGGCAGCCCGCTGATCGGCATCCCGGCCAAGATCGCCGACGGTTTCTTCCTCGTCGCGCTCAACGACACCAAGGCCGATGAGGACGCCAACATGACCTTGCTTCGCGGGCAGGACTGGATCGACGTGCCGGTGGTCTACAAGACCGGACGGCGGGCGCTGCTGACCATGGAAAAGGGCATTCCCGGCGAGAAGGTGTTCGACGAGGCGATCAAGGCCTGGCAGGCGAAGACGGCGGGCTGAGAAAAGGCCGTAGCTGCCGCCGTTGTTCAGAAGCCCTGGAACAGCATGTCGAGGGCGGCGACGATGACATCGTGCTGCTTGGCCAGGTTCAGTCGACTATCACCCAATTCGCTGGCCGCCACGGTTGCGATCAGATGGGTGGCCATGACCAGTTTTCGCCCGTTGATTTCGAAGGTGGGATGGAGCTTTCGCATCGGCGGCGGCGCCGATGCAGCCGGCAGAAGCGGAACCACCACCCGTGTCTTGAAATTGTCGAGCAAGTCGGATTGAACGTCGAGCAAATAGCTGCCTTCGATGCGCCCAGCGAAGACATCGAAGCGAGCCATCAGAACTGCCGCGAGTCTTCCAGCGGGATGCCGTGTTTTTCGACATAGTCGTTCCACGCCTCCATGGTGGCGCGATTTTCAAGTTTCCACAGCCGTGTTTTTTCGGCCGCCACCGCTTCGGCGATACCAGCCTCCGCGGCGCGCGAGACATTCACGTCGAGGCCCTTGGCTTCCCTCATGAGGTTCGAATCGATCGACAGATTTGCTGGCTGACGGATCGCATTCAAGGCAATCTTGCGCATAGTCTCCTCCGCAACATGCGCATAATGTATGCGCATTTCTGCTTCGGGGCAATGATCAGGGGGCGCTGCCTGCGCGTGCGCCGACCTACCCTTCCATCTCCTCGCGCAGCATCTCCAATTCCAGCCATTCTTCCTCCAGCGCGGCCAGCGTCGCACGCTCCTTGTCGAGGGCGGCGATGGTCTTCTGGAACGAGGCTGGGTCGCGCTCGTAATAGGCCGGATCGGCGATGTTGTTCTCAAGCCTCGAGATTGAAGCCGTCACAGCTTCGATTTTCTTGGGCAGGGATTCCAGCGCGAATTTCTGCTTGAACGACAGTTTCTTCGCCGGCCCCTTTGGCGCAGCGGCTTCGCTTTTGGCCGTTACCGGGGTTTCGCCGGCTTCGGCCTTCGGCCGCGACTTGCGGTCGTCGAGCCGGGTGCCGCCGCGCTGCGCCAGCATGTCCGAATACCCGCCGGCATATTCGATCCAGCGGCCGCCGCCGTCAGGCGCGATGATGCTGGTCACGGTGCGGTCGAGGAAATCGCGGTCGTGGCTGACCAGGATGACGGTGCCGGCAAAGCCGGCGACCAGTTCCTGCAGCAGTTCCAGCGTCTCCATGTCGAGATCGTTGGTCGGCTCGTCGAGCACCAGAAGGTTTGCCGGCCGCGCCAGCACGCGCGCCAGCAAGAGCCGCGCCCGTTCGCCGCCGGAAAGCTCGCGCACCGGCGTGCGCGCCTGCTCGGGCTTGAACAGGAAATCCTTCATGTAGGAGACGACATGGCGCTGCTCGCCATTGATGACGAGGTTCTCGCCGCGTCCGTCGGTGAGGTATTGCGCAAGCGTCTCTTGCGGGTCGACCGCCTCGCGCTTCTGGTCGAGCGTGGCGATCTCCAGGTTGGTGCCGAGCCGCATCGAACCGGCGTCGGGCTTCATCTCGCCGGTCAGCATCTTCAGCAGCGTCGTCTTGCCGGCGCCGTTCGGCCCGACCAGGCCGACGCGGTCGCCGCGCTGGATGCGGGTCGAAAACCCCTTGACCACGCTCAGATCGCCGAAGCTCTTCTCGATGTTCTTCGCCTCGATCACCAGCTTGCCGGATTCGGCCGCGTCGCTGGCCACCATGGTCGCCGAACCCTCGGCGCCGCGATGGCCGCGGAAGCGCTGGCGCATGGTCTGCAGTTCACCCAGCCGGCGCATGTTGCGCTTGCGCCGCGCCGTCACGCCATAGCGCAGCCAGTGCTCTTCGCGCACGATCTGGCGGCCGAGCTTGTGCTGCTCGCGCTCTTCCTCCTCCAGCACGAGGTCGCGCCATTCCTCGAAATGGCCAAAGCCCTTGTCCAGCCTGCGGGTCTGGCCACGATCGAGCCAGATGGTGGCGCGCGAGACGCGTTCGAGGAAGCGGCGGTCGTGCGAGATAACGACGAGCGCCGAGGAGGTGCGGCTAAGCTCCTCTTCCAGCCATTCGATGACAGAGAGATCGAGATGGTTGGTTGGCTCATCAAGAAGCAGGATGTCGGGCTCCGGCGCCATGACGCGGGCGAGGGCGGCGCGCCTGGCCTCGCCCCCGGAAAGATCGTTCGGCCGCTCCTCGCCCGACAGGCCGAGATGCTCCATGAGATAGCTGGCGCGGTATGGATCGTCGGCAGGGCCAAGCCCCGCCTCGACATAGGCGCGGACCGTCGCAAAACCCTCCATGTCGGGCATCTGCGGCAAATAGCGGACGGTCGCCGAAGGCTGGCGGAACACCTCGCCGTCCTGTGGCTCGATCAGGCCGGCGGCGATCTTCAGCAGCGTCGACTTGCCCGATCCGTTGCGGCCGACCAGCGCGATCTTGTCACCGGCCGACGCCGTCAAGGCGGCGCCATCGAGCAGCGGCGTGCCACCGAAGGTCAGTTTTATCCCGTCGATATTGAGAAGGGGCGGGGCCATGTCAGCTTTCAGGGAGTGGATAAGGGTGGGCGAGCAGCAATGCGCGGCCATGGCCGAGCATGATTTCGAGGCGACCCTTGACCTCGTTGGATATGGTCAATGACGAGCCGAACGCCACCTTGACGCGGTCGAGCGGCCATTTGGCGCCGGTGACGGTGAGGCCGGAAAGATCGGAAAAGCCGAGCACCGAAAACAGCGTGCCGTCGGCATAGTCGAACCCGGCTTTCCCGTGCAGCAGCGGGACGCCTTCCTGCGCGCCGCTGCTCAGAAGCACCGTTGCTCCGGCCTCGGCCAGCCGCAGGGCGAGCGCCAGATGCAGGAAGGCGTGGTCGGCGCGCTTGCCGCCGAAGGCGCCCGCGAGCACCAGGCTGGTCGCACCGCGCTCCAGCGCGGCAGCGATGGCCAATTCGCCATCGGTCTGGTCCTTTTCCGTCGGGAAGGTCCGGCGCGGCACCGCGGCGAGGTCATCCGGCAGGTTGGCCGGCACTGAATCGAAATCACCCACCCACAGTTCCGGGACAAGGCCCAGCATGCGCGCATGGCCGATCCCGGCATCGGCGGCGATCACGCGCGAGCCTTCGACCTGGCGGTCGAGCCGTGGCGTGCGGATGAGATCGCCGCCAAGCAGGATGGTGAATGTGCACATATCGTGTGGCCCTTACCAGCCCGGCACGGGAAACGGAAGGCCGGCAAACTGCCACTTGCGCGGTTGATCGGCCGGGCCTATGTGTCGAAACGCTCTAACGGGGTGCCGGACGCGATCTTCGCGGACCGGCTGAGAGGCAAACTCGCCAACCCGCTGAACCTGATCCGGTTTGTACCGGCGGAGGGATTAGACGTTTCGGACAGTCCGACGCCTCAATTCCTTTCAATTCGAACGAAGGAGGCGCCGATGCGCACGCTGCTCTACTCTCTTGTCTCAGCAATGGCCGTGGTCCTGTCCGGGCCGGCCTTGGCCAAGGACAAGCTCACCATCTACACCTATGAGAGCTTCACCGCCGACTGGGGTCCGGGTCCCGTGGTGAAGAAGGAATTCGAGGCCGAATGCGGCTGCGATGTCGACTTCGTCTCGGTCGCCGATGGCGTCGCGCTGCTCAACCGCGTCAAGCTGGAAGGGGCTTCGACCAAAGCCGACATCGTGCTCGGCCTCGACACCAATCTGACCGCCGACGCCAAGGCCACCGGCCTGTTTGCGCCGCATGGCGCGGTGTCCGATGTCAATGTGCCGGGCGGCTGGAGCGACGACGTTTTCGTGCCTTTCGACTATGGCTATTTCGCCGTCGTCTACGACACCGAAAAGCTGAAGAGCCCGCCCAAGAGCCTAAAGGACTTGGTCGAAGGCAGCCCCGACGACAAGATCGTCATCCAGGATCCGCGCACCTCGACTCCGGGCCTCGGCCTGCTGTTGTGGGTGAAGTCGGTCTATGGCGACAAGGCGCCGGAGGCCTGGGCCAAGCTCAAGGCGAGGGTGCTGACGGTGACGCCGGGCTGGAGCGAGGCCTATGGCCTGTTCACCAAGGGCGAGGCGCCGATGGTGCTGTCCTACACGACGTCGCCGGCCTACCACATGGTCGCCGAGAACACCGACCGCTACAAGGCGGCCTCGTTCGAGGAGGGCGAGTATCTGCAGATCGAGGTCGCCGGCATCACCACGACAGGGGCCAAGAATCCGCTGGCCGAAAAGTTCATGGCCTTCATGACCGGGCCAAAATTCCAGGATGCCATTCCCGAGACCAACTGGATGTTCCCATCCGGCAAGACCGACAAGCCGCTCAATCCGGCCTTCGACAAACTGGTCAAGCCGACCAAGACCTTGCTGTTCAGCCCCGAGGACGTTGCCGCCAATCGCAAGGCCTGGGTCGATGAATGGCTGGCGGTGATGAGCAAGTAGGATTCAAGCTTCGCCAGATGTTCGCGCCAAGTCACCCCCCTCTGGCCTGCCGGCCATCTCCCCCGCAAGGAGGGAGATCGATAGCTCTGTCGCCTTGCTCATTCCTGCCATTTTGGAAATTGGCCTGGGCGGCGAAGCGCGCGATCTCCCCCCGTGCGGGGGAGATGTCCGGTAGGACAGAGGGGGGTGGGCGGGAGCTCGACCTTAGCCAAGCATTTCAATCAATTGGCACCCACCACAGAGTTGGGTAGCGCGACATGCCCGCGCGCCATCCAGCCGATCCCCGCATCACCTCCGGCATCATTGCTCTCGCCGCAATCGCGCTGCTGATCGGCGGCGCGTTTGCTGGCTTGCTCGTCGAAGGCGCTCACGATTTCTCCGGCGCCTGGGCAGCCTTCGATCCTTATCTGCTTCGCGTTGTCCGCTTCACACTCTGGCAGGCGGCGCTGTCGACGCTGCTTTCGGTCGGGCCGGCGCTGCTCGTGGCGCGCGCGCTGTCGCGGCATCCACGCTTCTTTGGCCGCGCCTTCATCTTGCAGCTGTTCGCCGTGCCGTTGGCGCTGCCGGCCATCATCGCGGCACTCGGCATTCTCGCCCTCTACGGCCGTGCCGGCTATTTCGCCGGCGCGTTCACGGTGATCGGCGGTGGGAGCTGGCCGGGCATCTATGGCCTGTCGGGCATCCTCGTCGCCCATGTCTTCTTCAACCTGCCGCTCGGCGTGCGGCTGTTCCTGGAGGCGCTGCAGACCATTCCCGCCGATCAGTGGCGGCTCGCCAGCCAGCTCGGCATGGGGGCACAACCGGCGTTCCGGCTGATCGAGTGGCCGACGCTGCGCGCGGCGTTGCCGGGTGTAGCCGGGCTTGTCTTCATGCTCTGCATTACCTCGTTCACGATTGTGCTGACGCTTGGCGGCGGGCCGGCCGCGACGACGCTCGAAGTCGGCATCTACCAGGCGCTGCGCTTCGATTTCGATCCCGCGCGCGCGGTGACGCTGACGCTGCTGCAGATCGCCTTGACCTTTGTCGTGGTGCTGGCGCTGACGCGGCTTGGCGTCAACGTGGTCGGCGACACCAATCTGCCGGTTGCGCCGCGCCGCTATCTCTCAATCAGCGGGGTCGAGACCTGGCTGAACGTCGTGCTCATCGCGCTCGCGCTGCTGTTCGTTGCCGGACCGATGGTGGCCACTGTGATGGCCGGGCTTGGCGCCGATCTCGGCCGGCTGGCCGGCGAGGCCGCCGTGCGGCAGGCGACACTGACCAGTGCCGTGCTCGCCTTCCTGTCGGCGCTGCTTTCAGTGATGCTGTCGCTGGCGCTGACCATGGCGCGCCGGGGGCTGGAGCTGAACCGCCGCTCCGGCGCGAGGACAATACTCGAGCATGCCGCCGATACCGGCGCCGGTTTTGTCCTCGTCGTGCCGCCGATCGTCGTCGGCGCCGGCTGGTTCCTGTTGCTGCGCCGTGTCGGGGATGTCTTTGCCATCGCCCCGGTCATGGTCGTCACCGTCAACGCGGTGATGGCGATGCCGTTCGCGCTGCGCGCTGTCCGTCCCGCCTATGATGCGGCCAGCGAGCGTCACGAACGGCTCTGTGCGCAGCTCGGCATTGCGGGCTGGAACCGGTTGATGCTGGTCGACTGGCCGTCGCTACGGCGGCCGCTCGCCACCGCCTTTGCCTTCGCCATGGCGTTGTCGCTCGGCGACCTCGGCGTCATCGCGCTGTTCGGCAGTGATTCCGTGCAGACATTGCCGTACCTTCTGTTGGCGCGCATGGGCAGCTACCGCACGCAGGACGCCGCCGGCCTGGCGCTGCTGCTCGGCCTCGTCTGTCTCGCGTTGATCTTAGCGGCGCACTGGCTGGGAAGGGAGAAGAACCGGGATGCCTGACGGAGCGGCCAGCAGGTCTGGAAAGGGCGCTCCGGTACGGCTGGACCGGGTGTCGTTCAGCTATGGCGAGGCGCCGCTTGTTTTCGATGTCGATTTCGCCGCGTCGAAAATCACCGCTATCATGGGGCCGAGCGGTTCGGGCAAGTCGACGCTGCTCAACCTGGTGGCGGGGTTCGAGACGCCGCGGTCGGGCCGTGTGCTGATCGGCGGGGTCGATGTCAGCGCTGAGCCGCCTTCGACGCGGCCGGTGTCGATGGTGTTCCAGGAAAACAATCTCTTCGCCCATCTTTGCGTCGAGCAGAATGTCGGGCTCGGCCGTTCGCCATCCTTGCGGCTGACCGAAGCGGACCGCGCCGCGATCGCCGAGGCGCTTGCGCGCACCGGCCTGGGCGGCAAGGAAAAGCGCCTGCCGCGCGAGCTCTCCGGCGGCGAACGCCAGCGCGTCGCACTGGCCCGGGTTCTGGTGCGCGATCGGCCGGTGCTCCTGCTCGACGAACCCTTCGCCTCGCTCGGCCCGGCGCTGCGCGACGACATGCTGGATCTGGTCGCCACAGTGCACGCCGAACGCGGCATGACGGTGCTGTTCGTCACCCACCAGCCGGAGGATGCCCGCCGCATTGGCCAAGACATGGTGTTTCTGGACAATGGATTGGTCACGGCAACCGGCAAGGCGGACGATTTCTTCACCGGGGCTGGTCCGGAAGCGTTCCGGCGCTATATCGGCGGTGCGGGCGATGTCGTATCACGAGATATTGCCCGGAAGCGGACATAATTTACGGTCAAACCGGCTCCAGGCGATGTGGCGCTTGCTTGCCATGACCGGAGGAGTGTGGCTAGGTCCGCCTTATTGGTCCGGCACAGGCCGTGATTTGCCTGCAGCATCCGCCGCCTGCCCCGAGGGGCGCGCGACGGATGCTGCAGCAGTTTGAGATAGCGCATGATATTTTCCGAAGATCGCCCCCGATTTTCGTGGTCATGCGCCGGAACCCGAAAGGAAGCCGTTCTGGCGATCGGCGTTGAGAGGCTACGAATGAATCCGCTGGCGCGCTTTCTCGCGCTGGCCGGCCTTGCCGTGGCGTTGGCGAGTTGCCAGATGTTCACGCCTCCCGAGGTTCAGGAATCCGGCTTCCAGCCTTCCGACAAGCCGATCACGGTCGACAACGTCGCCGCCAACAGCAAGCTCGCCGAACTCGCCAAGGCGCAGCATCCGCGCATCCTGGCCACCTATGGCGGCGAATATTCCGATCCCAAGCTCGAGCGCATGGTCGCCAAGGTGGTCGGCAACCTGACCGTCGTGTCGGCCAACCCGACGCAGACCTACCGCATCACCATTCTGAATTCGCCCAATGTCAACGCCTTCGCGCTGCCGGGCGGCTATCTCTACATCACGCGCGGCCTGTTGGCGCTGGCCAATGATTCGGCCGAGCTTGCCGCGGTCATCGCGCATGAGATGGGCCACGTCACCGCCAATCATGGCCTGCAACGCCAGCAGCTGGAGGCGGAGGAAGGCCTGGCGACCAAGGTGGTTTCCGATGTCCTCGGCGACAGCCCGACCGCCAAGGCGGCGCTGATCCGCGGCAAGCTCAGGCTGGCGCAATTCTCGCGCAACCAGGAGCTGGAAGCCGACGCCATCGGCATCAAGTCGATCGGCGAAGCCGGCTACGATCCTTTCGCCGCCGGCCGCTTCCTGCAGTCGATGTCGGCCTATACCGATTTCCGCTCGATCAGCGGTGCCACCGACGCCAGCCTCGACTTCCTGGCCACCCACCCCAACACGCCGCAGCGCATCGATCTGGCGCAGCGCCATGCCCGCCAGTTCGGCGCGCCCGGCGTCGGCACGCGCGACCGCGATTCCTTCCTCGCCGGTATAGACGGCCTGCTTTATGGCGACACACCTGAGGAAGGCTATGTGCGCGGCGAAACCTTCCTGCATCCGGGCCTCGGCGTGTCCTTCTCGGTGCCCGAAGGCTTCATCATCGACAATTCGGCCGCGGCGGTGACCGCAACCGGCCCGGGCGACATAGCGATCCGCTTCGACGGCGTCTCCATCGACAAGAACCGGGCGCTGACCGACTATATCCGCAGCGGCTGGGTGGCTGGTCTCGACGACAGCAGCGTCAAGCAGGAAACGATCAACGGCAACGATGCGGCGACCGCGCATGCCCGCGCCGAAGGCTGGCAGTTCGACATCGCGGTGATCCGCGCCGGCGGCCAGGTCTACCGGCTGCTGACCGCGGCACCATCGGCCAGCACCTCGCTGGATACGGTGGCGCGTTCGGTGAGCGGATCGTTCCGCATCCTCAGTGCTGCGGAAAAGGCGGCGCTGAAGCCGCTGCATATCCGCGTCGTCACCGTTCAACCGGGCCAGACGATGGGTTCGCTGTCCGCCCAGATGGTTGGTGTCGACCGCAAGCTCGACCTGTTCCGGGTGCTCAATGCGCTGTCGCCGGGGGCCGCGGTTTCGGCCGGCGACAAGGTCAAGATCGTCACCGACAAGTAAGGTGCCTGTTCAGGCGGCAGTCGCCATAAATTCCGGGTTCTGCTTCACCAGCGCGACCTTGAGCTTTTCCATGGCGCGCGCCTCGATCTGGCGGACACGTTCCTTGGAGATGCCAAGCGTCTCGCCGAGCGCTTCCAGCGTCGCCCCCTCGTCGTTCAGCCGGCGCTCCTCGATGATCCTCAGCTCACGCGCGTTGAGCGCGCGAAGCGCTTCCCGCAGCCACAGCGAGCGGCGTGCGACGTCGATCTTGTCGCCGACGACCTCGTCGGGCAGCGGATCGTCGGAGACCAGGAAATCCATCCGCTCGGTCGAGCCCGCATCGTCGGCAATCGGCATGTTGAGCGAGGAATCAGGCGCCGACAGCCGCGAATCCATCATCGCCACGTCGGCCACGGAGACCCCGAGTGCCTCCGACACTTCACGATAGAGCGTTGCGTTGGACAGCGGTTCGGTGCCGTTGGCCAGCCGCGCGCGCAAGCGTCGCAGGTTGAAGAACAGCGCCTTCTGCGCCGAGCTGGTGCCGCCGCGCACGATCGACCAGTTGCGCAGGATGTAGTCCTGCATCGAGGCGCGGATCCACCACGTCGCGTAAGTCGAGAAGCGCACCTCGCGCTCCGGCTCGAAGCGGGCGGCGGCCTCAAGCAGGCCAACATGGCCTTCCTGGATCAGGTCGCCGAGCGGCAGGCCGTAGTGGCGGAATTTGGAAGCCATGGAAATGACCAGCCGCATATGCGCGACGGTGATGCTGTGCAGCGCGTTCTGGTCGTTGTCCTCTTTCCAGAGCAATGCGAGCCGATGCTCTTCGTCACGTTCGAGGTAGGGAGCCTTCATTGCCGCGCGGACCATTATCCGTCCTGCCGTGTCTTCCATCATGAGGCGCTCCCTGGGTCAGGCGATGCGGATGACTTTGCAAACTTGGCAGGCGCCCGGGTTGAAATCGCGGCGTCGTGCCCTAGAAAATCCAAAACGTGCCATGCCCGGGAATGGTTCCGTGGCCGTTGGCGGCTGGATTGTGTTGCCTGAGGGATCTCGGCGATGATCGGCGATGGCTTCAACGCAGCCGAAAAACGTTGTTCCGAGAATCTGATTTCAGAAGTCGGTTGTTTTTGAAATCCTGTTCTTATTTTTTTACACCACGTCCAGGCTTAGCGGCTTGGCTCCCCTGGTGCCAGTTCAACTTCCTCACACGGTACCAGTTTTTTTTTTTTTTTTTTTCTTTTTTTTTTTTTTCTTTTTTTCTTTTCTTTTTTTTTTGTTTTTTTTTTTTTTTTTGCTTTTTTCTTTTTTTGTTGGATTTTTTTTCGGATTTGTCTTGTCTTCTTTCTTATTTATTTTCGTCTTGTTTATTTATTCTGCCTGTTGCACATCTTTCCAGCAACATCCAATGCCCCTCCCACTCACTCCATTTTTTTACACCCCCAACCCAGCCATAAACATCATGCAGTTATTTTATTTTTGCTTATTTTTGTCATTTCTATCGATACCTTATTATAGATGC
>NZ_JBHUGY010000039.1:0-95713 GCF_042682105.1 Mesorhizobium calcicola
CTCGGCCTCAACCTGAAGCGCTACGCGCATTTCACGTCGCCGATCCGCCGCTACGCCGACCTCATCGTGCATCGCGGACTTATTGCCGCACTCGGCCTCGGTCCGGGCGGGCTGACGCAGGACGAGGCAGCGCGGCTCGAAGACGTTGCGGTGCTGATCTCAGGCACGGAACGGCGCGCAATGGCCGCCGAGCGCGACACCGTCGACCGGCTGATCGCCGCCTATCTCGCCGAGCGCGTCGACGACCGGTTCGACGCCCGCATTTCCGGCGTCACCAAATCGGGACTATTTGTCCAATTGCCGCAGTACGGCGCGGATGGTTTCATCCCGGTGTCAACATTGAATGGCGATTACTATATATACGACGAAACGGCCCGCTCCCTGTTCGGAGAACGCTCGGGCAAAGGCTACCAGCTCGCGGATCGCGTCGAGGTCCGGCTCGTCGAAGTGGCGCCAATGGCCGGCGCCATTCGCTTCGAGATGTTGACCGACCCAAAGCCTTTGCCGGACTCCAAGCGGTCGTTTCACAAGGCCAAAGGCCGCGCCCGCGCGTCGCAATCGCGACCGGGTTCGCGCGGCAGGAGACGATGATGACAACAGCCATGGAAGAACAGTTTTCGGCGGAGAACATCACTCGGGCCGGGCCGCCCGCCCGCTGTGGACGGCGATGAAGCGTGGCATGCTCGGCCGCTGCCCGCATTGCGGCGAAGGCAAGCTATTTCGCGCCTTCACCAAGACCGTCGACACATGCAGCGTCTGCGGCGAGGAACTGCATCACCATCGCGCCGACGACCTTCCGGCCTATCTCGTCATCGTCATCGTCGGCCACCTCGTGCTCGGCGCCTTCATGGGTATCGAGGCGACATCGACCCTGTCCACGTGGCAGCACATCGCCATCTGGGTACCGCTGACCATCATCCTGGCGGTGGCGCTGCTGCAGCCGGTCAAGGGTGCCGTCATCGGACTGCAATGGGCCTTCTATATGCACGGATTCGGTGGCGAGAAGGATGTGATCGAACCACATCCCGGGATCTAAAACGCCGCCTGGCGCAACATACCGACCGTGAAAGGCCGCTTTCGCTTGCCAGAAGTTTCCGTTAGGTCCTGCGCATGGACGGTATGACCAAGGCGGAAGTCGACAGGATCGAGCGGAGCATGATCGCGCATAGCGGCCAGCCAATTCGTCCGCGCGACGCGGCGACCCTGATCCTGCTTGACCGCAAGGGCGATGAGGTGCTGGTCCTGATGGGCCGCCGCCACCCCGGCCACGCCTTCATGCCCGGCAAGTTCGTCTTTCCCGGCGGCCGCACTGATCCGGCCGACAGCCGCGTCCCGGTCGCCGCCGCATTGCATCCGGAGCAGGAAGCAAAGTTGATCGCCGGGCCTGGCCGCACAAGCGTCGCACGGGCGCGCGCGATCGCCTTGTCGGCCATCCGCGAGACCTATGAGGAAGCCGGGCTGCTGATCGGCCGCAAAGGCGCTTTCGCCACCGCCAGAGCCGATTGGCAGGGCTTTGCCGAACACGGCGTGCACCCCTCTCTCGATATGCTGCGTTTCGTCGCGCGCGCCATCACACCGCCCAACCGGGTGCGCCGCTTCGACACGCGCTTCTTCAGCGCCTGGCGCGACGATGTCGCCGTCGAACTGCCGGGGGGCGGCCCGACAAACGAACTCGAAGAGCTGGTCTGGCTACCGCTTGCCAAGGCCAGGGAAGCCGACATACCCGACATCACCCGAATGATCCTGGGCGAACTGGAAGAGCGCCTCGCCCATGATCCGCTGTTGCGCCCGGGTGGCCCCGTGCCCTTCTACCGGCTTGTCCGCAACCGCTTCACCCGCGAAATTCTGTAGAATATCGAGTATTCAGCATCCCATGACGGTCGATACCCAACCACAGGCCGACGAGCGCGTACATTGGCTGCCGATGGTGGCGGCGATCTCGTCGATCAGCGTCGTCGGCATCGCCATCGGCCTCGGCATGCCGTTGCTCAGCGTCATTCTTGAAACGCGCGGCCATTCGGCCTCGATGATCGGTCTCAACACGGCTGTCGCCGGCCTGGCCTCGATCGCCGGCGCGCCGCTGGCCACACCGCTCGCCATGCGGTTCGGCGTTGCCTGGACCATGATTGCCATGATCGCCGCTGGCGCCCTGGCCTTCATCGGCTTTCATTTCGCACCCGATTTCTGGATGTGGTTTCCGCTGCGCGTTGTGCTGCATATCGCGCTGACGGTGCTGTTCATCCTGTCGGAATTCTGGATCAGCACTTCGGCCCCGCCGCACCGGCGCGGGCTTGTCCTCGGCATCTACGCCACTGTTCTGTCGCTCGGCTTTGCCGCGGGGCCGTGGCTGTTCGCCCATCTTGGCAGTTCCGGCTTCAGGCCGTTCGGCGTCATCATCGCACTGGTGACGCTGGCCGCCATACCGGTGCTGGCGGCGCGCAACGAGAGCCCGACCATTGTCTCCGATGGCGAGACCAGCAATTTCCTGCGCTACATCTGGCTGGTGCCGTCGGCGACTGCAGCCGTGCTGGTGTTCGGCGCGGTCGAAACCGGCGGCTTTGCGCTGTTCCCGGTCTACGGCAACCGTATCGGCTACTCCGAGGCCGATGCAGCCCTGCTCCTGACCATGATTGGCCTCGGCAACGTGCTGCTGCAGATCCCGATCGGCATGATCAGCGACCGCGTCCGCGACCGCCGCTATCTGCTGATTGCCTGCGCCACCGTCGGCCTTGCCGGCACGATCTTCATGCCCTTCTTTGCCCAGAATTGGCACCTGATGGCGGCACTTCTGTTCGTCTGGGGCGGCGTTGTCGCTGCCATGTACACGATCGGCCTTGCCCACCTCGGCTCGCAGCTTTCCGGCCACGAACTGGCGTCCGCCAACGCCGCTTTCGTGCTTTGCTACGGCGTCGGCATGGTGCTCGGCCCGCAAGCGATCGGCATCGGAATGGATGCGTTCGGTCCATCCGGTTTCGGCTGGTCGCTCGGCCTGTTCTTCGCCGCCTACATCGCCCTGGTCAGCGTCAGGCTGATCCGCAAGATCCTCCTTTAGCGCGACACTTCTTCCAGCCTGCATTTCACGCGGCGACACTACACGCTGCTGACAGAACCGTGTCAGCAGCCCCCGATTATAAGGTTGCCTCAAACATCTGAAGTTGAGGATCCTCCCATGATCGACAGCGGCTTTGAAACCACTTCGTTGCGAATGACACTGCTCCTGCTCGTGACCTTCCAGGCGCCGGCCGCCGATGTCGACCGCATCATGGACGCGGTGGTTGCGATAGCGCCGCTGGCGATGGGCAAATACGACCGCAATGCCTATCAGTCGGCGCATGGCATCGAACGCTACAGGCCGCTTGACGGTGCGGCCGCCGGCGCCGAAACCGAGTTGCGGCGACGCCCCGGCACGGTCGAGGTTTCGTTCGAATTGCCCGACGACCAGACACTGGCCGCCCGGGTGGTCGAGGCGATTTTCCAGGCGCACAGCTACCAGGAACCGGTGATCCGCATTCAGCCGATCCTCGCCAGCCGCTCCAAGGGGCTGGACGACCGCGCCAATCCGAATCGCTGGTGGAACACGACCGGGGACTGGAAGAAGGTTGCCCCCGTTAGGGAAGAAGCTTAGAGCGGCCTTCCCTTCCCCCTTGTGGGAGAAGGAAGAGACAGCACCGCCGGGCTTGACTTTCCAGGCACGTTCTTTATGTGTCGCGCCAAGTTTCCCGCGTCCGGGTGTTTCCCCGTGCTCCAGCGGCCAAAACCCCACGAACATAACGGACTGAAATCATGGCCAAAGCCGCAAACATCAAGATCAAGCTTCTGTCGACCGCCGACACCGGTTTCTTCTACGTGACCAGCAAGAACAGCCGCACCAAGACCGACAAGCTGTCGTTCCGCAAGTACGACCCGGTCGCCAAGAAGCACGTCGAATTCAAGGAAACCAAGATCAAGTAATCTGGTTTCCTCCGCGAATGCCGAACGCCGCCCATTGGGCGGCGTTTTCGTTTGCAGGGCCATCGGGCGGAGTCTGCTGAGGCCAATGCAAACCCTACCCTTGGCCCGTCTCACACTTTTCCTGGAATCGCTTCAGGGTTGCCGTGGTGCGACCGCCTCGAGCGCCATTTGACCGGGCAAGGTGGCGTGGCTGGAATTTTGCCAGCCACCGGCGGGCGCGGAAAATACTGGGTCGTGACCTGCACCGCCTCGGCTGTCGCCTCATCGAACAGCAGCGAAATCAGTTTCAAGGCTTCGTCGAGGCCTGATGAGATGCCGCCACCGGTCAGTCGGTTGCCGGATTTGATGAAGCGCGCATGCGTCGTATCGACCTCGATCTTCGGAAAACTCTGCAGGCATTTGACGAACGCCCAATGGGTCGTGGCCTTGTGACCGTCAAGCAGCCCGGCGCGGGCAAGCAACAGGGCCCCCTCGCATACCGAGCAAACCCAGAGCGCATCCGCCGCCACCTGCCGCAGATAGGCGAGAAAAGGCGAATTGGCATCCGACATCATCGCGCTCAACGCTTCCGGCGCGCCGCCCGGCACCCAGAGGACATCGAGCGTTGGCGTTTGGGCAAAGCTGGCATGGGCTTCGAAACGCAGCCCGTTCACGGTCGTGACCGGGCCACCGACGGCGGACAGGATTTGGCAATCGAGCCCCTTCGCCGGGTCGACCCATTTGAACATTTCATAAGGTCCGGCAACGTCGAGCAAGTCCACGCCGTCATAGACTGGAATTCCAAGTTTCATGGTCTCCCCTCCTCCTGCTTCCGCAATCACTATGCGACAGCCGGCACTGGCGATAGGCGGCGATCGGACGATGAGGCCGGTCTAGCCGATGCGATCGCCGCTTTCCGGATCGAACAGATGCAGCGATGCCGGATCGGCCGACAGCCGCACCACGTCGCCGGGCTTCACGCCGGTACGGCCCATGGCAAAGACGCAGAGCTGCTGGCCGGCCAGCTTGACGTAGAACTGCGTCGAGAGGCCGAGCGGCTCCACCACCCCTACCTCGCCTTGCAGGGCGCCACCGTCCGCCAGCCTGACATGCTCGGGCCGCAGACCGACGGTGATGACGTCACCGTCCTTCAGCGGCAGGCCGTCCGGCAGGCGCAGCGCCTGGCCATCGGCCAGCACGGCCTCCGACGTGCTTCCCTTTCGAACCGTCGCCGGCATGAAATTCATGCCGGGCGAGCCGATGAAGCCGGCGACGAACATGTTCGCCGGCCGGTCATAGAGATCGAGCGGTGCGCCGACCTGCTGGATCAGCCCGTCATGCATGACGACGATCCGGTCGGCCATGGTCATGGCCTCGATCTGGTCGTGGGTGACATAGACCGAAGTGGTCTTCAACTGCTGGTGCAGCGCCTTGATCTCGGCGCGCATATGGACGCGCAGCTTGGCGTCGAGGTTCGACAGCGGCTCGTCGAACAGGAAGACCTTGGGATTGCGCACGATGGCGCGGCCCATGGCGACGCGTTGGCGCTGGCCGCCGGACAGTTGGCGCGGCAGGCGTTGCAGGAAAGTGTCGAGCCCGAGCCGCTTGGCGGCACTGTCCACCCGCGCATCGATCGCCGACTTTTCGGCTTTGCGCAGCATCAGGCTGAAGCCCATGTTCTTCGACACGTCCATATGCGGATAGAGCGCGTATGACTGGAACACCATGGCGATATCGCGGTCCTTCGGCGCGACGTCGTTGACCAGCCGCTCGCCGATGCGGATCTCGCCGCCTGACGCCTCTTCCAAACCGGCGATCATCCGCAGCAAGGTGGACTTGCCGCAGCCTGACGGGCCGACCAGGACGACGAACTCGCCATCGGCGATCTCAAGGTCGACCGCGTGCAGGACGCGGACGGCACCATAGTCCTTGCGGACCTTTTCGAGCGTAACAGAGGCCATCGATCATCCTTTGACGGCGCCGGCGGTCAGGCCGGTGACGAGATAGCGTTGCAGGAAGGCGAAGAAGATGCAGACCGGGATCAGCGCCAGGATGGACGCCGCCATCATCTGTCCCCAGTCGACGGCGAATTTGCCGATGAAGGTGAGCAGGCCGACGGCGAAGGTCTTCTGGTCGTCGCTGGAAATCAGCATCAGCGCGAACAACAACTCGCTCCAGGCGGCGGTGAAGACGAAACCGAGCGTCGCGCCCATGCCCGGCAGCGTCAGCGGCACGATGACCTTGCGCATCGCCTGCGCACGCGTACAGCCGTCGATCATCGCCGCCTCCTCCAGGTCCTTCGGGATGCCGTCGAAGAAGGACTGCATCAGGAAGGTGGCGAAGGCGGTGTTGAAGGCGGTGTAGATGATGATCAGCCCGGTCAGGCTGTTGATCAGGCCGATCTGCCCCATCACGCGGTAGATCGGTGGAATGACCATCACCAGCGGGAAGGTCTGGGTCAAAAGCAGCAGCAGCGCGAGCGCCGCCTTGCTGCGAAAGGTGAAGCGCGACATGGCATAGCCGGCGAGCGTCGCAACGACCGTCACCAGTGCAGCCGTCGACACCGAGACGATGACGCTGTTTAGGAAATAGCGCGGGAAATCGGTGGCCTCGAGCACGGTGACGAAATTCTGCAGCGTCATCTGCGACGGCCAGAAGGTGATGCCTTCGGAATAGAGAAGCCGCTCCGGCGTGACCGAGATCTTCAGCGTCCAGTAGATCGGGAACAGCGCAAAGATCACGTAAGCCGCGATTGCCGCGTAGAGGCCGATGCCGCCGAAAAACCGTTGCGAGGCCGAGCGTCCTGCGATCATCAGACGTGCCTCACCAGGGAGCGGCGAATGCCGATCAGCGCGATCGCATAGGCAATTAGCAGGACCAGCAGCAGCACGGCGACCGCCGAGGCATAGCCCTTGTCCAGCGATTTGAAGGCGCTGACATAGATGTAGACCGGCACCGTGTTGGTCGAGCCGGCAGGGCCGCCCTCGGTCATGACGAAGATCAGATCGGCGAAGGTGGCGATCCAGATGGTGCGCAGCATCACGGTGATGGCAATGGTCGGCGCCAGGAAGGGCAGCGTCACCTTGGTGAAGCGCTGCCAGGGCGAAGCGCCGTCGATGGCCGCTGCCTCATGCAGTTCCGATGGAATGGATTTCAGCGCCGCCAAAAGCGTGATGGCGAAGAACGGAATGCCGAACCAGACATTGGCGACGATCGGTCCCCACATGGCCGTTGAAGGATCGGACAGAATATTGGTCGGCTCGGCCTTCAGCCCCAGCGCGAACAGCCAGTGCGGCAGCGGACCGATGATCGGATTGAACAGCCAGGCCCAGGTCAGGCCCGACAGGAAGGACGGCACCGCCCAGGGCAGGAACACCAGGGCTTGCACCACCTTGCGGCCCGGGAATGGCTTGTCGAGCAGCAGCGCCAGGCCAAGACCGAGGAAGAACTGGAAGAACAGGCTGGCGACAGTCCACCACAGCGTGTTGACCAGCGCCTGCCCCAGCACCGGATCCGACAGCATCGCCCGATACTGCCCGAGCCCGACAAATTCCGACTTGAAAGCCGAGAATTTGCGGAAGGAGTAGCTGATACCGATGACCAGTGGCACCAGAAGCACCACGGCCAGAAGGATGATCGCCGGGCTGAGATAGAGCCAGGGCTCGATAGCGGCGTGCGATAGCCGCTTGCGACGCGGCTTGCCGGCGGATCGTATTTCGGACACGACATAGGTCATTGGCGGCTCTGCGGTGAATGGTGGATGCCGGCGTCGGCGACAGCGTCCTTCTCCCGTTTCACGGAGAGAAGATGCCGGCAGGCAGATGGGGGCTGCGCGGACCTTCTAACGATGGCGCCGCCTCCATCCGTCACTCTGCTTTATGCAAGTCGTGATCCCAAAACCGCTTCGCACTTTTGGGCGACATGCATTTTTGTTTTATGCAAGTCGTGATCTCAAAACCGCTTCGCACTTTTGAGCGACATGCATTGGTGACACCTTCTCCCCGTGAACGGGGAAAAGGGAAGAAAAACTACTTCTTGTTCTTCGCCAGCCAGTCCTGCTGTTCCTTGGTCAGGAAGGCAGCCCATTGGTCGGCAACGTCCTTGGCCGTCTTCTGGCCAAGCAGCACTTCCTGGAAATTCTTGATCGCCACCTGGTCGACGAAATTGCCGAGATTCTCCAGATGCGTCGGTGGCGTCACCATTTCATACTTGGAGCTGTCGCTCAGCTCCGTGAACCAGCCCTTGAACTGCTCGGTCTTGAAATGGGGATCCTGGTCGGCGCCATTGTGGATCGGGACGACACCGACCTCCTTGGCCCATTCCAGATTGTCCTTGGGCGACAGCAGCGTCGCCATCAGCTTCCAGGCGTCGTCCTTGTGCTGCGAGTTGGCGAACATCGCCCAGCCAGCATAGCCGAGCGTCGGGTAGGATTTGCCGCTCGGCCCGACCGGCAATGGCGCCACGGCGAAGTCGTCGGCGCTCATCTTGTCGGCGATGCCGAGCAGCGCGTCGGGGTCCTGGTTGAGCATGGCGCAGGTACCGGAATAGAAACCGGTGACCGTCTCGTTGAAGCCCCAGCTCACCGCATCCTTCGGCGCCAGGCCGTTCTTGTACATGTCGGCCAGCATCTGCAGACCCTTGACCGAGCCTTCCTCATTGATGGTCGAGGTGCCGTCCTCGTTGAAATAGCCGCCCTTGCCGGCGGCGATGTTCATGAACATGTGCATGCCGTTGAAGGCGCCCGGACCGCCGCGCAGGCAGTAGCCGTATTTGCCGGGAAGTGCCGAGATCTTCTTGGAGTCGGCGATGAAATCGTCAAGCGTGGCCGGCGGGCCGTCGAGGCCGGCTTCCTTGAACAGCTTCTTGTTCCAGAACAGCGCGTTCACATAGTAGCCGTAGGGGATCATGAACTGCGTGTTGTTGACCGTCGAGCCGAACTGCTTGGCGCGGTCGCCCAGCGTCTTGGCGTCGTCCCACTTGGCCATGTAGGGGCCGAGATCCTCGAGCTGTGCGTTGTTGGCATAGAGGCCCATCCAGCGTTCGGGCATCTCGACCACGTCGGGCGTATCGCCGGCCTGCACCATGGTCAGGAATTTTTCAAAGGCCTGGCCCCAGGGCAGCGAGATCAGCTCGACCTTGACGCCCGGATTGGCGGTTTCGAACTCGGCGATCTGCTTTTTCAGGAATTCGGTGCGCGGCGGGCTGGTGATGACTTCGACCATCTTGAGGGTCGAATCGGCCACAGCACTTCCGGCGGAAATCGCCAGCCCCGCAACGGTGGCAAGCATGACGGTCAGTTTTTTCATGTTCAAGACTCCCATTTTGAACCCGCTTGTTATTTTCTGGCTTTTTCGAAGGCTTGGGCGATGTCCTCCCACAGGTCTTCGACACTCTCCAATCCGACACTGAAGCGGATGGTTCGGGGGCTGACGCCGAAGCGCGCCATCGAATTCAGGCCCGGCGTCTGCTCCAGTGACGCCTTGGCAGGCACGACAAGGCTTTCGTGCCCGCCCCAGCTGACGCCGATGCGGAAATATTTCAGCGCATCGACGAAGACGGGGATGTCGATATCGTCCGTCACCTCGAAGGAGAACAGACCGGCATAGCCGGCCAAGGTGGCCTTGCCCGGGTGGTTCGAATAAGCGGGGTGGTTGACGCGCTCGACATTGGCATGCGCCTTCAGCCGTTCGGCGATGGTCAGTCCGCTCTTCATGTGGTGCGGCAGGCGCAGCGGCAGCGTGCGCAGACCGCGCAGCAGCAGCCAGGCCTCGAACGGCGACAGCTTGCCGCCGAGATAGGAATACGTCTGTTCGTTGATATGCTTGATATGGGCGGCCGAACCCGCCACCACGCCGGCGACGGTGTCGCTGTGGCCACCGAGATATTTCGAGGCCGAGTGCAGCACCAGGTCGACGCCGTGCGCGATCGGCTTCTGGAACACCGGCGTCGCCCAGGAATTGTCGATGCTGGTGACGATGCCCTGTTCCTTGGCCAACCGCGTCAGATGCGCGATATCCTGCAGCTCGAACATCATCGAGGTCGGGCTTTCCAGATAAAGCAACTTGGCGCCGGGAAGTGCCGCGGCGACCGCGTCCGGGTCGGAGCCATCGACGTAGTCGACCTTGATGTTGAGCCTCGGCAAGAGCCGCTCGAACAACCGGTAGGCATCGCCGTAGCAATTGCGCACCGCCACGATGCGCTCGCCGGCACCGACGAAAGCAAGCACCGTGGCGCTGATCGCCGCCATGCCGCTGGAAAAGCCGCGCGCGGCCTCAGCGCCTTCGAGCGCCGCCACCCGCGCCTCGAACTCCATCACGCTCGGGTTGTCGCCGCGCGAATAGATCGGCTGCTTTCGTTTGCCGGCGAAGGTGTCGGCCATCTCGGCATAGTTGGCGAAGGTGAACAGCGAGGTCTGGTAGATCGGCGGCACCACCGCACCACCCGGGAATGGCTCGTCATGCGCCAGCAGCGTTGCCGCCTCGGCGAGATAGTCGTGGTCGAAACCGGATGGGTGCTCGGTCATGTCTGGCTCGAAAGTTTGAGTTTGGCAGCACCGCGCTTCAGATCGTCCTCGACGGTGGCGATCAGCTTGAGCGCCTCGGCGCGGGCGCCCTGAGGATCGCGCGCGGCAATGCGTTCATAGATGGTGCGGTGATAGGGAAAGCTGGCATGGCCGAAGTCGCGCACACCCAGCGGATGCTCCCAGAAGCGATGGAACAGCTCATGCATGGCGGCAATGATCTGCTCGAACAGCGGATTGCCCGAGACCCGGTAGATCGCCTGGTGGAACTCCCAGTCCTCTTCCGACGACATGCCGTCGCGCGTGCGAAACGCCTGCTCCATGATGTCGAGCTTGCGCGCGATCTCGGCAATGTCGGCCTGGCTTGCACGCTCGGCACAGAGTGCGGCGGCCTCCGCCTCCAGCGCGCGGCGGATCTCCAGCGTCTGCATCAGGCTGGTGAAATCATTGCCGCCCGCCAGCGTCAGCGGCATATGCAGCATGTCTGGTGAGACGGCCGCCTTGAGATAGGTCCCGCTGCCTTGCCGGCGCTCGACCAGACCGAGCCCTTCCCAGCGCGTCAGCGCCTCACGCACGGTGTTGCGGCTTACCTTCAGCCGCTCTGCCAGAATGCGTTCGGTTGGCAGTCTCTCACCGGGCTGCAGGGCTTCGGCGCGAACAAACCCCACCAACGCCTTCAGCACGGCGTCATCGCGCGCCGTCGTCTGAATGGGTGGCAGGCTGTTCTGGTCCACATTTCCTCCAAGTGGTGCAATGGCCCAACCAATTTCTGCACATGCAAGAGATCCTGTCAATCGGTTGTCAGCAGACCGCGTCGCCGCAAGCGGCGACGCGATGCGTTTCAAGAGGCTAGGTGAGCCTGCTTCATTGTGGCTGTGGCGCCACGGCAGGCGGTCCGAACCAGACGGTCAGCGCCTCGGCAAGTCCAAGACGGGTTGAGTCCCCCACCCAGGCCACATATCCGTCGGGCCGGATCAACACGGCGGTCGGAGCGGCGACGGGACCAAGCACCGGAAGCTCCCATGGTCCGGAATATGTGGCGTCGATCTGCCGGACCCGATCCGCCCACGGTGTGATGTCGAAACCGCCTGGCTGACCGAAGTTGAGCAAGACCGGCCGGGCATGGTGCAGCAAGGCAAAGACCCGCAGCGGGCCGTTGACAGTGAGCAGGTCGAGGTCGGGCATCCGCCGGCCAAGCAGAGGATGCCCCTCGCCAAAATTGTAGTGAACGCCCAGACCGGACATCTCGCCGGCCATTCGTCTGCGCGGTTCGTCCATCCCGAGCAGTTCGGCAACGATGTCGCCCATGGCCTTGCCGCGGTCGTCCATACGCCGAAGCGCAACCTGCGCCATCGTGTTCTGCAAGACACGGGCGGCGACCGGGTAGCGCTCAGCCTGGTAGGTATCGAGGAGGTTCTCCGGTGAAACCCGCTTGACCACCTGCGCCAGCTTCCAGCCGAGGTTCACCGCATCCTGTACACCGATGTTGAGGCCCTGGCCGCCCATCGGGGGATGGATGTGTGCGGCATCGCCCGCCAGCAGGACGCGTCTGTCGCGGTAGGTCGCCGCTTGCCGCGACATGTCGGTGAAGCGCGAGAGCCAAGTCGGACTGTGGACCCCATAGTCGGTCCCATAGATGGCAACCAGCGCCTCGCTGAGATCGCGCAGTGTGGGTTCTCCGCCGGTCTTCAGTCGCGGTTCTGTCAGCACGACGCCGACTGTCCCACCCTCCCCGATCTTGCCCAATGCGTGGATACCGGAATCCGTGTTCCGGAAGCCCAACGGCGGATCCTCAGACATTTCGACCTCGGCGATCATCCAGCTCATCGTCGGATCCCATCCGGCGAATTCGATGCCAGCCGCTTTTCGGATGACGCTTCGCCCTCCGTCACAGCCCACCAGATAGTCCGTCTTCAATCGCTGGCCATCTGCCAACTCTATGGTGACCCTGCTGTCGTCCTGCGTGAACCCCGCAACCTCACGGCTGCGATAAATCGGCACTTTCAACTCGTCGACCCAACCGGCCAATATGCGTTCGGCGTGGTTCTGACGCAGCCCGAGCACGCAGTTGTACCGCGTTGGAAAATCGCTGATGTCCAACCGGATCATGTGGAAGCCCACGAACTGAAAGCGCTGTCCCTGTGACAGGAATCTGTCGGCAATCCCACGTTGATCGAGAACCTCGATGGCGCGTGCGTGCAGGCCGCCCGCACGCAAGCCAACAAGCTCCTGGTCGGCGCGCCGCTCGACAATAGCCACATCAACACCCGCCAACGCGAGTTCACCGGCCAACATCAGCCCGGTCGGACCGGCTCCGCCGATCACCACCGCATGATTTGAAATCATCAATCGTCACTCCCGTTTTCGTACCTGGTCTGGGTCGCCGTTTTACGGGAGGAGCCGGGTCTTGCCGCAAGCCCCTTGTGCGCCATATGTATGAACTGGAGAGGGTACTCTTCCCTTCAGGGCGCCATCCACGAATAAAGATTCTCGGGCAGTGACCGTGCGCGCCATATCGCTATCGCCGTTGATCCAAGAGAACAGAATCCGGATTTTTCACACGAAAAAAAGCAGAGTCATCCGTGCCTTGGCACGGAACTCTGATGTTCTGTCTGGAGAGGGGGCCGGTCGGCGTTTGGCAGCGGTACGAGGAGGCCACTATGTGCCAGCGCCGGCCGGCCGACCCCACGGACCCAGGAGATGCGGCGGACCTGAGCATCATGGGGTATTCCAGGGATCGAGCCGGCTGTCTATCCTCGTGCCGGCTTCGTCTTGGCCTGCACACTTGCGCAAGAGCTTAAGAAAATCAACCGTTTCTTAACCAAGGCTGGCAAATCGCTTGGATTAAGGTAAACGGGTAACCCTTTCGGGTTGACAGGATAATCGGGCCTGGGCCGTCACGCCGCCTTGGCGACGACGCGGTTGCGGCCGCCGCTCTTGGCTTCATAGAGCGCGAGGTCGGCGCGCTTCATCAGCGCCGCCACCGTGTCCACCCCCTTCAGCACCGACGACACGCCGACGCTGACGGTGACTTCGATCGTCTTGCCGTCCTGACCGATGGCAAAGGGCGCCTGAGCGATTTCGGCGCGGATGCGTTCGGCCACCTTCTCGGCCACCGCGCCATCGGTGTCCGGCATCACCACGACGAACTCCTCACCGCCAAAGCGGCAGGCAAGGTCGATGCCGCGGACATTCTTGCGCAGCCGTCGCGCGAATTCCCGCAACACTTCGTCGCCGCCGTCATGGCCGTGCGCGTCGTTGATCGACTTGAAACGGTCGAGATCGGTGATCATCAACGACAGCGGCCGCCGGCGCGCCACCGCGCGATCGAACAGCGTCTGCAGATGACTGTCGAGATAACGGCGGTTGTGCAGCCCGGTCAGGCCGTCGGTCACCGCCATCTCGATGGTCTGGGTGACGCTGGCCCGCAGTTGGTCGTTGTAGCGCTTGCGGCGCACCTGGGTGCGCAGCCGTGCCGTCAGTTCCTGCTGGTCGATCGGCCGCATCAGATAGTCGTTGATGCCGAGTTCGAGGCCGCGGATGATGCGCTCCTCCTCGCCCGCCTCCGCCAGCAGGATGATCGGGACGAACCGGGTGCGGTCGAGCGAACGCAGTTGCGAACACAGGCGGAGCGGATCGAAATTGGCGAAGGCGGTCGAGATCATCACGCATTCGTAGGACGTCTCGGCAGCCTGGAAGAAGCCGGCATGCGGATCGCTGGTGACATCGAGATCGGCGCGGTCGCGCAGCATCCTCTGGACGCGCTCGACGGAGGATTTGCGCTCGTCGATCAAAAGCACTTTCGGCGTCGTGTCCTCGGAGGCGAAATTGCGGCTCAGCAGCTCTTCGATGCCGATGTTGCGCGTCGTCGAGGCGCGCAGCCGCAACTCGTCGGTCAGCGACTTCAGCCGAACCAGGCTCTTGACGCGCGTCATCAGCTGCAGGTCGTTGACCGGCTTGGTCAGGAAGTCATCGGCGCCGGCTTCAAGCCCGCGCACGCGGTCGGAAACCTGGTCGAGCGCGGTGATCATCACCACCGGAATGTGCGATGTCGCCGGGTCGCTCTTCAGCCGCCGGCAGACCTCGAACCCGTCCATGTCGGGCATCATCACGTCGAGCAGCACGACATCGACTTTGCCGTTCTCGCACGTCTCGATGGCATCCGGCCCGTTGGTGGCGGTCAGCACCTCGAAATATTCGGCCAGCAGCCGGACCTCCAGCAGCCGCACATTGGCAGGGACGTCGTCGACGACGAGGATCCGTGCAGTCATTTCACAAGACTCCGGCTCGGCTGGAAGGGCGCATCATGCATCGCCCAAATAGGATTTGATGGTCTCGATGAAACGCGGCACCGAGATCGGCTTGGAGATATAGGCCTCGCAACCACCCTGGCGGATGCGTTCCTCGTCGCCTTTCATCGCGAAGGCGGTGACCGCGATGACCGGGATGACGTGCAGTTCGTCGTCCTCCTTCAGCCATTTGGTCACCTCCAGCCCCGACACTTCAGGCAACTGGATATCCATCAGGATGAGATCCGGCCGGTGCTGGCGCGCCAGATCGAGCGCTTCAAGACCGTTGCGGGTGCGCACGGTCTCGTAACCGCTTGCTTCGATGAGGTCCCGAAAGAGCTTCATGTTGAGCTCATTGTCCTCGACGATCATGACCTTCTTCGGCATCGACATCCCGTCCCGGCCGTCCTTCCGCTCGAAGGCGACCGTCATGCGCCCGTCTCGAGACGCACCAAACCCTGCTTCACTCTACGGCAATATGATTGACGAAACGGAAATCCACCGTGCGAAAAGCTGCCTGGATTCCACCTCGGGCGCCGCTCTAATGGCTTGCCGCAAGCATCTCTTGCCATTACTGCGGAAGAGACTCATTCCACACACCGAAGGTAGTGATGGCAAACGCAGCGTCAATGCGCGAAGAAGCGGAATCGATTGCGGTGAAGGCCCTGGGCTTCGTCGCCTCCGATCCGGAGCTGTTGCCGCGCTTTCTGGCGATCACCGGCATCGAGGCGCATTCGATCCGCAAGGCTGCCAGCGAACCGGGATTCTTGGCCGGCGTGCTGCAGTTCATTCTCGCCCACGAACCGACGCTGATGCGCTTTGCCGAGCAAACCGGCACGCCGCCGGCTGCTGTCGGCAAGGCGTTGCGGGCGCTGCCGCTGGGCGACGACAACCATGAGCATTCCACATGAGCGATGATCCCGAAACCGCGCGACAGATCGAGGAACTGGCCGCCGACGACCGTCCGCTGCTGGTGCTCGACGTCGACGACGTCGTGCTCGAATTCATCCGCCCCTTCCCGAATTTCCTCAAGGCGCGCGGCTTCGGCCTGACGCTGGCTTCCTTCCGGCTGACCGGCAACATCGCCGAGACGGCGAGCGGTCGCCTGATCGAACAGCCCGAAGTCACGGCACTTCTGGGCGATTTCTTTGACGCCCAAGCCGACTGGCAGACCATTGCCGACGGCGCCGCGGACGCCCTGGCGGCACTGGGCGATCGCGCCGAGATCATTCTGCTGACGGCCATGCCGCACAAGCACCGTGCCGTGCGTCGCGCCCATCTCGATGCCCTTGGCCTGGGCTACCCGCTTCTGACCACTGAAATGGCCAAGGGACCGGCGGTGGCCAGGCTTCGCGGCAAGACCGGCCGGCCGTTGGTCTTCGTCGATGATCAGCCGCACAATCTGGCATCGGTGCGGGAATCCGTCGCCGACGCCGATCTCTTCCACCTGATGGCCGACAATTCGCTGCGCGCATTCCTGCCGCCGGTGCCGGACGACATCGTCGTCGTCCAGGACTGGCACGAAGCCGCGCCGCTGATCGCCAGATCGCTGGGGCTGTAGCCTTCAGGGGTTCAGCTTCGCTCCCGCCCCGCTATCATCCCCGCCGCTATCGTCTCCGCTGTCACCATCATCGACGCTGTCGTCCACCGCAGGATCGGCCGGCTTGAGCATGACGCCGTTGACCATGACCGAGCCGTCGGCCTTGGCGTTGACGACCCATTCGATGCGCCCATCGGGCAGCGTCTTGCCAAAACCCTTCACCATGAGAGCGGCAGGTACGTACTGCGCCACCTCCGGTTCCGACTTCGCCGCCGCCTGCAGGCCCTCGACAAGCTTGTCGAAGCCGGTGACGTCGACCGTCATGCTTGCCTCGGGCTTCTCGCCGGGGAAGGTCATCTCGCCTTCCAGTGCGATCTCCGTGTCCTTGTTCTTCACGGTGCTGTGGCCGAGGACGACCTTCGGCGTCTTGGCCAAGAAGTCAGCTTTGAGCTTGTCGCCGAAATCAGCCGACAGCGGCGGATTCTGATTGAGATCAAAGGCTTCGATCGCCTTCTTCGCCATGCTGTCGAGATCGATATTGGCGCCACCGAAGTTCAACTCGACATCGGTGGGCAGCAGCGCCACGCTCCAGCTTGGCAGAAGCTGTTGCGGCACGGTCAGCCCCGACGCCTTGATGCCATAGGTGATCTTGCCATTCTGGGCGACGCCATCGGATCCGAACGCGGTGCTGAGTTGCGCCGCGCCGAAATTGCCGACCGGGCTTTCCACAGCGAAATCCTTGAAACCGTAGGTTCCCTCGACATGCTCCCAAACCGGCAAGGCGGCGAGCAGAAGCGATTTGAGTTGCGCCTGGTTTGCCTTCAGCATCGCCTCGTCTTCATTGGCGACCGCAAATGCCAGGAGATCGAGCAACGGCTTTGTCCGTACGCCCTTGCCGCTGGCCTCGACCGACAGTTCCGGCGATTTGACGTTGACCGGGAATTTCAGCCCGCTCTCAGGGTCGTCGAAATTGATCGTTTCGACGAAGTTCGACACCTTCTGCGAGGTTGTGAAATCGACGCCGCCAGTCGCGGACTTGGTCGCGGCGATCGTCGCAGTGCCGGCGCCGGCGCTCGCCTCCATGTGCTGCTTGGCATCCTTCGATGCCATCGTCATGCCGGCCATCGAACTGGTGCCGCTGGTGAAGGCCGCCAGATTGGGGTCGTAGACGCCTGAACCCTTGCCGTCCTTGATCGAAAACTGCGTGCTTTGCAGACCCTCGGGCCCGTTGAACTCGAAGGAAGCGCTCTGCGAAAAATCCATCGAGACATCCCAGGATCCATCGCTGCGCGGCCTGACCATCAAGGCATAGGGCACAACGTCCAATTTCAGCAGCTTTTGATCGGGCAGCGATTCGGCAAGCGCCTTGAAATCAAATGCGATCTTGTAGGCGTCGCCTTCGAACGAAACCTTCAGAATGCCTTTGTCGAGCGCCTTTTTGCCGACATAGCGGGACAGGTCTTCGGACAATTGCTTCGCACCCTGGTTGTCGACGGTCTGGCCGAAAGCAGGCGCGCTCAACGCAACAAGGAAAACAAATGGCAGGGCACGGTTCACGCGAATTCTCCGTTTGACCTAATGCATGTCGCCCAAAAGTGGGCAGCGGCTTTGGAACAACGACATGCATAAAGCAAAAGCTTGAAGCGCGTCGACTGAATCCGTTTCCATGCGACGCACTGTAGAAGGAACGCTTCGTTCGTCTGGTATGAAATTACCGCTTCAACCGCAAGGTGAGATCAACAAAGTCATCCAAGCGGACAATCTCGATCAAAGCACCAGCCGCATCAACGGCCGGCCTGCCTTGCGCTCCACAAGCCGCTCGAAACCGGCCTTCTCGAAGACCCGCGACGAGCCGACGAACAGCCCGATCGAACGCGAATCCCGGGACAGGTCGATCGGGCAGGCTTCGACCTGCCGGGCGCCATTCTTGCGGGCGAAATCGATGCCACCTTCGACCAGGCGATGCGTGATGCCCCTGCCGCGCGCCTTGGTGCGGATGAAGAAGCAGGAGATCGCCCAGACGGCCGGATCCATGGCGTCGGCGGGATCGACGGGTGCCGACCCCCTGCCCTGATTGTTCCATTCGGGCACGTCGGCGCGTGGTCCGATCTGCATCCAGCCGACCGCCTTGCCGTCTTCGAATGCCAGCAGGCCGGGCGGCGGACCGGCTTCGATGCGCGCCTTGATATGGTCCTTGTTGCGTTCCCGGCTGCTCTCGCGGCGCACCGCCGGCGCCAGCCGGAAATGCGTGCACCAGCAGCCGTAGCAGGCGCCCTGCTTGCCGAAGAGGTCCTCGAAATCCGCCCAAAGCTCGGGCACCAGCGGCGCTATGGTCGTGCTCATGCGTTCTCCCCAGGCCAGCCTTGTCGCTGGCCTTGCACTGTCGTACCATTGCTTCTGTTCTCTTTATGTTCGCAGCGATGGCGGCCCCTGTCAACAATCCCGATCACGGTTTTTGCCGCGACTGCCTGACGTTTCAGCGCAGCGAGACGCGCCGCTGCGAATGCTGCGGCAGCCCGCGGCTTGCGCGCCATCCCGAGCTTTACCGTCTGCATCTGGCCCATATCGATTGCGACGCCTTCTATGCGGCGATCGAAAAGCGCGACAACCCGGCGCTCAAGGACAAGCCGCTGATCATCGGCGGCGGCAAGCGCGGCGTCGTCTCCACCGCATGCTACATCGCCCGCATCCAGGGCGTGCGCTCGGCAATGCCGATGTTCAAGGCGCTCGAAGCCTGTCCAGGGGCGGTCGTCATCAGCCCCAACATGGAGAAATATGTCCGCGTCGGCCGCGAGGTGCGCGCCATGATGCAGGCGCTGACGCCGCTGGTCGAGCCGCTGTCGATCGACGAGGCGTTTCTCGATCTCGCCGGCACCGAACGGCTGCACGGCCTGCCGCCGGCGGTGGTGCTGGCGCGCTTCGCGCTGGCGGTCGAGAAGGAGATCGGCATCACCGTTTCGGCAGGCCTGTCCTACTGCAAGTTCCTCGCCAAGATCGCGTCCGACTTCCGCAAGCCGCGCGGCTTCTCGGTCATAGGCGAGGCAGAGGCGGTCGGCTTTCTGGCGTCGCAGCCGGTGACAATGATCTGGGGTGTCGGCAAGGCGTTCAACGCCACGCTGGAGCGCGACGGCATCCGCACCATCGGTCAGCTGCAGCAGATGGATCGTGGCGACCTGATGCGCCGTTACGGCACGATGGGCGACCGGCTCTACCATCTTTCGCGCGGCGAGGACGTTCGCCGCGTCGATCCCGACCAGGACGCCAAAAGCGTATCGGCCGAAACCACCTTCGACACCGACATCGCTTCGCTCGATGAGCTGGTCGCGGTGCTGAGAGGGCTTTCGGAGAAGGTCTCCGCACGGTTGAAGAAATCCGGCATTGCCGGGCGCACCGTCGTGCTGAAGCTGAAGACCCAGGATTTCAAGCTGCGCACGCGCAACCGCCAGCTCGGCGACCCGACCCGGCTCGCCGACCGCATCTTTCAGACCGGGGTGGAACTTCTTCGCAAGGAAACCGACGGCACGAAATATCGGCTGCTCGGCATCGGCGTCAGCGACCTCTCGGACGACGACAAGGCCGACCCGCCCGATCTGGTCGACGTCCAGTCGCGCAAGCGCGCCATGGCCGAAGGCGCCATCGATGCCTTGCGCGACAGGTTCGGCCGCAAGGCGGTGGAAACCGGCTATACATTCGGCAAGGGCCGCGACGCCCACCCGCCGGAGCCGATCGAGGACTGAGACAGGTGGTCGAGGTTCAGGTGCGCTGCAGATCGATCCTGCTGGTCACCACGCTCTTGCCGGTCTTCGGGTCGGTGTCGATGACAGTCAGCCGCATGCCGTTCTCGCCTCGTTTCTCGACCTTCATCTGCGCGTTTCGGTCACCATTGACCTCCGTGGCCCAGCGGATGCCGAGATTGATTGCGTTGCCGGAGCGGCTGCCGTTGAGTTGCGCCGGCCCCGTGCGAGAGCCGACATAGGTGCCGCTGTATTTCGCACCGCTGGCCTTCAGGTCCGCGCTGATGGCGCGCGTCACCACAACCAGCCCGCGGCAATTGCCGTCCAGCGACAGCGAGGTCGACGTCGCGTTTGACTTAAACGTACAGGACACGTTCACCGTCGGCGCTTCGGTGGTGACCTTGACGATACCCTGGCCGGCGAAATTGCCCTTGAACGACTGCAGGAATTTGGCCTCGTCGGCATGGGCTGCGTTTGCCTCGACCAACAGACAGCCAGCAAGCGCGAATTGCGCGAACGATCTCATCGAAGCTCTCCCTGTTGATTTTGAAAAGGCAGGACGGCAAGCGAAGCACGGCAGATTATCGAGACTCAACGCCCCTTGCCGCATCAGGTTCCGCCCGCAACATGACAGTTTTGCAACGCAGCTGGCCCAGAAGAATGCAGCGTCTAGCGATTGCGGCAAAAGCCCCGGCCTGCGACATAGCGGGCATGGTACCTGCCCCCTCCATCCCCAAGGCCGCGTTCTGGATGGCGCTGTCGATCGCGTCATTCCTGGCGATGTCGGTCGCCGGCCGCGCCACGACAGCCGAGCTCAACGTCTTCCAGGTGCTGGAACTGCGCTCGGTGATCGGCTTTTTCATCCTTCTGCCGCTGGTGATGATGAGCGGCGGCTTTGCCGCCATGCGCACGCAGCGCCCGGTCGCCCATATCGCCCGCAACGTCATCCACTACACCGGCCAGGCGGCATGGCTCTACGCGCTGACGCTGATCCCGCTGGCCGTGCTGATCTCGATCGAATTCACCACACCGATCTGGACCGCGATCCTGGCGGTGACCTTTCTGGGCGAAAGGCTCTCCCGGCCAAGGCTTGCGGCGATCGTACTGGGACTGATCGGCGTGGTGATCATCGTGCGCCCCGGCGTCGGCTCGGTCGATCCGGGGCACCTCGTCGTGCTGGGTGCCGCCGTCTGCTTCGGCATCTCGGTGGTCATGGTCAAGTCGCTGACACGGACGGACAGTGTCGTGCGCATCATCTTCTGGATGTTGATCATCCAGTCGGCACTCGGCCTCATCCCGGCGCTCTATGAGTGGCGCAACCCGCCGCTGGCGCTGTGGCCATGGATCGTGCTGATCGCCTTCACCGGCATGTCGTCGCATTTCTGCATGGCCCGCGCGCTTGCCTATGCCGACGCCACCGTCATTTCGCCGATGGATTTCCTGCGCGTGCCGCTGTCGGCGCTGATCGGCTGGCTACTCTATCAGGAGCAGATCGACGCCTTCACCGCCGGCGGCGCGCTGCTGATCCTGATGGGCAATTTGCTCAATCTTCAGCGAAAAGCGCCACAACCGGCGAAGATCGCCGCGTCATAGACCATGATCCAGTCCGCTGGAGATTGAGTCTGCGAAAATTTCGTGCCCTGATTAGATCTTGTCGCCAAGGCGGGATGAGCCGCTCCTGGAAACAGAGAGCAAGCGTGAGATGGTGCAACGATGCCTCTTATGATCGTCGCTGTTTTACTGATGTCGACGCTGGTGGCCACCAGCAAAGCGGAAGCCGAAGCGGGGACGCATCTTCTCGAGTCGGATAGCCCTATGGCTTCCTCCTATGGCCCGACTGTTGTGGCCGACTATTCCGCGTCCATGGCGCGTTATCGAACAAGCCTGCGCGCGCATTCCGGGACCGGTGGCCTTGTCGGCGATTTCGTTTCCTCGTTGCGCATTCCCTGGACCTGGCGTTCCGATGACGGAAGCACGGTTCGGCGCGTGGGCAACAGCCTGTTCTTGCTCACCGAGGGCGATTGCCTGAGCCGAATGTGCCGCGAGATACCTTGTCAACAGACGGAGTGGCCCGTGTTCGACTGCCGCGATGGTCATAAGCGCAAGATGGCGGCTCCCGGCCTGACGGGCATCAGCTTCGGCGGCGTCAACTACAGCCAGATAGGTGGTCCGCAGTTTTGAGCCTTCGGATCGGGGCTAAATTCGCCCGCCACGCGGTCACACCAGCTCCACTTCGACCACGCCGGGCACGGCACGCATCGCCGAGGCGATCTGCGGCGAGATCCGGTAGCGATTGGGCAGCTCGATCTCGATTTCTCCCGCGCCATCTTCCTTGATCAGCACGAAGCTGACCTGGCCTTCGCCCCTCACAGAAAGCTGGCCGGCCAGCGTGCCGATCGGCGCTGCGTTGCGCACGAAAATGCGCAGCGCCTTCTGGATGCGGCTTGCCTCGTCCTCCAGCGATTGTACCGAGTTGATGCGCAAATTGACGCCTTCCGGCCTGTCCTCGGCCGCAACGGTGATGACGACGGAGCGGCCGGGCTCGAGCAGGTCGCGATACTGCGCCAGTCCTTCGGAAAACAGCACGGCTTCATATTGGCCGGATGTATCGGAAAAGGCGACGACGCCCATCTTGTTGCCGGTGCGCGTCTTGCGCTCCTGCTTGGTGGTGACGGTGCCGGCGAGCCGGCCGGCGGCGGCACCGCGCTTGACCGCCGCTGAAAACTCGGCCCAGTTCTGCACCCGCATCTTCTGCAGGGCCGCCTTGTACTCGTCGAGCGGATGGGCGGAGAGGTAGAAGCCCACCACCTGGAATTCACGGTGCAGCCGGTCGGCGGCGAGCCACGGGTCCGTCGCCGGCAGGTTGAGCGCCTGCGACTGGGCGCCGAGCGAAGCGCCAAAGATATCGTGCTGGCCGGAGACCGCGTTCTGCTGCGCCAGGGACGCCAGACCCATCATCCGCTCCACCCCTGCCATCATGGAAGCACGGTCATGGCCGAAGCAGTCGAGCGCACCGGCCATGATCAGGCTTTCGAAGACGCGCTTGCCGACAATCTTGGGATCGACCCTTTCGCAGAAATCGGCGAGGTTCTTGAACGGCTTTTCGCCGCGCTGGGCAACGATGTGCTCGACCGCCGCGTCGCCGACGCCCTTCAGCGCTGCCAGCGAATAGTAGATGCGGTTCTCGCCAACCTCGAAAGCGCGGAAGCTCGTCATCACCGACGGCACCACCACCTCGATGCCGAGACGCAGCGCGTCCTGGCGGAAATCGGCGAGCTTGTCGGTGTTGCCCATGTCGAGCGTCATCGACGCCGCCAGGAACTCGACCGGATAATGCGCCTTGAGATAGGCGGTCTGGTAGGAGACCACCGCGTAGGCGGCTGCATGCGACTTGTTGAAACCATAGTCGGCGAACTTGGCCAGCAGGTCGAAAATGAAGTCGGCTTGCGGCTTGCCGACACCGCGCTCGACCGCGCCGGAGACGAAGCGCTCGCGCTGCTTGTCCATCTCGGCGCGGATCTTCTTGCCCATGGCGCGACGCAGAAGGTCGGCTTCGCCGAGCGAATAACCGGCAAGCTCCTGCGCGATCTGCATGACCTGTTCCTGGTAGACGATGACGCCTTGCGTCTCCTTCACCAGATGGTCGATCTTGGGATGGATCGACGCCATCTCCTCCTCGCCATGCTTTCGGGCGTTGTAGGTCGGGATGTTCTCCATCGGCCCCGGCCGGTACAGCGCCACCAGGGCGATGATGTCCTCGATGCAGTCGGGCCGCATGCCGATCAGCGCCTTGCGCATGCCGGCACTTTCCACCTGGAACACGCCGACCACTTCGCCACGCGACAGCATCGCATAGGTCTCGGGATCGTCGAGCGGGATCGTCGCCAGGTCGATCTCGATGCCGCGGCGGCGGATCAGCTTGACCGCGGTTTCCAGTGTGGTCAGCGTCTTCAGGCCGAGGAAGTCGAACTTCACCAGTCCGGCCTGCTCGACATACTTCATGTTGAACTGGGTGACCGGCATGTCCGAGCGCGGATCGCGGTACATCGGCACCAGCTCCGACAGCGGCCGGTCACCGATGACGATGCCGGCGGCGTGCGTCGAAGCATGGCGGTAGAGGCCCTCCAGCTTCTGCGCCATGTCGAGCAGCGTCTGGACGATCGGCTCCTTCTCGGCCTCTTCGGCAAAGCGCGGCTCGTTGGCGATGGCGTCGGCGAGCTTGACCGGATTGGCCGGGTTCTGCGGCACCATCTTGGAGAGCTTGTCGACCTGGCCGTAGGGCATCTGCAGAACGCGGCCGACGTCGCGCAGCACGGCGCGGGCCTGCAGCGTACCGAAGGTGATGATCTGGCCGACCTGGTCGCGACCGTATTTCTGCTGGACGTAGCGGATCACCTCCTCGCGGCGATCCTGGCAGAAGTCGATATCGAAGTCGGGCATCGACACGCGGTCGGGGTTGAGGAAGCGCTCGAACAGCAAGGAGAAGCGCAACGGATCGATGTCGGTGATGGTCGTCGAATAGGCGACCAGCGACCCGGCGCCCGAACCCCGGCCCGGCCCGACCGGAATGCCTTGCGCCTTGGCCCATTTGATGAAGTCGGCAACGATCAGGAAGTAGCCGGGAAACTTCATCTTGGTGATGATGCCAAGCTCGAAATTCAACCGCTCGCGATATTGCTCGACCGTGTAGCCTGGTGTCGGACCGTGCGCGGCCAGCCGCGCCTCGAGACCCTCATGCGCCTGCCGCGCCAGTTCATCGGCTTCCGCCTGCACGGCGGCGTCATTGTCGGCGACGTCACCGCCCGTGAAGCGCGGCAGGATCGGGTTGCGGTTCTTCGGATAGTAGGAGCAGCGCAGCGCGATCTCGACGGTGTTGTCGATCGCTTCCGGCAGGTCGGCAAACAGCCTGGCCATATCGGCCTGGCTGCGCAGGAAATTGTCCGGTGACAGCCGGCGGCGGTTGTCGACGGCGACGACCGAACCCTCGGCGATGGCGATCAGCGCGTCATGCGCGTCATAATCGTCGCGCGCAGAGAAGAACGCCTCGTTGGTGGCGACCAGCGGCAGTTCGTGGGCATAGGCGAGATCGATCGAGGATTTCTCGATCATTCGATCATAACCCGAAACCCGATCCAGCTCGACATAGAGCCGGTCCCCGAACATCGTCTTGAGGGTCAAAAGCCGTGCCTCGGCAAGATCTCTACGATCTTCCTTGAGCGCAATGCCGATCGGGCCGCGCGGCCCACCGCTGAGGCAGATCAGCCCGTCGCAATAGCCTGCCATCATGTCGGTGGTCAGGTGCACCGCTTCGCCTGGCGGCGTTTCCAGGTAGACGCGGCTGACCAGCCTGACCAGGTTGGAATAGCCGGCCTCGGTCGCCGCGATCAGGATGACCGGCCGCATGTCCGGGCCTTGCCGCCGGCGGTCGCGCTGGCCATCGCTGTTCTCGCCGGAAAAGGCGAGCGAGATCTGGCAACCGATGATCGGCTGGATGCCGTCCTTGACCGCCTTCTGCGCGAATTCCAGTGCGCCGAACAAATTGTTGGTGTCGGTAACGGCAATCGCCGGGGCCTCGTCCTTGACCGCGTGGGCCACCACCTTGCCGATCTGCAAGGCGCCCTCCAGCAGCGAATAGGCCGAATGCACGCGCAGATGGACGAAGGGCCTCGCCGGCGCCTCCGGCCGCGCGGCCGCTATCGCGGCTTCGCGCATCAGGGGATCGCGGGGAAGTCTGTCGTCTGCCATGGTTTTTCGCGCTGCCCGAAGGACTTGAGTCGATGGAGATGTATTGTCCGGGACCGCGCGATACCAGTCCAGCACAAACGACCGCTGACCACAGGCTTGCCGTCCCTGCCCCGGCTCGCTTAAACGAATTCCATGATCACCGCATCGACAGCCAGGCTGTCACCCGGCTTGGCGTTGAGTTTTGCCACGACAAGATCGCGTTCGGCACGCAGCACGTTTTCCATCTTCATCGCCTCGACGACGGCCAATGTCTCGCCGGTCTTGACCTCCTGGCCCTCGGTGACGGCAATCGACACGACAAGGCCAGGCATCGGACACAGCAGCAGTTTCGACGTGTCCGGTGCCACCTTCTCCGGCATCAGCCTTTCCAGTTCGGCAATGCGCGGCAGCATGGCGCGCGCGGTCACCGACACGCCCTTCCAGGCAATGCGAAAGCCGTTGGCAACAGGCCTGACCTGGGCGGCGACCTTGCGTTGACCGACCGTGCCGCGCCAGATCAGGTCGCCCGGCCGCCAGTCGGAGGCAACGGTCAGCGCCTTGCCGCCCTCGATCGACAGATCGATTTCCATCGGGATGGAAATCATGCCCTCGAGGACGGACGCCGACAAATAGTCTTCACCGATCTTCACCACCCAGTCGCGCTTCAGCGCTCCCGAATGCGGCGCCAGCCGCCCGCCCAGCCTGTCGAGCCGGTCGCGGCGTAGCAGTTCCACCGCGGTCGCAATCGATGCCAGCACGGCTTTGTCATCGTCGTTTGGTATGACAGGCGCAAAACCGTCGGGGTATTCCTCCGCGATGAAACCGGTCGATATCAGCCCTTCCCGCCAGCGCGGATGCTGCATCAGGGCAGCGAGGAACGGAATGTTGTGCTCGATGCCGTCGACGATAAAGCTGTCGAGCGCTTCCGACATGGCATCGATGGCTGCGAGCCGCGTCGGCGCCCAGGTGCACAGCTTGGCGAGCATCGGATCGTAGAACATCGAAATCTCGGAGCCTTCGGTGACGCCGGTGTCGTTGCGGATGACGACATCGCCGAATTGTCCTTCCTCAGGCGGCCGGTAGCGCGTCAGCCGGCCGATCGATGGCAGGAAATTGCGGTACGGATCCTCGGCGTAGAGCCGGCTTTCCACCGCCCAGCCGTTGAGCTTCACATCGCTTTGCTTCAAGGCGAGCTTTTCGCCGGCGGCGACGCGGATCATCTGCTCGACCAGATCGATGCCGGTGACGAGCTCCGTCACCGGGTGCTCGACCTGCAATCGTGTATTCATTTCAAGGAAATAGAAGTTCCTGTCCTTGTCGACGATGAACTCGACCGTGCCGGCGCTCTGGTAGTCCACCGCCCTGGCCAGCGCCACCGACTGCTCGCCCATGGCCTTGCGCGTCCTGGCGTCGAGAAACGGCGACGGCGCCTCCTCGGCAACCTTTTGGTTGCGGCGCTGGATCGAGCATTCGCGCTCGCCGAGATAGAGCGCGTTGCCATGCGCATCGGCCAGCACCTGGATCTCGATATGGCGCGGATCGACGACGAACTTCTCGATGAAGACGCGGTCGTCGCCGAACGAACTCTTGGCTTCCGAGCGTGCCCGGTCGAAGCCGTCGCGCACTTCCGGCTGGCTCCAGGCGATGCGCATGCCCTTGCCGCCGCCACCGGCCGAGGCCTTGATCATCACGGGATAACCGATCTCGCCGGCGATCTTTTCGGCATGGTCGGCATTCTCGATGACGCCGAGCCAGCCGGGCACGGTGGAAACCTTGGCGGCATTGGCGAACTTCTTCGATTCGATCTTGTCGCCCATCGCCCTGATCGCCTTGGGCTTCGGGCCGATGAAGACGATGCCTTCCGCCTCCAGCGCCTCGCAGAAGGCAGCCCGCTCGGACAGGAAGCCGTAGCCGGGATGCACGGCCTGCGCACCCGTCGCCTTGCAGGCGGCAATGATCTTCTCCGGCACGAGGTAGCTCTGCGCAGCCGGCGACGGCCCGATATGCACCGCCTCGTCGGCCATCTCGACATGCACTGCATCGCGATCGGCGTCGGAATAGACCGCGACCGTGGCGATGCCCATCTTGCGCGCCGTCCTGATGACACGGCAGGCAATCTCGCCGCGATTGGCGATCAGGATCTTGGTGAACATGCTGAAGTCATCCCTCGGGTCGGCCGTTCCTTTTATGGCCTGTGCCGGCGCGGTCAAGCCGGGCGGGTCAATCGCGGTCTTTCAATCGATTTGGGATTAAATTTCTCCGCGCTGGCCCAAGCCTGGAACCAGCTTCCAGTTGATCGCATCATCAAAACCTGAAAGCTTGAGGAAAAATCGCCCCAAAAATCGCCCTTGGAGGAATTGCCCGATGAAAACCCGCGCCGCTGTCGCTGTCGCCGCCGGAAAGCCGCTGGAGATCATGGAGGTCGACCTCGATGGTCCGCGCGACGGCGAGGTGCTGGTCGAGATCAAGGCGACCGGCATATGCCACACCGACGAATTCACGCTGTCGGGCGCCGATCCCGAAGGCCTGTTTCCGGCCATCCTCGGCCATGAGGGCGCCGGCGTCGTCGTCGATGTCGGCAAGGGCGTCACTTCGGTCAAGAAGGGTGACCACGTCATCCCGCTCTATACGCCGGAATGCCGGCAGTGCCCGTCCTGCCTGTCGCGCAAGACCAATCTGTGCACCGCCATCCGCGCCACGCAGGGCCAGGGCTTGATGCCCGACGGCTCGTCGCGCTTCTCGATCGGCAAGGACAAGATTTTTCACTATATGGGCTGTTCGACCTTCTCCAACTTCACCGTGCTGCCAGAGATCGCGGTGGCCAAGGTCAATCCCGACGCCCCCTTCGACAAGATCTGCTACATCGGCTGCGGCGTCACCACCGGCATCGGTGCGGTCATCAACACGGCCAAGGTCGAGCAAGGCGCCACCGCGGTCGTCTTCGGCCTCGGCGGCATCGGCCTCAACGTCATCCAGGGCCTGAAACTTGCCGGTGCCGACATGATTATCGGCGTCGACTTGAACAACGACAAGAAGGCCTGGGGCGAGAAGTTCGGCATGACGCATTTCGTCAATCCGAAGGAGATCGACGGCGATATCGTGCCCCATCTCGTCAACATGACCAAGCGAGGCGCCGACCAGATCGGCGGCGCCGATTACACGTTCGACTGCACCGGCAACACCAAGGTGATGCGGCAGGCGCTGGAAGCCTCGCATCGCGGCTGGGGCAAATCGGTCGTCATTGGCGTGGCCGGTGCCGGCCAGGAGATCTCGACGCGGCCGTTCCAGCTGGTCACCGGGCGCAGCTGGATGGGCACCGCCTTCGGCGGCGCGCGCGGCCGCACCGATGTGCCGAAAATCGTCGACTGGTACATGGACGGCAAGATCCAGATCGACCCGATGATCACTCACACGCTGAAGCTCGAGGACATCAACACGGGGTTCGACCTGATGCATGAGGGCAAGTCGATCCGAAGCGTCGTGGTTTACTGAAGAAGACCACAAGCCGCCGACCAACCGGCCTGCGACCTCTGTGGTTCACAACTGGGAGGAAAAAAAATGCCGGAAAAACTGCATCCGAAAATCGACAATGGTCTGCCCAAGGAGAGTGCAAGCTTTGCCGGCGGCACGCTGGTCTGCGCCTGCACCAGCAGGCCGGTCAAGGTGAAGGTCAAGGGCCAGATCGCCCATAACCATGCCTGCGGCTGCACCAAATGCTGGAAGCCGGAGGGCGCGTTGTTCTCGGTCGTTGCCGTGGCCGGCACCGGCGACGTCACCGTCACCGAAAACGGCGACAAGCTCAAGGTGGTCGACCCCAGCGCGCTGATCCTGCGTCATGCCTGCACCGGCTGCGGCGTTCACATGCATGGTCCGGTCGAGCGCGACCATGCGTTCAAGGGCCTGTCCTTCATCCACCCCGAACGCTTCGTCGAGGACGGCTGGTCGCCGCCGGGCTTCACCGCCTTCGTTTCGTCGATCATCGAATCCGGTGTCGATCCGAAGCGGATGGACGGCATCCGCGCGCAGCTGAAGTCAATCGGGCTGGAACCCTATGACTGCCTCAATCCCGGCCTGATGGACTATATCGCGACCTGGACGGCCAAGAAGTCCGGCGCCTTGCCGGCTTAGAAACCGATTGGATTATGTCCATGGGGCCGTGCGAAATCGCCCGGCCCCATATTCATTGGAACCCACGATGCCCGCACCGTCAATTCTCGTCGACGCCGATGCCTGCCCGGTCAAGGCCGAGGTGGAGAAGGTCGCCGAGCGCCATGGCGTCGTCGTCACCTACGTCTCCAATGGCGGCCTGAGGCCGTCGCGCGATCCGATGATCCGGAACGTCGTGGTGTCCAAAGGCGCCGACGCCGCCGATGACTGGATCGTTGAGAACGCGAAACTCAACGACATCGTGATCACATCAGACATCCCGCTTGCCGCCCGTGCGGTGGCGCTCGGCGCCCATGTGCTCGGACCAACCGGGCGCCCGTTCACGCCGGAAACGATCGGCATGGCGGTGGCGATGCGCGATCTCAAGCAGCATTTGCGCGAGACCGGCGAAAGCAAGGGCTACAATGCCAGCTTCGCGCCGCAGGACCGCTCGCGGTTTCTCGGCGAACTCGACCGCATCTTGCGGCGGGCGCTCAAATCCGCCACACCGCAGTAGAAACCGAGCGCCATCCAGGGTTGGAACCGCCATGGCTGCCGAAATCCCGATGAAGAACCCCATGCAGCGCCACATGCTGTTCGCGGTGTCGTTCGGCTTCGGCGTCGTAGCGGTTGTCGTGGCGTTGCTGCTGCATGCCCCGCTCGCCTATTCGATCGGCGCCAACGCATTCTTTGCCACTTACGTCATTCTTGTCGTCGCCCAGATGCCAAAGTTCACCGGCAGGTATCTGAGCAAGAATGCGCGCGCCACCGACCAGCCGGTTCTGGTCATCTTCGCGGTGACGCTGGTCGTCGTCGGCGTTGCCACTTTCTCGCTGTTCCAACTGATCAATCAGAAAGACAGCGCCCATCCCGTCGAGCTTGGCTTCGCGCTGTTGTCGATCCCGCTCGGCTGGTTCACCATCCATGCCATGGCGGCGCTCCATTATGCGCATGTCTACTGGATGGACGGCGATGCGGTAGACGCCGAGACCAAGAAGAAAATCCCCGTCGGCGGGCTGCTGTTCCCGGGCGACAAGAGGCCGGAAGGCTGGGATTTCCTCTACTTCTCGGCGGTCATCGGCATGACCGCGCAGACTGCCGACACCAACATCTCGACAACGCATATGCGTCGTGTCGTGCTTGGCCATTCGATCCTGTCATTCTTCTTCAACACGGTCATCGTCGCCGCGGCCGTCAATCTCGCCGTCAGCCTGGGCAGCCCATAATAATTTCGTGATCGGATGAAACATCGGTTTGGTTGGCGACGTATCAGGAGGACAATGAGCGCGCAGGCCATGCCGCGAGGCCGGGAGACGAGACAAGATGGAATCCGTTGCCAGAAGCCAACCCACCGCCGGGGCGGACCCTGCCGTACGCAAGGAGGAGACGCTGATCTACCGCCAGTCGCGCTGGACGCGGCTGACGCACTGGATCTGGGCCATCTCGCTGTTCTTCATGCTGCTTTCCGGCCTGCAGATCTTCAACGCCCGCCCGCAGCTCTATATCGGCAAGCAGTCGGGCTTCGACTACAACAACACCATCTTCGCCATCGGCGCCGAGAGCACCGACGCCGGGACACGTGGCTACACCGAAATCTTCGGGCATCGCTTCGACACCACGGGCGTGCTCGGCTGGTCGGGTCCGGCGGGCCAGGAGACGGCGCGCGGCTTCCCGTCCTGGGCGACGGTCCCGTCCTACTATGACCTCGGCACTGCCCGCGTCATCCATTTCTTCTTTGCCTGGATACTGACCACGACCTTGATCGTCTGGCTGGTCGCCAGCACCGTGAACGGCCATCTGCGCCGCGATCTCGCGCCGCGCCTCGACGATCTGAAACGGCTGCCGCAAGACATCATCGACCACGCCAGACTCAAATTCCACCACACGCGCGAATACAACACGCTGCAGAAGATGGCCTATGGCGGCGTGCTGTTCGTGCTCCTCCCGCTGATGATCATCACCGGCTTGGCGATGTCACCCAGCATGGACTCGGTGCTGCCGTTCCTCAACGATCTGCTCGGTGGCCGGCAGACGGCACGCACCATCCATTTCACCGTCATGGTGCTGCTGGTCGCCTTCTTCATCATCCACATCCTGATGATCCTGGCCGCCGGTCCGATCAACGAACTGCGCTCCATCATCACCGGCTGGTACCGTACAGATCCTCCCGCGCAGGACGACAATTCCACCGAGAGGAGCGCGTGACATGGCGAAGTTCGAGATCAGCCGCCGGAAATTCCTGACGGGTGCCAGCCTTGGCGCATCCGGCATCATGCTGTCGGGCTGCGACGCCTTCGACAGCCAGCTAAGCATCGGCAGCGGCCTGCGCAGCTTCCTCGAAAATGCCAATGGCCTGACCTACCGGGCGCAACGCCTGCTCGCCGGACGCGATGCGCTGGCGCCGGAATTCACCGAGGCCGATATCCGCCAGCCGCAGCGGCCGAACGGCGTCACGGCTCCCGACGACGACGTGTATAAGGGCTTGCTCGCCAACAACTTCGCCGACTGGCGGCTGGAAGTTTCAGGCCTTGTCGAAAAGCCGCTGTCGCTCAGCCGCGAGCAATTGATGAACATGCCGAGCCGCACCCAGATCACCCGCCATGACTGCGTCGAAGGCTGGAGCTGCATCGCCAAATGGACCGGCACGCCGCTGTCGCTGGTGCTCGACCAGGCGGTGGTCAAGCCGCAGGCGCGCTATGTCATGTTCCATTGTCTCGACACGATCGACCGCAGCCTCTCCGGCGACATCAAATATTACGGCACCATCGACCTGATCGATGCCCGCCACCCGCAGACGATCCTGGCCTATGGCCTGAACGGCAAGCCGCTGCCGGTCGAGAACGGCGCGCCGCTGCGTGTCCGCGTCGAGCGCCAGCTCGGCTACAAGATGCCGAAATATCTCTACAAGATCGAGCTGGTCGACAGCTTCGCCAATGTCGGCGGCGGTCGAGGCGGATATTGGGAAGACAATGGCTACGACTGGTACGGTGGAATCTGAACCGCACACCGCATCATGATCATCGGCTCGGCAGCGAGCGCTGCCGCCCGGTTCAAGCAACCTTGTCGAGCAGTGGCCTCAGCGCCGGATGGATTTCCGGCGAGGCCTGCTTGATCAGGGTCAGCAGCGCGCGCTCGTTCTCGTAAAGAGGTCTGTCCGCCCCGATATGCTCGATCAGCCAGCTGGCTTCGCCGGCATCGATCGTCTCGGCGCGGCGGGCCAGGGCCTCGGCCGCCCTGTTCTTGGCTTCCCACTCGGCCTCGATGTCGTCCGGGGAGCGGTAGGCCTCCATGATCGCGGCGAGACCACCGGAGACCATACGGCTGAAGAAGCTGCCGATTTCCGGATCGGCGTGTTCGAGGAAGGCATCACGACGCAGCGCCACTTCGCGCGTCGGCGCCTCGTAGCCGGCCGAGCACATGACGAAATTGGCGATCGCCTTGACGAACAGATCGTTCCATGACGGATCGTTGTCGGCCTGGGCCGTGCGCTCGTTGATCTTGAACAGCACCTCGGCTTCGGCGCGGGTGATAGCGATGTTGCCGTCGCCGCCATGGGCATGGAGGATCCGGCGCAGCAGCTCGACCTCCGCCTTGGCAATCAGTCCGGGAACCAGCGCGCCACCGAGCATCAGCGGTCCCTTGCCATCGATGACGGCGTGGGCGACCTGCTCCAGCGCATAGACGCAAAGCTGGCTCGGCGACGATCTTGCTTTTTCCAGCACATGGACCAGCAATTCGAGTTCGGTTCGGCTGTCGACCATGCCGTCACGCGAGATCGTGCGAATCAGCCAGTCGGCATTCTCCTGCGAGATGTAGCCCGACGGCTTTTCCTGATGGACGATGTAGTCGGTGACCGCTTCGACGAAGAAGTCCGGCCATTCCTGGCACTTTTCCTTCGCCGTCGCGTCGAGCGCGAACAGCGCCTCGGCCTCGCCGCGCGTCACAACGCCGTCGCCGAACACTTCCTGGCGCAACATGGCCACGTCTTCCCCAGTGATACGGCTTTTCGAGGCCAGCCCCGCCACCGGCGCGCTCATGATCAATTCGCCCATTTGTCGTCCCCGTCCGCTGCCGGCAAGCGCCGGCCCAAAGCTCATAGCCGCCAATATATCGGCAGTGTCTTGAAAAACCGGCAAACGGCGTGGTTAGCGAAGACTTGTCGGCCAGTGCATGTCGCCCAAAAGTGTGCAGCGGTTTTGGGAGAACGACATACATCAAAGGTGTCGCAGGCAGGTGACAATGTGTCGTCGACGGGCTATGGATGACGAGTCGAGGGCTCGGTTTGAGTCCTACCTGTTTGCGGGAGAGAGCAGCGAGAGCTGCCGCCGAAGGGGAAATCGCCCGAAATCTCTCAGGCAAAAGAACCGTAGACGGGAAAGACACTCTGGAAAGTCGGGGCTTGCCCCCGCGCCGAAGGTGTAAGCGCCGCTGACAGAGTTCCGGCTGCGCGAGTCTCTCAGGCTTCAGACAGAGGGGCACGGACTGGTCGCCATTCGCGACCGATTGCGTGCGACTCTGGAGACGACATGACGGGCGACGACACCAAACACCTTCCCCTCGAAGACATCCACGTGGCCGCCGGTGCGCGCTTTGGCGCCTTTGCCGGCTGGTCGATGCCGCTGACCTATCCGGCCGGCGTCATGAAGGAGCATCTGCATACCCGCGAGCATGCCGGCCTGTTCGACATCTCGCATATGAAACTGTTCGAGGTTAGTGGGCCGGAGGCGGTTGCGCTGCTCAACCGCGCCTGCCCCCTGGATGCCGGCGCGCTCGAAATCTCGCAGTCCAAACTGTCCTTCTTCCTCAATGAGGCCGGCGGCATTCTGGACGATCTGATCGTCACCAGGCTCGGTGGCGAGCGCTTCATGGTGGTCGCCAACGCCGGCAACGCCGTGACCGACGAAAAGCATTTGCGTGCGCTTGCCGCGGATTTCGGCGCCAAGGTCGAGCCGCTCGATCGCGTCTTCCTGGCCATCCAGGGCCCGGAAGCCTGGGCCGCCCTTTCCCGCGCCGGCATCGAGACCGGCTCGCTGCTGTTCATGCATGGTGTCGAGCCACGGCAGAACTGGTTCATGAGCCGTTCCGGCTATACCGGCGAGGATGGTTTCGAGATCGGCCTGCCGGAGGCCGACGCGCGCGACCTCGTCGCGAAGCTGCTCGGCGATGAACGCGTGCTGTGGATCGGCCTTGCCGCGCGCGACAGCCTGCGGCTGGAGGCCGGGCTCTGCCTGCATGGCCAGGACATCACGCCGGAAACCGACCCGGCCAGCGCCGGACTGATGTGGGCGATCCCGAAAGAGATTCGCGCTAGCGGCGCCTTCATCGGCGCCGACGCGCTGCGCGCCGCGGTGGAACGAGGCCCCGCGCAAAAGCGCGTCGGTCTGAAGCCGGAAGGCCGCCAGCCGGTGCGTGCCGGCGCCGCGCTCTTTGATGCCGACGGCAATCCCGCCGGCCATGTCACGTCAGGCGGCTTTGGCCCGTCCGCCGGCCACCCGGTCGCCATGGGCTACGTCGCGACGCCTCTGGCAAAGCCCGGGACACGGGTTTTCGCCGATGTGCGCGGCACGAAGATCCCAGTCGATATCAGCTCCCTGCCCTTCACGCCTCATCGCTACCGCAAAGGATAATTCCGATGGCAAAGACCTATTTCACCGAAGATCACGAGTGGTTGCGCGTCGAGGGCGGCATCGCCACCGTCGGCATCACCGATTACGCGCAGGAGCAGCTCGGCGATCTCGTCTTCGTCGAACTGCCCGAGACCGGAAAGAAGCTGGCCAAGGGCGACACCGCCGTGGTGGTCGAATCCGTCAAGGCGGCCTCCGACGTCTATGCGCCGGTCGACGGCGAGATCACCGAGGCCAATGGCACGCTGTCTTCGGACCCATCGCTGGTCAATTCGGCGGCAACCGGCGCCGGCTGGCTGTGGAAGATGAAGCTCGCCGACGAAAGCCAGCTCGCCAGCCTCATGGATGAGGCCGCCTACAAAGCCCATATCGGCTGATATCAGGACTTGGACACATGACCGCAGCACCTTATCCCTTCTCGGCCCGCCACATCGGCCCCGGCCTCAATGACACCAGAGCGATGCTCGCCGTCATCGGCGTTCCCTCGATCGAGACGCTGATCAGCCAGTCCGTGCCGAGATCGATCCGCCTCGACCAGCCGCTCGCCTTGCCCGCACCGGCCAGCGAAGCGGAAGCGCTGGCCGAACTGTCGGCAACCATGGCGAAAAATACGGTGCTGAAGAGCTTCATCGGCGCCGGCTACCACGGCGTCCACGTGCCGCCGGTCATCCAGCGCAACCTGTTCGAGAACCCGGCCTGGTACACGGCCTACACGCCCTACCAGGCCGAGATCAGCCAGGGCCGGCTCGAAATGCTGTTCAACTTCCAGACACTGGTTACCGAACTGACCGGCCTGCCGGTGGCGTCGGCCTCGCTGCTCGATGAAGCAACCGCCGTGGCTGAAGCCGTCGGCATTGCTTTGCGCCATCACCGCGACAAGCGCACCAAGGTGGCGCTGGCCGGCACCCCGCACCCACAGACACTGGATGTCGTGCGCACCCGCGCCGAGCCGCTCGGCACCGAGGTCGACGGCGAGACGATCGACGATAACACCGCCGCCCTGCTCGTCTCCTGGCCCGACACATTCGGCGTCTATGGCGACCACAAGGCGGCGATCGAAAAGGCCCGCGCAACCGGCGCGCTGGTGATTTTCATTGCCGACCCGCTCGGCCTGACGCTGACCGACGCGCCGGGCAAGCTCGGCGCTGACATTGCCGTCGGCCCGATGCAGCGCTTCGGCGTGCCGATGGGCTTTGGCGGCCCGCATGCCGCCTATTGCGCCGTCTCCGACAAACTGACCCGGCTGATGCCCGGTCGTCTCGTCGGCCAGTCGACCGACAGCAAGGGCCGGCCCGGCTACCGCCTCGCTTTGCAGACGCGCGAGCAGCACATCCGCCGCGACAAGGCGACCTCCAACATCTGCACCGCGCAGGCGCTGCTTGCCAACATGGCGACGGCCTATGCCATCTGGCACGGCCCCGCCGGCTTGCAGGCGATTGCCGGGCGCATCCATGCGCTGGCCAGTCGTCTGGCCGCCGGCCTCAACTCCGCGGGCATCTCGGTGACGGGCGCCCGCCGCTTCGACACCGTGACGGCGGAGGTCAAGGGCAGAGCCGCCGAGATTGCCGCCGCCGCCGAAAAGACCGGCCGGCTGCTGCGGGTAATCGACGCCAACACCGTCAGCATCGCCTTCGACGAGACGTCAACCGAGGCCGATCTCGGCGCGATTGCGGCACTCTTTGGCGCCAAGCCCGGCGCCGACGCCAGCACCATGCCCGGCAAGCCGCGCGGCAAGGAGTTCCTGACCCAGCCTGTGTTCCACGAAAACAAGTCGGAAACCGACATGATGCGCTTCCTGCGCCGGCTGGCCGACAAGGACCTGGCGCTCGACCGCTCCATGATCCCGCTCGGATCCTGCACCATGAAGCTCAACGCCGCCGCCGAGATGATGCCGGTGAGTTGGCCAAGCGTCGCCAATTTGCATCCCTTCGCGCCGGCCAGCCATTCGGCGGGCTACCGCGCCATGGCCGGCGAACTGGAGGGCTGGCTGTCGGAGATCACCGGCTTCGACGCGGTCAGCCTACAGCCCAATGCCGGCAGCCAGGGCGAATATGCCGGACTGCTCGCCATCCGCGCCTATCACCGCTCGCGCGGCGAAGGCCATCGCACCATCTGCCTTATCCCATCCTCGGCGCATGGCACCAATCCGGCGAGCGCGGCGATGGCAGGCATGAGCGTCGTCGTCGTGCGCTGTCTGGAGGATGGCAATATCGACATGGACGATATGAGGGCCAAGGCCAATGAGCATTCCAAGAACCTTGCGGCGCTGATGTTCACCTATCCCTCGACGCATGGCGTCTACGAGGAAGGCGCGCGCCATCTCTGCGCCCTCATCCATGAGCATGGTGGACAGGTCTATTTCGACGGCGCCAACCTCAACGCCTTGGTCGGCCTCGCTCGCCCCGGCGACATCGGCGCCGATGTCTGCCATATGAACCTGCACAAGACCTTCTGCATCCCGCATGGCGGCGGCGGTCCAGGCGTCGGCCCGATCGGCGTCAAGGCGCACCTCAAGCCCTATCTGCCGGGTCATGTCACCGAAGGCTCGGCGCATGCCGTGTCGGCCTCACCTTTCGGCAGTGCTTCCATCCTGCCGATTACCTGGATGTACATCCGCATGATGGGCGCTTCCGGCCTGAAGCAGGCGACCGAGACGGCGATCGTTTCGGCAAACTACGTGGCGACGCGGCTCGCACCGCATTTTCCGCTCCTCTACAAGGGCAGGCACGATCGCATTGCCCATGAGTGCATCCTGGACACCCGCGTTCTCAAGGAGAGCGCCGGCATCAGTGTCGACGACGTCGCCAAGCGCCTGATCGACTATGGTTTCCATGCGCCGACCATGTCGTTCCCGGTCGCCGGCACGCTGATGGTGGAGCCGACCGAGTCCGAGCCCAAGCGGGAACTCGACCGCTTCTGCGAGGCGATGATCGCCATCGCCGGAGAGGCAGCGAAAGTCGCCAGGGGCGAATGGCCTTTGGCCGACAATCCGCTGGTCAACGCGCCGCACACCGCCGCCGAGACGCTGGCCGGCCAGTGGACCCATCCCTACTCGCGGCTGGAAGCGGCCTATCCCGCCGGCGATGCCGACACGGCGGCCAAATACTGGCCGCCGGTGTCGCGCATCGACAATGTCGCCGGCGACCGCAACCTGGTCTGTTCCTGCCCGCCGCTGTCTGACTATCTGGGTGCGGCCGAGTAGCTACGCTGAGCGCAAGGCCGGCTCGACCGGTTCGGCCTTGCCCGTCCTTTTGCGGCTGATGACGCAATTTCGCCCGGCGCGCTTGGCCGCATAAAGCGCCGCGTCGGCCTCGGCCAGCACCTCATCGAGGCTGCGGCTGTCGGCTTCGCCAAAGCCGATGCCGCCGCTGACCGTGCTGCGCAACGGACCGAGTTGGGTGGCAACGATTTCGGTGCCGAAGGCAACGCCGATCTTGCTGGCGAGATCGTAGGCCCTTTCATCGGTCATCCGCGACATGACGACGGCGAATTCCTCGCCGCCAAGGCGAAAGGCGTCGACGCCGGTCCTGGCATATTTCTTGATCACCGCGGCGAAGCGGCACAGGACCTGGTCGCCGACCGGGTGACCGTAGACGTCGTTCGTCCGCTTGAAATGGTCGAGGTCGAACATGACAACGAACATGAAGGGACCGAAACTGCGCTCGCCATAGAGCGATTTCAGCGCCCGGCGGTTCATCAACCCCGTCAGCGGGTCGGTCATGGTCTCGGCCTTCAACTCGATCTGCGCCTGCAGATGGTGGAGGGAAAGCGTCAATGCGCCGAGCCCGGTCATGCAGGCCACCGCCACGACGGAGTTCAGTCGTTCGGCCCAGTTGTCGGGCGCGGCCGCGAGCGCCCACTGCCCCTTGCCCAGCAGAACCATGCCGCAGAGCGCGAACGACACCGCACAGGTGCCGCTCAGAAACGAAACCACCAGCAGGATCCGGCGATCATGGCTGCCGTTGATCCAGAACATGGCGCCGATCGCCGAGAGCAGCGCCGTGACAGTCGCGTAGGTGATGATGAAGCCGACGCCATCAAGGCCGACGAAGGTCACGGCCGCACAAACAGCCATGGCGGCAAGCGTCGGTGCGACGGCACGTCTGTGGCCGGGTACGCCAAGATACTGCATGGACGACTGGCAGATGATCAGGAACCCCAGGCTGAGCAGTGCAAGCACGACCTGGCAGAGCAACGGATCAGGCTCCTTGGTGTATCGCCAGAACAGGATCACATGGGCGACGAGCACCAGAATGCCGCACGCCACGGTCAGGACGAAGCCCGCCTTGGGCGCGGTGAACCAGATCGCGAACATGGTGGCGCTGAGGCAGATGCCCGACAGCGCGGCCGCGAGCAGGAGCGAACTGAAGTCCAGCATATCGGGTGGGTGCCTCTCGAGCGTCGGCGGTTGCGCTACACTCTAGGCCAGCAGCAGCCCTCGGACATGATTTTCAGCCGATCGTCCGACGCGACCTGCCGAAAGGGTTTACAAAGCGTCGATGCCATCTGTCCCAAAACCGTACCTTTGGCCGCAGCGATCGGTTCAACCCTTGTTCAAGAGGGCGAGATTGGCGTTGACGACCGTCGGATCGGCCATGCCAGCCCTCGCTTCCAGCAGCAACGCCCTGGCCTTCTTGCGATCGCCACGCAACAACTGCGAATAGCCCATGTTGTTGACGATCTGCGGCTTGCGGCCGGCGACTTTCAAAAGCTGGTTGTAGGCACGGTCGGCGAAGTCGAAGCGGCCAAGTTCGTCATAGGAAGCGGCGAGCCCCATCCAGGCTTCGGCATTGTCGGCCTTCAACTCGACGGCCTTGCGGAAATGCTGTTCGGCGAGGCCGTAATTGGCGTCGCGAAACTGCGCTTTGCCTTGTGCCAGGTCGGAGGTGTCGATGTCCTTTGCCGCCGGTTGGATAGCTGTGGTCTTGGTGGTATCGACGCCGCCCGTCGTACAGCCAGACATCATCAAGACGGCCGCCAGCGCGGCCATTGCCGTGAAATTATTGTGACGCATGCCCCTGCCTCATCGCCCGATTTGCCGGGTCGTTCTTCAGGAAACAGAACTACATCCGAGCAATTAAACTTCGGTGCCGAAACGCGCTCAAAATTAAGCTTCGGGCACACCGGCCATTAACCACGAAGCCGCAACAGCCTCGGGCAATGACCTATCTCCCGAAGAATCCCTTCAGCAGGGACGCGCGGCGTTCTCACGGCTCCATTGCCTTGAGCGCTGCCGGAACCGGATAGCGGCTGCCGTCGTAGCGCAGCCGGTAAGTCCGCTTCATGGGCTTGCCGGGATGGGACTGGCACTCGCCATCCTTGTCCGGTGCGGGTTCGTCGGTGTTCGCCCGCTCGACCGCGATGATGTCGTGATAGCCGTGGTGGCTCGCCGGGTTCATTGCCAGGCTGACCTGGCTGGAATGAAAGGATCCGGCGCAACTGGCATCGCCGTCGCCGCCATTGCCGGCCACGGCAAGGCCGCCGAGCACCAACCGCAGGGTATCGCCGGCGAGGGCATAGAGCCGCAGGCCGGTTTCGGCGAAGGGAGTGGCCTGCGAATGGGTTGCCAATTCGATGCGCAGACCAAAGGCGGTTACACCGGGCGCCAGCCCATAGCCGCCGGTATCGAATTCGACCTTGCGGATGGCGATGGCATCATCGGTCATCAGCCCGGGCTGGAGCAGGCGCTGGCGCAGCTGCAGGCTCTTCCTGTCGACGACCAGAAGCTCAATATCGCCAACATGCCTGTCGTCGCCGGATTCGGCGCTGTCGATCAGCGGAACTGCGACCAGCAGCAAGTCATCATGGGCAGGCCATATCTTGCAGACCAGGCCAAATGGCGTTTCACCGTCCGGGAGCGTCAAGGGGATGCTGATATGGGGTTCAAGGGTCAACGAGGCGCCGTCGGCGTTCCTGCGGGCCTTGGGATAAGCCTGCTGCACCAAGGCGACAACATCGCCGCAATCGCCGGCCGCGGCCCAGGCGGGCGACAGACTGGCCGCGACGAGGCCGAGGAAGAGGGTGCGCAACAGTATTCGCATGGGATTCTCACTCATTTGCGGGCTTGCAGACCCCGATGCGGCGTGTTCAGGCCGGCCTCACCTGAATATCGGCAGATTCTAGTGCGCCATCGTCATTTTGACGATAATCGGGATGATGGCGATCATCAGCACCACCGGCAGGATGCACACGGTCACCGGCACCGACATCTTGGCCGGCAGAGCGTGCGCCTTTTCCTCGGCCAGCGACATGCGCTTGTGGCGCATTTCGTCGGAAAAGACGCGCAGCGCCCCCGACAGGCTGGTGCCGAGCTCCTTCGATTGCTGCAGCAGCGTGGCGAAGGAACGCACCTCGTCCAGGCTGAGGCGGTCGGCGAGCGCCTTCAGCGCGTCGTCGAGACTGCGCCCCGCCCTCAGCTCCAGCGACACAAGCTGCAGGTTCTGGCTGAGCGCGGGATAGGTCTTGGCGAGTTCCTTGGAGACGCGCTCGATGCCGGCCTCCATGCTCATGCCGGCATCCGAGCAGACGATCATCAGGTCCATGAAATCGGGAAAGCCGTTGCGGTATTCGCGCCTCTTCTCCCCCACCTTCTGGGTCAGCACCAGACCAGGCAGGAAATAGCCCGCCACGCCCGACAGGATGACGAAGGCCCAGCGGCTGGCCATCGTCGAGTCGGGGCTGCCCAGCCACTGGTTCATCACAAAGGCGCCGATCGCCGAGCCGACCAGCGCGGCGAAGCGCACGAGAAAGAACATACCGACGGCGCGCGGCTCCATGTAGCCCGCCTGGATGAGCTTCATGCGCAGCCGGGCGACATTTTCCGGATCGCTCTTGGCGTAGAATTCCTGCGCCCTCTTCACCGCCTTCTCACGCACGATGCGGGCATTCTTCTTCTGCACCGGTTCGGGCTTGGCGGCCACCGGACCGTCATCCACCTTGAGCCGGCGCTTGACCTCGTTGCGGTCGCCTTTCGCCGTCACCATCGGCCAGGCAACCGCGACGGCACCCACGACCAGCAGCAGGATGGCCACGGGCACCAACGAGGTCGGCGCGAGCGAGGCGAGGAATTCGATGAAGCCTTGCATGTCAGAACCTGAAATTCGACATCTTGAACATCATCAGATTGCCCAGCATCAGCCAGGCGACCGAGCCGCCGATCAGGTACCAGGTCTTCGGCTCACCCCAGACGTCGCGGTAGAAGCCAGGCATCAGCGCCATGATGGCGGCAAACAGCAGCGCCGGTATCGCCGTCAGAATGTAGGCCGACATGCGGCCTTCGGTCGAAATGGCGCGCACCTTGCGGCGCAGTTTGCCGCGCTCGCGGATCGTCAACGCCAGGCCGTCGAGGATTTCGCGTAGATTGCCGCCCGAACTACTCTGGATCGAGACGGCGGTGATGAACAGCGGCAGGTCCTCATGGCCGACCCGGTCGAACAGCGAGTTCAGGGCCGTAACCAGATCCGATCCATAGGTCACCTCATCGGCGATGACGCCAAACTCGGTGCCGATCGGGTCGGGCATCTCGCGTGACACCATGGCGATCGCCACCGGCACCGGGTGCCCGGCCTTCAGGCCGCGCGTGATCAGTTCCAGTGCCTCCGGCAGTTGCGTGCCGAACCGCTTCAGCCGGCGGCCGCGTTTGAAGCGCAGCGTCATCACCGGCAGTATCGGCACAAGCATGACAAACAGGATAAGCCCGAGCAGCGGCGGCATGCCGTACCAGATCGCGGCCACAGCCGCGGCGAACGCTACGCCGCAGGTGATCATCAAGAATTTCGACAGCGGCATGATCATGCCCGACTGGGTTCGCAAGGCGCGGAACCGGTCCGGCGAAAACAGCGACGTCCCCGCGTCAAGGCCGCGCTCCTTGCGCAGCTGGACGAGCACCTGCTCCTGGCTGATCCTGTTTTCCTGCAGTTTCATGCGCCGGTTGATGGCGGTGCGCTTGTCGCTGCGGCCGGCATAAAGCAGGTAGCAGGCCTCGGCGATCAGGATGCCGGTAAGTGCCGCCGCGGCATAGACGACGTAGATCGCGCTGAGCCCGTCGAACACCTGGCTACTCCTGCGGCCGGCCGGGTTCGAAATATCGTCCGGGGAACTCGATGCCCATGGCGCGCAGATCCTCGAGGAACCGCGGCCGGATACCGGTCGCCTCGTAGTGGCCGAGGATCTTGCCGTCGGCCTCCATGCCGGTGCGCACGAAGCGGAAGATCTCCTGCATCTGGATCACGTCGCCTTCCATGCCGGTCACCTCGGCGACGCTCGTCACCTTGCGCTTGCCGTCGGACAGGCGCGTCAGCTGGACGATCAGGTCGAGCGCGCTGGCGATCTGGCTGCGGATCGACTGCACCGTCATCGGCATGCCGGTCATGCCAAGCATCTGCTCGAGGCGTGAAATGGCGTCGCGCGGTGTGTTGGCATGGATGGTCGCCATCGACCCCTCATGGCCGGTGTTCATCGCCTGCAGCATGTCGAAGGCTTCCTCGCCGCGGCACTCGCCGAGGATGACGCGGTCGGGGCGCATGCGCAGCGCGTTCTTGACCAGATCGCGCTGCTTCAATTCGCCATGGCCTTCGATGTTGGCTGGACGCGTTTCCATGCGCGCCACATGCGGCTGCTGCAGTTGGAGCTCGGCCGCGTCCTCGATGGTGATCAGCCGCTCGTCTTCCGGGATGAAGGCCGACAGCGCGTTGAGCATGGTCGTCTTGCCTGTGCCGGTGCCGCCCGAAATGATCGTCGTCTTGCGGGCATGCACGGCCGCCGCCAGCACTTCGGCCATGTTCTGGGTGATGGCGCCGAATTCGACCAGTCTGTGCAGGCCGAGCTTGTTCTTGGAGAATTTGCGGATCGACACCAGCGGCCCGTCGACCGCGACCGGGCGGATGGCGGCGTTGAAACGCGAGCCGTCCAGCATGCGCGCATCGACCATCGGCTGCGATTCGTCGACCCGGCGGCCGACCGCGGCAACGATCTTGTTGATGATGCGCAGCAGATGCGCCTCGTCCTTGAACGGAATATGGACCGCCTGAAGCTTGCCCTTCTTTTCGACAAAGCAGTTCTGGTGGCCGTTGATCAGGATGTCGTTGATATCGGGATCCTTGAGCAGCGGCTCCAGCGGACCGAGGCCGACCATCTCGTCGACGATGTCGTCGACCAGCGCGTCAAGCTCGACGGTGTTGATCGCCATCCGCTCCTGCTTGGTCTTTTCCGACACGAAGTCATGCACTTGCCGGCGCATCTCATCCTTGGGCAAACGCTCCAGCGCGACAAGGTTGATCTCCTCGAGCAGCAGCCGGTGGATACGCACGCGCGCATCGAGCACCTTGTTGGCATTCTTTGCCGGTGCTGCTTCCGGCTTTGCCGGCAAAACCTTTCGGTTCGTCGGAATGACGACAGCATGATGCGCGACCGGTATTGGCTCGGCAGCGCGCTGCGGACGCGCATCGCGGTTCTGCAGGGTGGAAAAGCGGCTGGTCATCCGGCCTTCCTCTTCAGCAATCCCCGGCCCATGCCAAACAGCGAGCGCGATTTCGCCCGCGGTTGGACCGCTTCCTCCGGCAGGATGATCTTCTTCAGATCGTTGATGACATTGGCGTTCGGATCGATCTCGTGCAGCGGCACGCCGCGATCGACCGCCTCGCGCACCAGCCGGTAGTTGTTGGCGATGCCGCCGACGAAATGCTCGCCGAGGATTTCCTGGACGTCCGCCTGCTTGATGCCGTTGTCGAACATCTTCTGCTCGAAGCGGTTGACGATGACGTTCGGCTTCACTTCCTTGCCGGCGGTCTCGTAGACCGCCTGAATCAGCCGCTGCGTGTGGCGCAGGCACGGCACCGTCATTTCCGCGACGATGTAGAGCTTGTTGGAACCGAGCAGCACGGTCTCCGTCCATGGAAACCAGGTGCGCGGCATGTCGATGACGACATTGTCGAAATAGGCCGAGACGAGGTCCAGCATGCGCACCACGACATCGGTCTTGAACGAGCGCATTTCCGCCGGTTGCGTCGGCGCCGCCAGGACGCAAAGCCCGCTGGCATGCTTCGACAGCATCACATCGAGCAATTGCCGGTCGAGGCGTTCAGGCTGGTTCTCGATCTCGGTGATGTCGAAACGCGGTTCGAGGTCGAGATATTCGGCACAGGCGCCCTGCTGGAAATTGAGGTCGACCACGCAAGTCGACGCGCCGCGCGTCACCGAGTGATGCAGCTGGAAGGCGGTCTGCAGCGCCAGCGTCGTGGTGCCGACGCCGCCCGCGGCGGGCATGAAGGTGTAGATCTGCGACTCGGTGTTTTCCTCGCGCCCGGGCCCCTGCAGCGCCCGCACCACGGAGCGCACCAGGTCGGCGGTGGTGATCGGCTTGACCAGGAAATCCGCGACCTTGAGCTGCACCAGGATACGCACGGCGGCGGCATTGAACTCCTGGGTGACGACGACCACCGGCACCTTGTCTTCCAGCCGGCGCATGATGCGCTGCAGCGACTCGACCTCCTCCAGCCTTGCCGCATCCATGTCCACGATGATGGCGCCGAAGTCGGTTTCCTGGATTTCGCCGCGCAGCTCGGTGACGTTCTTTTCCACTGTCGAGAGTTGGATGATCTCGGAGGCGGCGAATGCGGTCCGCGTGTCCTGCACGAAGGTCCTGTCGGTCGATACGAGCAGGATCTTCCTGGTCTTGATGCCGTTTGCCATTCTGTCAGCCTGTCCGGTCGCCGCCTGTTGGATCAGTTGCCCGTGGAATCAATTGCTTGTCGTGGATTGCGACGCCTTCGCATCGGCCGCCTGATCAGGAGTGATGGCCACCGCGCCGCCGCGCTGGGCTGGAACGAGGAGCTTTGTGTTCTGGACACCGTATTTCCACGGATCGACCATCTGCATGACGGTGTCGGCGGCCTGCGCCTCGCCAGCGGCCGACGTCACCCCCTCGGTGCGCACATAGTCGTCGCTGGTGCAGCCGGCGGCGAAGCCGGCCAGCAGCAAGGCGATGCTCGATCTCAAGACCAGGCGCATGGTTTCAGTCCTTCGGCAGGTCGAGGAAATGCCCGACCGTGGTCACGGCAGCCGGCTGCGCGACAGTGCCGCCGGCCATCGCCAGCGCGCGACCGGTGTCGGACGTCTTCACTTCGTCGGTGTTGTTGAGGAAATAGTCGGCGTTGCTGGCCGCCTGCGTACCATCGGTCGGCACGATGAGTTTCTTCGACGGATCGACCGGCTTGACCAGATAAGGTGTGACGATCATGACCAGGTCGGTCTCGCGCCGCTGATAGGATTTCGACGAAAACAGCGCCCCAAGCACAGGCATTTTGCCGAGGCCGGGAATGCGCGATGTGGTGATGTCGTTTTGCGACTGTAGCAATCCGGCGATCATGAAGCTCTGGCCATTCTTCAGGTCGACCGACGTCCTGGCGCGGCGCACGATGAAGCCGGGCACCGATATGCTGCCGATATTGTAAGAGGCCGACGCGTCGATCGAGGAGACTTCCGGCGCGATGTCCAGGCTGACCAACCCGTCTTTCAGCACCGTTGGCGTGAAATCCAGGCTGACGCCGTATTTCTTGTAGCTGACCGAGATCTTGCCGTTGTCCTCGGAGACCGGGATCGGAAATTCGCCACCGGCGAGGAAGCTTGCCGTTTGGCCGGAACGGGCGATCAGGTTCGGTTCGGCCAACCGACGGGCCAGGCCGCGCTCTTCCAGCGCCTTGATGGCGATATCGATCGACACACCGTTCGACAGCAACCGGCCGATGATCTCGCCGGTCCCTGCCGCCGGCACGGTGCCCGGATCGAGCGAGACATCACGCCCGCCGAGGCCGTAGGCAAAATTGGCGCTGTATTTGGCGCCGAGATCCTGGCCCGCCTGGCGGTTGATCTCGACAAAGCGAACGTTGAGCTGGACCTGCTGCGACGACGAGATGTTGACCGAGTTGATCACCTCCTCGGTGCCGGAAAAACGCGTCGCGATCTTGTTTGCCTTTTCGGCGGCGACCGCGTCATCCGCCTCGCCCGACAGCACGACACGGCCGTTGGCCGAGCCGACCTTGATCCTGGCATCCGGCACGCTGGCGCGGATGGTGCTGGCCAGCTGGTCGGTGTCGAGCGTCACCTCGATATCGACGGTGCCGACCAGCTGCTTCTTCTCATCGAACAGCGCGATGCCGGTGGTGCCGAGGTTGTTGCCGAGCACGTAGAAGGATTTGTCGGTCAGCGGATTGACGTTGGCGATCTCCGGGTCGCCGATGACGATCTGGTAGAAGGCGGCACTCGTCATGATGGTCCTCGGCTTGCCCTTGGCCACCTTGATCGACGCATTCTTGGTCGACGACACATAGACGATGTCGTTGTCGGCCCTGGCCGAGGTGCCGAAGGCCAGCATCGCGGCAGCAGCCAGCGAAGCCGCGACAGCCAGGGAGCGCACAACGCGCAACCGTCCCATGACCCGATGTGTTATCAGCCCGAACATTGTCCCGTCCCTCACCCAGTCCCCACTGGCTTCTATTTCTGGTCCCGCAAAGGAACCTGGTATTCCTCGGCCTTTGTGCCGCGCGTTACGATGACCGTCTTGAACTTCGGTTTCTCCGGCCCCTTCGCCACGGCATCGAACAACGAACTGGCCGCCGCCTGCACGTTCGAGGCGACCGATCCACCGAAGGAAGAGATGGTGGTGACGCCGTTCTTGCCGTCACCGCTTTCGCTGGCGGAGCGAAGCGACAGCGACAGCGTGCCGACTGTGCGGGCAAGCGCCACTTTCTGCGCCCCTTCGGTCGTCACCTCGAGGGTCACGGAATTGGCAATCTGCGGCGTTGTCTGGCGCTCGTCGGCGCCCTGCCCGACGCTCAGCACCTTGGCATCGGAGACGACGATCTCGGAGGTGATGGTCGAACCGGCAGCGCCTTGCGCGTTCTTGGCCACTTCCTGGATTTCGCCGGCATCGCGCGTCAGCACGACATCAACCCGGTCGCCAGGCGTGACGAAGCCGCCGACACCGGCAATCTCGTCGGTGCGGATGGTCACCGCCCGCATTCCGGGCGTCAACATGTTGGAAAGCGTCGCGCGGCCATTTGGCCCGGACAGCTTGGCAAGCAGCACCGGTTCGTTGACCTCGATCGGCGTCAGCACCACGCGGTTGCCCTCGCCAAGCAACCCGTCGATGGTCGGGAAGGCACCCTGCGGCAGGGAATCCTGCGGCCAGGGGATTTCGGTGAGCTTCGCGCGGTCGAGCTCCATGCCATAGCGCAACGGAGCATTGGCCACCACGATGGTCTTGAACTCGATTTTGGGTGCGGCCGGCGCGGCGATCGACGCCGTCTTCTCTTCGTTGTCGGCCTTGGCCTGGCTCTTGACCCAGAAATCCGCGGCAAAGATCGAGATCGCGCCGAAAACGGCGGCGATGCCGATCATCGATATGGCCTTGCCCCTCACGCCGAAACCCCTGATGCCCGTAGTTTCTTGTTTTGTTGGGCTCATGCTAGGCGGCATTGTTAAAGAATCAGGAATCTTGCCTGGCGGCATTTGACCTATTTCCGCCGGCTTGGTTATCGAATGGTTTTGGGTTAAGAGGGGGCAATTCCCCGAACGGAACAGGAACCTCGGTCGCTTGGCGCTGAAAAGCGTGGCAGTATCGCGAGGTGATTCGCAGCATCGGACCCTATGGCAGGCATGGACGACAACAACGATCTTTTCGGCAGTCTGGACAAGCAGCCGCAGCCGGTGCGCGCACCGGCGCGCCCGGCGGATCCGCTGGTGCAAGCCACGAAGCGTCCTGCCGCGACCAAGGATGGCAGCGAGGGCTATAGCGCCGCCGACATCGAGGTTCTGGAAGGACTGGAGCCGGTGCGCCGCCGGCCAGGCATGTATATCGGCGGCACCGACGACAAGGCGATGCATCACCTGTTCGCCGAGGTCATCGACAATTCCATGGACGAGGCGGTCGCCGGCCATGCCACCTTCATCGATGTCGAGCTTTCCGCCGACGGCTATCTCACCGTCACCGACAATGGCCGCGGCATCCCGGTCGACCCGCATCCGAAGTTCAAGAAACCGGCGCTCGAAGTGATCATGACGACGCTGCATTCGGGCGGCAAGTTCGACTCGAAGGTCTACGAGACTTCAGGCGGCCTGCATGGCGTCGGCGTCTCAGTGGTCAACGCGCTGTCGGACCATCTCGAGGTCGAGGTGGCGCGTGGCCGCCAGCTCTATCGCCAGCGCTTTTCGCGCGGCGTCCCGGTAACCGGCCTGGAGCACCTAGGCGAGGTCCACAACCGGCGCGGAACAAGAACCCGCTTCCATCCCGACGAGCAGATTTTCGGCAAGGGCGCGGCGTTCGAACCGGCGCGGCTCTACCGCATGACGCGCTCGAAAGCCTATCTGTTCGGCGGTGTCGAAATCCGCTGGACCTGCGATCCGTCGCTGATCAAGGAAAAGGACCAGACGCCGGCCAAGGCGGAGTTCCATTTTCCCGGCGGCCTGAAGGATTATCTCAAGGCATCGCTCGGCGACGAATTCCAGGTGACGCGCGAAATGTTCGCCGGCAAGAGCGACAGGCAAGGCGGCCATGGCTCGCTCGAATGGGCGGTGACCTGGTTCGGCGGCGACGGCTTCATCAATTCCTACTGCAACACCATCCCGACAGGCGAAGGCGGCACGCATGAGGCCGGCTTCCGCAATGTGCTGACGCGGGGCCTGCGCGCCTATGCCGATCTCGTCGGCAACAAGCGCGCCTCGATCGTCACCTCGGAAGACGTCATGATCTCCGCGGCGGGCATGCTGTCGGTGTTCATCCGCGAGCCCGAATTCGTCGGCCAGACCAAGGACCGGCTGGCAACGATCGAGGCAATCCGCATTGTCGAGACCGCGATCCGCGACCCGTTCGATCATTGGCTGGCCGACAATCCGCAGGAAGCCTCGAAGCTGCTCGAATGGGTGATCGCGCGCGCCGACGAGCGGGTACGCCGGCGCCAGGAAAAAGAAGTGTCGCGCAAAAGCGCGGTGCGCAAATTGCGGCTGCCGGGCAAGCTCGCCGACTGCACGCAGAACGCCGCGGCCGGCGCCGAACTCTTCATCGTCGAGGGTGACTCGGCCGGTGGCTCGGCCAAGCAGGCGCGCGACCGCGCCAGCCAGGCCGTGTTGCCGCTGCGCGGAAAAATCCTCAACGTCGCCAGCGCCGGCAATGACAAGCTTGCCGGCAACCAGCAGATTTCGGACCTGATCCAGGCGCTCGGCTGCGGCACGCGGTCGAAATATCGCGACGAGGATTTGCGCTACGACCGCGTCATCATCATGACCGACGCCGACGTCGACGGCGCCCACATCGCTTCGCTGCTGATCACCTTCTTCTACCAGGAGATGCCGGCGCTGGTGCGTGGCGGCCACCTCTATCTGGCGGTGCCGCCGCTCTACTCGATCCGGCAAGGCGGCAAGGTCGCTTATGCACGCGACGATGCGCACAAGGACGAGCTTCTGCGCACCGAGTTCACCGGGCGCGGCAAGGTCGAACTTGGCCGCTTCAAGGGTCTGGGCGAAATGATGGCCTCACAGCTCAAGGAAACCACCATGGACCCGAAGAAGCGCACGCTGCTCAGGGTCGATGTGATCGATGCCGAGGCCGCCACCAAGGACGCTGTCGATGCGTTGATGGGCACCAAGCCGGAAGCCCGCTTCCGCTTCATCCAGGAGCGCGCCGAATTCGCCGAAACGGAAGTGCTGGATATCTGAGCCACAGCCGGGTCTATCTGTTTGTTTTGACGCGATTCCGGACGGAAAACCGCTTCACACTTTTCCTGGAATTGCTCTAGCCTGCGCTTCTGATACGGAGCAGCATGTGATCTGGGCGCGGCTGAAGGGCTATTTCGAGACCAGTTTGGCCGGGCTGACGCAGCCGACGCGTTCGGACTGGATTTTCTCGCTGCGCACCGTTTCGGCCGGCTTGATCGCGCTGCTGGTCGCCTACGCCCTCAAGCTCGACCACCCTCAATGGGCCATGATGACGGTGTTCATCGTCGCCCAGCCTGTCGCCGGCATGGTGCTGGCGAAAGGCTTCTATCGGCTGCTCGGCACGCTTGCCGGGGGCATGGCTGCGATCGGCATTACCACGATCTTCGGCACCGGCCCCTGGGTGCTGGTGACCGTGCTTGCCGTCTGGATAGGCATCTGCACCTTCGTCTCGTCACTGCTGCGCAATCCCGAAGCCTATGGTGCCGCCCTTGCCGGCTACACCGCGATGATCATCGGCCTGCCTGCCTTCGGACAGCCACACCTCGTCGTCGACCTCGCGGTCGCGCGCTGTGCCGAGATCGTGCTCGGCATTGTCTGCGCCGGCCTGACCAGCCGGCTGATCCTGCCCAAACTGGCCAGCGACGCCATCATCTCGCGGTTGAAACGCTGCATTCTCGATCTAGCCACCTATGCCGGTGGCGCATTCTCCGGCGGCGATCCGGCAACGCTGTCGGGCCTGCACCGAAAGCTGGTCGCCGATACGCAGACTCTAGGCGAGATGCGCGCCTACGCCAGGCTCGAAGCGCCGAGCTTCGCGCCCCGCGCCCATCCGGTCCGACGCACCATCGGACAGCTGCTCTCGGCGCTGTCGGCCGCACGCGCGCTGCACTCCCACGCAGCCCCGAAGAACGCGGCGCTCATTCCGGTGCGCTCGGAGCTGCAAGCCCTGGTCAGCGAATTGGCGGCCAAACCCGGCGCGCTGGATGACACCGCGCCCTGGGTGGCCCGGCTCGACGCGATCTCGGTCAAGGCCCGGCAAATGCCCGATGCCTCGGCCGCTCAGGGCGACGACAGGGTCGGCACCATCACCCGACTCACCATCGCCGCCGATTTCGCCGAAGCGCTCAGGCAGGTGTTGCGCGGTCTTGACGCCTTGCGCGCACCTGTCACGCGCCCTGCCCGGGGCAACAGGCAGCCCGCGCTGGTGGTGCACCGCGACTATGCCGGTGCTTCGCGCAATGCGGTGCGCGCTGCCCTTGCCACCTTGCTGGTCGCGGCCTTCTGGTTGACGACGAAATGGTCGGAAGCGGCCGGCACGGTCATTCTCGTTGCCGTCGTGTCGAGCCTGTTTGCCGCTCGCCCCGACCCCGTGCAAGTGGCCTGGGGCTTCTTCAAGGGAACGCTGCTGGCGCTCCCCTTTGCCTTTCTCGTCGGCCAGGTCGCTTTGCCCGCTTTGCCCGGCTTCGGCTGGTTCATGCTGTTTGTCGTGCCTATCCTGGTGCCGACGGCGCTCGCGATGGCCAATCCGCGGTATGTCGGCGTGGCGACGGCCTTCGCCATCAACTTCCTCGCCTTCCTCAGTCCGCATCAGGCAATGACCTATGATCCCAGGCCCTTCTTCGCCGGTTCGGCGTCGATCCTGGTCGGCATCCTGCTGGCGATCGGTGTCTTCATCCTCGTGCTGCCCGCCGATCCGTGGCTCGCGGCCAACCGCATCGTACGCGCCATGCGCGAGGATCTGGCGCGGCTTTGCCTGCATGACCGCGTGCCAAGGCGTTCGGCCTTCGAGAGCCTCGCCTATGACCGCGTCAACCAGCTGATGCCGCTGGTGCAGAATGCCGGCAGGAAGGGCGATGCGGTTCTCGGCGGCAGCGTCGCCGCCGTCACCGTTGGCCTGGAAATCCTGCGGCTGCGCGATGCTGCCCAAGGTCACGCCATCCCGTCCGAGACCGCGCTGTCGATCGCCAACTTCCTGCGGGGACTGGCGCGCGAATTGCTCTTCCGCGCCCCCGGTGATCCGCAGACCTCGACCATCGCCGTTGCCCGACACTATGCGGCGAGCATAGCGCAGCGAAACGGCACCAGCGAGATGCTGCAAGTCGCGGCATCACTGCGCATCATTGCCGCCGCGATAGAGGATTTTCCCGATTTCTTCGCGAGAGAACGGAGCTAGAGCGGCCAAGCGTGTCGAGATTTACTTCAAGCCGCAGCGATCGCCAGCGCGTGACCACGCGCATTCTCACGCAGTGCGTCGAGATGGATCGACTTGATCAAGGCCGCGAGATCGCCTTCCGCCGACTGGCCGCCCAATTCCCTGAGCATCAGCCAGCTGACCTCCTGCACACCGGCGACACGCTTGCCATTGGCGACCTCACGCCAGATTTTGAGCGCGCGCAGGATGATGGCATGCGTGGCGGCGGCGAGGCCTGCGCTGCGAAACAGCGCCTGCAGAGCCACATCGTGCCCGCCGGCCAGAAGCGCCCTCACCCTTTGTTCGGACTGTTGGCTGAGCGCGACCAGCGCCGAGCCGAAGAAATCGACCTTGCCATGCGTGATGGTGCGGATGAGGAAGCTGGCGGTGAGATCGCCGCGCAGCCTGAGATGCTCGATCAGCGCCGGATGTTCTTCCTGGCGCGTGCCTTCGATCAGCGTCACCGATGCCTTGACGCATGCATCGCGCATGACGCGGTCGGCTCGCGCCGCACCCATCAAGGCCATGACCAGCGGCGACGTTTTCAGCATCTCGCCGAGCTTGACGAGCAGCATATGCCGGCAGTCGGCAGGCAGGCGGGCGTCCGATATCAGCGCCTCGCGCACCAGGGGCAGATGGCCGTAGCGTTCGGCCATGCGGCGGAAGCTGAGCGAGGCGATGTCGGCGCCGCTATTGGCGAGCAGCACGGCGCAGGCTTCCGCCTCGCCGATCTCGGCGATCGCCGCCGACAGCGCCATCGAGACGAACGGCCGGTCGGCGATCAATTTCTGCGTCGCTTTCGGACTGCTGGCCACGCGGTTGATCAGGTCGGCGTCGGTGAGCAGAGGCGAACGCGCCAGCACCACGCCGGCGACTTCCGGCTGGTCGGAGGCCAGCGCGCTGATGATCTGCAACGGCGCGTGTTGGCTCATCGACAGCGCTTCGGCCATCGCCAGCCGTACCTTCGAGGAAGCATCGTCGAGCAGCAGCGTGAGCGCCGCCTCGGCGGCACAGCGATCCTCGAAAGGCAGGTCGGAATTGACATAGGCTCGGGCCAGCGCGTTGGCCGCGGCAGCGCGCTCCGAGACCCTGGCGGTGCAAATCCATCTCAAAAAATGCGAAACAACCATACCCGCCTGCTTACGCCCCTTGCCAGAACGCTTCTGGCCCCGTGCAGACGGTAGGCAGAAAAGGTTTACGAACGGTTCACCATGTTCATTAACTGGCTTGCGAGCCCCGAATGCAGCGCCTATCACCCCCATAGGCAGCAGAGGAGCACGATATGGCCGGGCTTTATTTGGAAGAGTTCGTCGTCGGCCGCGTCTTCCAGCACACGCTGCGCAAGACCGTCACCGAGAGCGACAACATGCTGTTTTCGGTGATGACGCTGAACCCGCAGCCGCTGCATATCGACTTCGATTTCGCCGCCAAGAGCGAATGGGGCAAGCCGCTGGTCAACTCGCTGTTCACGCTCGGCCTGATGATCGGCATTTCTGTCAACGACATCACCGTTGGCACCACGGTCGCCAATCTCGGCATGAAGGAAACCGTCTTTCCGCATCCGGTATTCCATGGCGACACCATCCGTGTCGAAACGACGGTGATTTCAGTGCGCGAGTCTAGGTCGAAGCCCGATCGCGGCATCGTCGAATTCGAACATCGCGCCTATAATCAGCACGGCGATCTCGTCGCCAAATGCACGAGGCAAGCGATGATGCTGAAGAAGGCCGCCTGATGCGTTCTCTGCTGTTCGTTCCCGGCGATTCCGAAAGGAAGCTGGAAAAGGGGTTTGGCGCCGGCGCCGACGTGGTCATCGTCGATCTCGAAGATTCCGTTGCGCCACGAAACAAGGCGCTGGCGCGCGAGATCGCGGCACGCTTCATCACCGACCGCAGGGCGCAAACCGGTTCAACGATCTACGTGCGCGTCAACGATCTGTCGACAGGCATGACGGATGACGATCTGGCGGCGCTTGTCTCAGCCAAGCCCGACGGCATCATGCTGCCCAAGTCGAACAACGGCCAGGACGTGCAGCATCTCTCGGCAAAGCTCAGGGTGCACGAGGCCGAAAACGACCTGGCCGACGGCGCGATCAAGATCCTGCCGATCATCACCGAAACACCGGCGGGCGTGCTGGCGGCGGCGACCTATGCTGGCGCAAGCGCGCGGCTTGCCGGCCTCACCTGGGGCGCGGAAGACCTGTCGGCGGCGCTCGGCGCGCGCACCGCCCGCGACGAGCGCGGCCGCTACACGGACGTGTTCCGCCACGCTCGCCTGATGACCATCCTTGCCGCGGGTGCGGCGGAAGTCGCGGCGATCGACACCGTATTCCCGAATTTTCGCGACATGGCGGCCTTCGAAGCGGAATGCGCCGAGGCCGAGCGGGATGGCTTCACCGGCAAGATGGCGATCCACCCCGATCAGGTGCCCGTCATCAACGCTGCCTTCACGCCCTCTGCCGAGGCGGTCAGACAATCGGCGGCAATCGTCGCGGCGTTCGCGGCGGCGGGAAATCCCGGCGTCGTCGGCATAGACGGCAAGATGTATGACCGCCCGCACCTGCGGCTGGCCGAACGTCTTCTGGTTCGGGCCAAGGCAGCCGGGATTTAATGGTTCCTCAGTCCCGCGCCAGCACGATAATCCGGTCTTCCGGCAGATAGGCCAGCGCTTCCGCCCTCAGCGGGTTGACGGTGACGCCGCCCAGCGCCCGCTGGTCGGCCTCTCCGGCGCGGATGCGCCTGTAACCTATGGCGATCTCGCCGCGCAACCGCGCCGATTCCGCGATCGTCCAGAAGGTCAACGGCTGGTCGATCGCGACATAGTCGGCGACCGGACGCATGTAGATTTCGGAGCCCTTCTCGTCGAGCAGGTCATCGAAGATCGCGGCGAGGTGGTGGTTCTCGGACGCCTGCGCCAGCATCAGGCTGACCAGCCTGTTGCTGACGACGAAATCATCAGCCTTGGTCACTGCCGCAAGCTCCCGGTTGCGCACGTCGATCATCTCGCTGACGACGTTGATGTGCAGGCCGGCATCATCCGCGATCTTGCGCAGATGCAGCAGCGTCACCAGCGTGCGCGTATCGGCGGGCTGCGCTGCCATGGTTTCGCTGTAGCCAAGGACGAGCACGTGGTCGTAGGAAGGCACGTCCAGGCTTGCCAGCGCGGTGCTGCTCGACGTGTCGATGACGCGGCAGGAAACCGACAGATTGTCGCCGGCGACCGGCAGCTCGGCGACTTCCTGCTCGAGGCCGGGCGTATCGGCGGCGATGGTCAGGGTCGAACCGGGCGCGACGTAGCGCGACAGTTCATAGGTGATGATCGGACCGCGCCGGTTCCAGCCGAGGACCAGCATGCGCTCCGGCTTCGTCTCGACGGGTCGCGGGCCGAGGATCGCAGCCGCGTCGATCTTGATCCCGGTGCTTCCCAGCTTTATCGCGGCATCGTCCTCGGCGATGATAATGGCGCGGATGCCCTTGCGGATCACCTGGTTCGACGACGGGTTGAGATAGACGCGCCCGTTGCGGTCGCAAAGCCCGATCAGCGCACAGTGCTCATACGCCATCACCGCCTCGCCGAAGGTCTTGCCGATGAGGTCCGGCTGCTCGGCCGTGTAGATTTCGCAGCCGTCGAAATCGAGCAGCTCCGAATAAACACTGCTGAGACCCGACTGCCGGCTCGAATGCACGACAATGCGCGAGATCAGCTGGTCTGCCAGCACGAGCTGTACCTCGGTTCCGCCGACGACGCGGGCGACTTCGGCGTTCTTGCCATCGCGGATCTCGGCGGCGATGTTGTAAGGGGCGGTGCGCCGGTTCGGGTCGTTGACCAGCGCCAGCACCGTCTTGATGACCTGTGAATCCGGATCGTCACTGTCCGGCGACAGCACAATGACCGACCGCGAGGTCTGCGGATTAACGATGGCCAGGTCGTAGAGATCGGTCGGGTCGCCGCTGCGGCAAATGATGCGCGTGTTGCCCAGTTTGCCGACCTTGGCCGCGATCTCGTCCTCCATCTCGACCTTGTCCATATTCGCCATGACGACGATGCGCGGACGGCGACGGCTAGCATTGGCTATGACGAGTTCGGAGATGACGTCGAAGATCGACGGAGACCAGTTGAGGATGATGGTGTGATCGGTCTCCAGCACCCGCGAACGGCCCTTGCGCAATTCATCTAGCTTGCTGTCGACGCCGGCGCTGAGCACGCCGATGAGAGCCGACACCACGAAGATGCCGGCAAGCGTGACGAACAGCATGACGAGACGGAAGGCCCAGCCGGTGTCACCGCCCATCGTGCCGGAATCGAGCGTGCGCATCAGCGATTCCCAGAACGCTTCGAAAAAGTTCAGCGGCTCGCCGCCTTCCGGCGCGATGCGGGTCACCGCAAGGAAACCCGCGGCGGCGATGATGATCAGCAGGGAAAGGACGGCGAGCCACCCGATCAGCGCGATCGGACCGGCGGCCATGCTCTTGTCGAATCCGTAGCGCAGCCGGGTTCCCAGCGAATCTCGTTTCTTCATGTCGCCGATGCCCCGCAATATCCCCAAGGTCGATGCGCCAACCCCAACGCATCGCCGAGCCGCTCTCTTAGCGTGTGTTTGGTTAAAGGGGAATCGCTTTCACGTGTTCACGGCTATCGAATCCACTGGGATGGCGAACCCGCCACCCGCCTGGCGTCGTCATCGATTCACGGAAACGCAGAACCGCTACCAGATCCGCGGAATCAGGCGGTAGCGAACCTGGACCGCATAGTCGTCATAGCCTCGCAAGCCAGTCCGAAGCGTTCTCTCTTCGATGAATATGCGGACGGCCAGAAGAGCGACGAACACGAGCACCGATGCCAGCCCCCACCAGGAGCCGAGCAGGAGCGCCGTACCCGCGAAGAAGAAAATAGCGCCGGCATACATCGGATGACGGACGTAGCTGTAGGGACCCGTGCTGATGACACGCTGTCCGCGTTCGTCCTGGATCTTCACGACGGGCGCCGCAAAACTGTTCTCCAGCATCGTAAGGTAGCAAATCCAGATTCCGAGCAGCAGGACCAGCGCGCCGATCACCTGCACCCAAACGGGAACCGCGGACCAGCCGAAACGCAAGTCGAACCCCATCAGGGCCTGCCAACCAAAGATAGCGGCCAGCAGTACGGTCAACAGGACCTTGTCGGCCGCGGTCTGGTTCTTCTGGATGGGAGGGCCTAGCCGCTCATTCATCAGCCCGGGATCGCGCCTGGCCAACGCCACACCCATGGTGAGGCTGAGCCCCACCATGACCACCAGGAACACCCATGCCCCCGGCCAGTTCAGCGTGCCAGCCGACAGGAAGAGCAACGCGCCCATAACGCCGAACCACACGAACGTCTGGAGAATCAACTTCGAGATCATGACAAACCTTCCGCGATATGCCCCGCCAGCTTGGCTGAATTAGACCATCGGTCTATTATACCGACCGTCGGTCTGTTATTCAAGCGAACGTCGACATCGTACTGGACGGCAACGGCCATCGCGTGCAGAAGGTTTGGTCATGCCACGTGTCATCAAGCACCCGGAAATCAGGCGAGAAGAACTTCTGGACCACGCCCAGGCTCTGTTCCTGACGCTTGGCTATGAAAAAGCCAGCCTCAACGAGGTCATCACAACTGCCGGCGCGTCCAAAGGCGCTTTCTATCACTACTTCCCTTCCAAGGAGGCCCTTCTGGAGGCGCTTGCCGAGCGCTTCGCCAGACAGGCACTGGCTGGCGTACAAGACGTACTCGACGATCCTGGTCTTGATCCGCTCGGTCGCCTGAATGGCCTGCTTGCCCAGTCGCGGCGGGCCAAGATCGATACTGCGCCCGAAACCTGGCCTCTTTTCGAGACGCTGTTTCGACCTGATAACCTGGTGCTTTTCCACCGTATCAATCTGGCGGCCAGCGCGTCGTTTTCGCCCTTGCTGGTCAAGATCATCAGGCAAGGTGTCGAAGACGGCACTTTCAGGACATTCGACCCGGAAGGCGTCGCCGACATCGTCATGCAGTTCGGCATGGCCACGCATGGCGTCATCGCCAAGGCGATCGCCGGCGGCAGCGACGCCGACATGGACATCGCGATCGAAGCCCTTGAGAATCGTGTCAGGCTCTACGAGATCGCGCTCGACCGCATACTCGGCCTCCCCGACGGAAGCATTCGGATCGGCGAGCCCGGCTACGTGCGCGTCGTCATGACAGCCAGGCGGCGAACGAGCGCCGGCAAGGCACGGTGACTGCAAGGCCTGGATGTCTATTCCTTGCCCCAGCGCGGCCGGCGCATCGAAAACAGCTCGTTGACGCTGGCATAGTCCATATAGCCGAGACGGGCGACATTGCCGGCCTTGGTGATGTCGAAAAGACCATTCTTCAGGAAGGTATCGTCGATGTGCACGCCAACCACTTCGCCGGCGACGACGACAGCGCTCGTCGGCGATCCGTCCAGCGCCCTAGGCCGAAAGACTTCGGTCACCCGGCATTCGAGCGCGGCCGGTGCCGCCGCCACGCGCGGCGGCGCGACGAGGCGTGACGGCGCCATGGCAAGGTCCGCATAGGCGAACTCATTGACGCCGCGCGGCGCGTCGACCGACGTGCGATTCATCTTTTCCGCGAGATCGCGGCTGACCAGATTGGCGACAAACTCGCCGGTTTCCTGCGCGAAGGAGGCGCTGTCCTTTTCGCCTTCGGAGGAAAACCAGACGATGAAGGGCCGCGTCGAAACGGCATTGAAGAACGAATACGGCGCGAGATTGATCTCGCCGGCTCCGTTCAGCGTCGAAATCCAGCCAATCGGGCGCGGTGCCACGATCGCCTTGGAAGGATCGTGCGGCAGCCCGTGGCCCTTTGACGGTTCGTAGAACATTCAGCCCGCCCACGGCCCCGAATAATCGGCATAGAGCTTCGCCGGATCGGGGCGCGGGCGCTCCGGCGCCGGGCCGGCGTAGGAGCCGATATGGACGAAGCCAATGACGCGCTCCTGCGGTGCCAGCCCCAGCAGCGCCCTGCCCTCCGGCACATCCGAATACCAGTTGCTGATCATGTTGGTGCCATAGCCCAGGGCATTGGCTGATATCATCAGGTTCATCGCCGCCATGCCGCCCGACAGGAACATCTCCCACTGCGGGATTTTTGCATTCTCCCTGGGGATCGACACGACGCCGATCACCAGCGGCGCACGCGAGAACCGCGCCAGTTCCTGGTTGCGGCGGCCTTCCGGCAACGGCCCCTCCCGCCGCTCGGCAAGTGCCGCCAGTTGTCTGCCGATCTCGATGCGGGCGTCGCCACGATAGAGGATGAAGCGCCAGGGTTCTAGCCGGCCGTGATCAGGCACTCGCGAGGCGGCAGTGATCATCGTCGCGATCTCCGCATCGCTCGGCGCCGGCTCCTTCAAATCAGGGATCGGTGCGGAGTTTCGGGTCAGCAGGAAGTCGATGATCGGCGACGCCATGGGCGCAAGTCTCCTAAAACATTCTGTTTTGAGCGGAAGCGCACCATCGGGAATTCGGGCGGCTCGGGCATTGGCGCGAGGCGCGCCGGACGGAAGAGTCGTATCACCTGGACTCTTAAGCCTTGAAATTGCCACCGCCATGGGCTTCAACGCAAGGCATGTTTGAGGGGACTCTGCGTGTTTTCCTGGTCTGGCTCGGCGCCTTGCTGTTCATGGCGCCGGTTTCGCTCGCCTTGGCCCAGAACACGGACGGTGTCGGCGATCTCAAGCTTCCCGGTATTTCGAGCTATGCGACGCCGAAAAGCGAAAGATCGCTGGCGCTCGGAAGCGGCGGCGCCATCACCCTGTCCGCCCAGTTGACCGACAAGGGCGCCGACATCACCCGGGGCATCGTCTGGCGCGTCTTCAAGCCCGAGGCCGTCAACGGCAAATTGCCGATGGTCGCCTCCGCGCATGGCGGCACCGCCGTCTTCCAGCTCGAACCCGGCAGCTATCTGGTTCATGCCTCCTACGGCCGGGCGGGCGCTACCAAGCGCATCACTGTCGTCGGCAAGGACGCCAAGCGCGAAAGCCTTGTGCTCGACGCCGGCGGCCTCAAGCTCGACGCTGTTCTGTCCGGCGGGGTGCGCATTCCGCCGAAGAACCTGCGCTTTTCGATCTACGAAGGCACTGCTGCGCAGAATGGCGAGCGCGCACTGATCATCCCCGATGTCGAACCCAACAGCGTGGTGCGGCTCAACGCCGGCACCTACCATGTCGTCTCGACCTATGGCGCGGTCAACGCGGTCATCCGCTCCGACATCCGCGTCGAAGCCGGCAAGCTCACCGAAGCCACCGTCGAGCATCATGCCGCCGAGATCACGATGAAGCTGGTGCGCGAAGCCGGTGGCGAGGCGATCGCCGACACGTCCTGGTCGCTGCTCAACGAATCCGGCGATCCGATCAAGGAATCCGTCGGCGCCTTCGCCTCGATGGTGCTCGCCGAGGGCGACTACACCATCATCGCCAAGAACCGCGACCGCATCTACCAGAAGGATTTTACGGTCGTTGCCGGACAGAACCAGGAAATCGAGGTTCTGGCCACCGAGGCCGCGGCGATGGATCCTGAAGAAGGTGCCGATTGACGTTCCATCGCAGGCCTGCCGATTTCAGGCCGCCAGCTTGGCCCGCGCCGGCAGGAACGGAATGCGGCGACGCGCCACGATTGGCGCCAGATCGAAGACGCCGCGATAAAGGCGGTCGAGCAAGGCCTTGCGGTCACGCAGCGGTTCCAACTCGCTCCAGTTCAGCACATCGCCGACGCGCACCTCGATCGCCTTGCCTGACAGTCGCGCGAATTCGCGGATGAGCAGCGAAGTGCGCAGCGTCAGCGAGGCCTTACCGACGAATTTCGCCAGGCGGCCATCGCTCTCGGCCATGTTCATCGGGCCGCTGACCAGATGGAACAGCCGGCCGTTCTGCCCGGAAAAATGCATCGGAATGACCGACGCCTTGGCATCCTGAACGAGACGGGCCGGAAACATCTTCCACGGCAGGTCGCGCGCCCGGCCAAAGCCCTTCGGCGCGGTGGCGACGCCGCCAGCCGGAAACACCACGATGGTGACGCCTTCTTTCAACAGCCGCACCGCCTCGTGGCGCACGGCCATGTTGTTCTTCAGCGCGTCCTTGGTCTCGGAAAAGTCGATCGGCAGTGAATAGGGCTCCATCTCGCGGATCTTGAGCAGGTCCTTGTGGATCATCACCCGGAACGGCCGCCCAAGCTGCTCGGCCAGCGAAAGCACGGCAATGCCGTCGCCGATGCCGAAAGGATGGTTGGCGACGATGACCAGCGGCGTGTCGGGCAGCTTTGCCGGCGGCCACTGGTCGGCGGTCCGCACCCGGACGTCGATCAGGTCGAGCATGCGGCTGAACACGCGCTCGCCGGTCGGGACGATCTGGCGGCGCCAGAAATCATAAAGTGCTGTGTAGCGGTCGCGGCCCGACAGGCCTTCGACCGAATGAATGAACCAGCGCGTCAGCGCCGGCTGGCGCGGATTGGCATAGGAAAGCTCGGGAAAGGGTCGTTCGCGCAATTTCAGCTTGAGCATAAGGGCTCGTTACAAGGTTGGCGTGACAGGGATATGAAAATGGCGGTGGATCGCTCCACCGCCATGTCGTCGGAACCATGCCGATCAAGCAGCGCGCTTGCGCCGGCGATCGGGCGTAGCGGCCTCTTCGGTCAATTGTGCGATCGCCTCGGCAAGGCCAAGCGATTCCTGGTCGCGCGAGCCCAGCCGGCGCATGTTGACCGTCTGCTCTTCCGCCTCGCGCTTGCCGCAGACGAGGATGACCGGAACCTTGGCCAGCGAATGTTCGCGGACCTTGTAGTTGATCTTCTCGTTGCGCAGATCCGCTTCCGCCAACAGCCCGGCGGCCTTAAGCTTTGCCACCACCTCGCTCGCATAGTCGTCGGCGTCCGAGGTGATCGTCGCCACCACCACCTGCAGCGGCGCGAACCACAGCGGGAAATGGCCGGAATAGTTCTCGATCAGGATGCCGAGAAAACGCTCCATCGAACCGCAGATGGCGCGGTGCACCATGACAGGCTGCTTCTTCTCCGAATCCGAGCCGATATAGAAGGCGCCAAATCGTTCCGGCAGGTTGAAGTCGACCTGCGTCGTGCCGCACTGCCACTCGCGACCGATGGCATCCTTCAGCACATATTCGAATTTCGGCCCGTAGAAGGCGCCCTCGCCCGGATTGATCGAGGTCTTGATGCGATTGCCGGATCGCGTCCTGATCGTCTCCAGCACGCTGCCCATGATCGCCTCGGCGTGGTCCCACGCCTCGTCGGTGCCGACGCGCTTGTCCGGCCGCGTCGACAACTTCACGCTGATCTCGTCGAAACCGAAATCGGCATAGGTCGACAGGATCAGATCGTTGATGCGCAGGCACTCGGACGCCAGCTGCTCCTCGGTGCAGAAGATGTGCGCATCGTCTTGCGTGAAGCCGCGCACGCGCATCAGCCCATGCAACGCGCCGGATGGTTCATAGCGATGCACGTTGCCGAATTCCGCAAGTTTTACGGGCAGATCGCGATAGGACTTCAACCCATGCTTGAAAATCTGCACATGCCCCGGACAGTTCATCGGCTTCAGTGCGAACACGCGATCGTCGTCGGTATCGTCGCCGGCGACCGTCACCTTGAACATCGCATCGCGATACCAGCCCCAGTGACCTGAGGTCTCCCACAGGCTCTTGTCGAGCACCTGCGGCGCGTTGACTTCCTGATAGCCCTGCTCGTCGAGGCGGCGGCGCATGTAGTTGACCAGGTTCTGGAACATCTTCCAGCCCTTGGCGTGCCAGAAGACGACGCCCGGCCCTTCTTCCTGGAAATGAAACAGGTCCATCTCGCGGCCGAGTTTCCTGTGGTCGCGCTTCTCGGCCTCTTCCAGCATCGTCTGGTAGGCTTCGAGCTGCGCCTGGTCGGCCCAGGCGGTGCCGTAGATGCGCGTCAGCATCGGGTTGTTCGAGTCGCCGCGCCAATAGGCGCCGGCCACCTTCATCAGCTTGAAGGCGTTGCCGATCTGCCCGGTCGAGGCCATGTGCGGGCCACGGCAGAGGTCGAACCAGTCGCCCTGCGCGTAGATCTTGAGGTCCTGGTCCTCGGGAATGGCGTCGATCAACTCAATCTTGTAGCGCTCGCCCTTGTCGGCAAACACTTTTTTCGCCTTGTCGCGCGACCAGACTTCCTTGGTGAACGGCTTGTTGCGCGCGATGATCTCGCGCATCTTCTTCTCGATCACCGGGAAATCGTCGGGCGTGAACGGCTCGTTGCGGGCGAAGTCATAGTAGAAGCCGTTCTCGATGACCGGCCCGATGGTCACCTGCGTTCCCGGCCACAGTTCCTGCACGGCTTCCGCCAGCACATGTGCCGTGTCGTGGCGGATGAGTTCCAGCGCGCGCGGGTCGTCACGGGTGACGATCTCGACCTTGCCGGACTTGCCGAGCGGGTCGGAGAGGTCGTGCACGACGCCGTCGATGCTGTAGGCGACCGCCTTCTTGGCCAGCGATTTCGAGATCGATTCGGCAAGCCCGGCGCCGGTCATCGCCGCGTCGTATTCGCGGACAGAGCCATCGGGAAATGTCAGGGAAACGGAATTCAACATGCAGTATCTCCTATCCAGTCCCGCAAACGAGCGCGGGTGGTTAAAATGCATGTCGCCCCAAAGTGTTGGCGGTTACGACATGCATCAGCAAAAGCCGGATGCGTCCGGCAGCGGGCGGGTTTTAGAGGCAGCGCCGCGCCAGGTAAAGAGCGCTGATCGGCCTGGCCGTCAGGAAATGTCGCCAGAGACGTCGCAGGCTGGTCGTCAAGGCTTGCGAACATCGTCGGCATGGGCTGGAGTTATCGGCATGGAAGATGCGTCCCCCAGCCAAACCGCCCTGCGTGTCGCGCGCTTGAGGGCCCTCCATCAGGTCTCACCGCAGGTGGCGCTGTTTCGCGACCCCTACGCGATTGCGATTCTCGGTGAAGGTGCTCCCGCCGAGCAGCAGCTTGCGCAAGAGGATCACCACAGCCGGCGTATGCGCCTGTTTGTGGCGGCGCGCGCCCGCTTTGCCGAGGATTGGCTGGCGGCGGCGGTGCGTCGTGGCGTCCGCCAGCTCGTCGTGCTTGGTGCCGGCCTCGACACGTTTTCGCTGCGCAATCCGTACCCGGATCTCTTGGTGTTCGAAGTCGATCATCCGGCAACCCAAGCCTGGAAACGCAGATGTATCGCTGATGCCGGTCTTGCGGAACCGCCCGCCACCACATTCGTGCCGGTCAATTTCGAACGGCAGCGTCTGCCCGAGGAACTGGCATCGGCCGGCTTGAAGTCGACCGAGCCGAGCTTCTTCATCTGGCTGGGGGTCGTGCCTTACCTGACGAAAGACGCGATCTTCAGCACGCTGTCCTGCATCGCCGGCACCCCCGGTTCGGAGGTGGTGTTCGACTATAGCGAACCGTCTGAGAATCGCGATGCGGCGGGACAGGCCGCCCTGGCTTTCCATGCGGCGCGCGTCGCTGCAGTCGGGGAGCCATGGATCAGCTTCTTCGTTCCGGGCGAACTGGCGAAATCGCTCCGCGACCTCGCATTCGATGAGATCGAAGATCTCGAGAGCGGCGATATCGCCGCCCGCCTTTCCGGGGCACCGAAGGGAACGGCGACCAATGCCGGTGGCCACCTCATCCGCGCGCGCCGAAGTACCTGAATGGCTATTTCACCAGCAGCGGCAGGTCCTTCAGGAACGCTGTTCGCGTTTTGAGGCCCTTGGGCATTTCGGCGCGAGTGGCGTCGACGACCAGACGCGCGAAGACGATCTGGCGGCCGTCCTTTTTCGCCCAGCCGACGAACCAGCCGAGCGAGCGCTTGTCCTTGCTGGCCTCGTTGCCCAGCCTGGTGCTGCCGGTCTTGCCATGCACCGTCCAGTCCCCAGCCTGGAAGGTCGGAATGATGGCGTTGGTCATGTCATAGGCCTTGGCCGACACCGGCAGCTTGCGGGCAAGCAGCTTGCGCAGGAAATCGACCTGCTCGACCGGCGTGATCTTGAGCGAGGAGTTGACCCAGGAATGGGTCAGGCCGTCATTCTTGCCGGGGTTGCCGGAAACGTTGTTGTTGCCATAGTCGAATTTCGAGACATAGCCGGCAAGGCTCTCCTGGCCTAGCCGACGGGTGATTTCACGCGAGTACCACAGGATCGAATCTTTTTCCCAGATCGTCGGGTCGACGGTCTTCTGGTCCCGCTTCACGGCCGCAAACTCCGGCTTGTAGTCCCAGCTCGGTGTATGCTGGTCGCTCAGGATGCCGGCATCGTAGCCGATCAGGGACAGCGGCACCTTGAACGTCGATGCCGGACTGAACCGCCGGTCGCACACCCCATCCTGGTAAAGCGTCTCGCCGCTCGCCGCATCGGCGATCAGCGTGCACCGCACATCCCCAAGCGGCGCCGATTGCGCGCGCATCGGAAATCCCAGCAGCCAGGCAAGCAGGAAAAGGATGCCGGCGAAGATGAAGGGAAGACGGTCGACGTTACGCATTTGATGCTCGCTCCAGAGGGGGTTCGCGAGCGGCTTAGCGAGGGCTCTTGTCTCGATTTTGTCTCAAATGCGCAGTCTTTGTGCAGGCTGGCGTTAACCCTACCAGTTCGTAAATCGGCAAGCCTGATCAGCCTTGCGCTTGGCCGCGCTTGGCGCCGATCCGCCAGTAGCGCCACGGCGCGAACCAGGCATAACGATCGGCCAGCACCTCAGGCACAAGGTCGATGCCATGCGTGCCGAATGGCCCGCAGCGCAGCACCCGGAAAAATCCCATCCAGCCGCCGGCCCACAAGCCATGACGGGCGATCGCCTCATGCGCATATTCTGAACAGGTCGGCAAATGCCGGCAGGAATTGCCGACGAAGCCCGACAGCGTCAGCTGATAGAGTCTGACGAACGAAGTCCCCAGGACACGGCCCGGCGTCTTGCGCCACGGGCCCGCCCAGTTGCGGCCGCGCTTTGGCGGTCCGCCGATATGCGCATGCCCATGTTGGTGGCCCACCGCAGTCTCCGCTCAGCGCACAATCCCGAAAAGTGGGAACCGGTTTCTCGGTCAAACGGAAACCGTTTGTCCAGGGATCAGCTCAATGCAATCGCGGTTCCCATGCGATAGATGTGGCCTTCGGCTGGAGAACGCAATCCCTTCCGCTCACTCGCCGGGCCATCAGGGTCGGGCTATCATGGTCGGGAACGCCGAAACGGCTGCCGGCCAGTGGAAGATGCCCATCGGTAAGGACTGACCGGCTCGTCGTGGTGCTTTGCATGGCGTCTGTCGTCATGCCATTGAAACGTGACGATCCGCATGACATCGCCAAAGATGCTCAGGATCTGGACCATGGTCGTGTCTCCTTTAACACGGATTAGACCGCCGCTGGCCTTCGCCTTCAAACGAGTATAATTTCCAATTCGGATAATCCTGGGTTATGCGAATGAAGCGCGGGCGCTTGCCGCTGACGGCATTGAGGAGCTTCGAGGCGGCGGGCCGGCATCTGAGCTTCAGCAAGGCCGCCGATGAGCTTTTCGTCTCGCAGGCGGCGATTAGCCGGCAGATCCGCGAGCTCGAAATCTTCCTGCGCCAGCCCTTGTTCGAACGTCACCATCGCCGCGTCGAACTGACCGACACCGGCCGGCGTCTGCTGGATCAGCTCGTCAAAAGTTTCGACGCCATCGACAACTTGCTTGGAGAACTGGTGGCGACGCCGGCGCAATCGGTGGTTCGCGTCAGTGTCGAGCCATCGCTTGCATCCGTGTGGCTGGTGCCCCGACTCAATCGGTTTCGCGAATTGCGGCCCGATATCGACGTCTCCCTCGAAGTCGATCCAAGGCCGATAGAGTTCCGCGGCGATCAGCCCGAACTGGCCTTGCGCTTCAGCGCGCATGCCACCTCGTGGCCGCGCAGCGAGGCCGAACGACTTGCCTCGACAGTCGATTCACCGGTGCTGTCGCCGGCACTGCTCGCCGCGGGCCCTGCCCTCCAGAGGCCGATTGATCTTGGCCGCTACACGCTTTTGCACGAGGAGAACCGTCAGGGTTGGGCGCGCTGGTTCGAAGCGGCTGGCGTGCCCGCCGACGCGGTGCCCGCGCGCGGTCCCATGTTGGCGGATGCGTCGCTTTCAAAGCAGGCCGCCCTGCTCGGACATGGCGTGGCACTGGGCGATCTCTTGCAGATCGGTGGGGAAATCGCGTCCGGCGCGCTGATCAAGCCGTTCGACATCGACGTTGCATCCGGCGCCTATTGGCTGGTCGCCAGGAGCTTGCGCGATCTTTCGGAGCCGGCCGCCGCGTTCGCCGACTGGGTGAGAAGCGAATTTGCCGAAAGCAGACGGACGCTGGAAGCGCGGGCTTGAGCCGGTTCCTGGTCCAGGCTCCTGCTACTTGCCCTCAGGCGGCTTCTTCGGCAAGCTTCTTCTCGATCTGGCCGATCGCATCGACGACCGCGTCGAAGGTCAGCATGGTCGAGGCATGGCGCGCCTTGTAGTCTCGCACCGGCTCCAGATATTTAAGGTCCGCGAAGCGGCCGTCAGGCGGGGCGCCATTTTCCTTCAGCATCTTCAGCATGGTGTCGCGCACCGCGCGCAATTCTCCGGCACTCGCGCCGACGACATGCTGCGCCATGATCGAGGACGACGCCTGGCCAAGCGCACAGGCCTTCACGTCGTGGGCGAAGTCGGTGACCACGCCGTCCTGCATCTTGAGATCGACGGTGACGGTCGAGCCGCACAGCTTGGAATGCGCTTTTGCGGTCGCATCAGGATGATCGAGGCGGCCGATGCGGGCGATGTTTCCGGCAAAACCGAGAATTTTCGCATTGTAGACATCGTTGATCATTATTTTCCAATCCGTCGCCGCCAAGCGAACAGCGATTGCCGCTGTCGTGTCTTCCTTTCGCTCGTCATGACCTTATATAATGCTGGCAGTCCGGTATCGACAAGACAACGAAAGCCAGTGTCCTTGCCGGGAAGTTCACGCCGCTTACGGGCTGGAAACCGGGCGAGTTTCCGACACCGAAAGGTCGTGGTCCGTTCAACTCGTTCCTCCGCCGAGAGGGACTACGGGAGACGCCTTTATGGATGCCGTCATCAAGAAACTCATGCCCCAGTCAGCCTATATGGAGAAGCCGGTCACCGACCGGCCGAGCGAAGCCGAAGTCGAGGCCGCCGTGCGCACGCTTTTGCGCTGGACCGGCGACAATCCGGACCGCGAAGGGCTGGTCGACACGCCGATGCGGGTGGCCAAGGCCTTTCGCGAAATGTTCGGCGGCTACGACATGTGCCCGGCGGACGAGCTTGGCCGCACCTTCGAGGAGGTCGCCGGCTATGACGACCTGGTCATCGTCAAGGACATCCAGTTCCACTCGCATTGCGAACACCACATGGTGCCGATCATCGGCAAGGCGCATGTCGGCTACCTGCCGGACGGCAAGGTCGTCGGCCTGTCCAAGATCGCGCGCGTGGTCGACATCTTTGCCCACCGCCTGCAGACCCAGGAGGCCCTGACGGCGCAGATCGCCGGCGTCATCCAGGATGTGCTCAATCCGCGCGGCGTCGCCGTCATGATCGAGGCCGAGCACATGTGCATGGCCATGCGCGGCATCCGCAAACAGGGTTCAACCACCCTCACCTCAACCTTCACCGGCGTCTTCAAGGACACGCCCGAAGAGCAGGTTCGTTTCGTCACGATGGTGCGCGGCGGCGGGGCGTAAACCCCTCGCGGACGTCGCTAGATCAAGGACCGGCGATGTCGGCACTGGAATTTCCAAAGGCTCCGTCAGACAAGAAAGCGCTCGAGGAAGGCGTGGTGTTTTCACCGCGCTTCGACTCAGCCGGCCTGGTCACGGTCGTCGTCACCGACGCCGAAGACGGCATGCTGTTGATGGTCGCGCACATGAATGCGCAAGCCTTGGCGCTGACGCTGGAGACAGGCGTCGCCCACTATTGGTCGCGCTCGCGCAACGTCTTGTGGAAGAAGGGCGAAACCTCGGGCAATTTCCAGCATGTCGTCGAGATGCGCACCGATTGCGATCAGGATGCGTTGTGGCTGCGCGTAAAAGTGTTGGGCCACGACGCAACCTGTCACACGGGCCGACGTTCATGCTTTTATCGGACGGTGGGACTGACCGACGGCAAGGGGACGCTTGCCGATGACGGCAGCAAGCTGCTGTTCGATGCCGAAAATGCGTATCGGAAACCATCAGCTTGAACCTTCTGCCTGACACCCACGACATAGATTCATCATTTCGATACGGCCCGACTGTATATTAGCCGTAGGGACAAGGGAGATCATGATGCTCGAGTGGGCGTCATCGCGTAACAGGTCAAATGTCAGGGAGGCCAACGGCCTGTCCTCGTCCGGCGGCGCATCCGAAACAAAATCGCCAAGGAAAACCGGTATTTCGCTCGCCTTGGGTGGCGGTTGCGCGAGAGGCTGGGCGCATATCGGCGTGCTGCGCGCGCTCGACGAAGCCGGCATCGAAGTCTCGATGATCGCCGGCACCTCGATCGGCGCGCTGGTCGGCGGCTGTTACCTTGCCGGCAAACTGGACGAACTGGAAGAATTCGCCCGCGGCCTGACCAAGCGACGCATCTTCGGCCTGCTCGATCTCAACCTGCGCGGCAGCGGCCTGTTCGCCGGCATGAAGCTCGACGCCCGGCTGCGCGAGCACATGGCCGGCATTCGTTTCGAGGACCTGGCCAAGCCGTTCGTCGCAGTCACGTCCGAAATCCGCACCGGCCACGAGATCTGGCTGTCGAGCGGCTCATTGATCACCGCCATGCGCGCCTCCTATGCGCTGCCCGGCGTGTTCGAGCCGGTGAATTGCAACGGCCGCGTGCTGGTCGACGGTGCGCTGGTCAACCCGGTCCCGGTTTCGGTCTGCCGAGCCTATGAGCAGCCGCTCGTGGTGGCGGTCAACCTTCACTACGATCTGTTCGGCCGCGCCGCCGTCATCAAGCACAGCGCCGGCGAGCTGGTCATCGAAAAGGATGCGCCGCGGCCCGGCCAGATCGGCGCGGAGCACCAGTCGCATCAGACGCGGCTCGGCATCACCGGCGTCATGGTCGAGGCCTTCAACATCATCCAGGACCGTATCTCACGCGCCAGGCTTGCCGGCGACCCCCCCGACATGTCGCTGCAGCCGAAGCTTAGCCATGTCGGCCTGACCGAATTCCACCGCGCCGACGAGGCGATCAGCCTCGGCTATCAGGCAACGAAGGCGCAGATCGGCGAGCTGACCCGGCTGCAGTCCGTCCTCGCCTAAGTCAAATCTCCGTCTGGGAAGTTGATTGTTGAGTTCCGTGCGGCAGCAGGGCCATGCCGCCGCGCGAACACTCGGCTCAAATTCCGTTCGCCTTACGATAACCGATTGCAAAATGCAATTGGTTATGCTCGTTTACAAGATCGAACGGAGGCATCGATGGCCAAGATCGTCTATTCCATGTTGACGTCCCTGGACGGCTATATTGCCGGGCCGGGCGGTGACATTGGCTTGCCGGTGCCCGAGACGGAATTGCACCAGCATTTCAATAACATGATGAGAAAAATTTCGATCGAGCTCGTTGGGCGCCGCATGTATGAGGTGATGCGCTTCTGGGACAGTCCCGACCGCGAGACCGGGGGCACCGAGGTCGAGCGGGACTTTGCCCGCGCCTGGCGCGAAACGCCGAAGATCGTGTTCTCCACTACCCTTCGACAGGTCGGCCACAATGCACGCCTGTTGAATGGCGATGCCGAGACCACGGTAAGGTCGCTCAAGTCGGAGACGGATGGCCTGATCAGTGTCGGCGGCGCCGATCTTGCCGCCTGTCTGGCGCGAGCCGGCCTGATTGATGAATACCGGCTCTACATGCATCCCGTCGTGCTGGGTGGCGGCAAGCCGTACTTCCAGTCCGGCCTGTCGCTGGAGTTGCGGCCGCTCGGCACGGAAAGCCTTGCCCAGGGTGTGACGCTGCTGCGTTACGCTCCGGCCAACTGAGTTCAGGCGCGACTACGCACGCGCCGCATCGGTGATGCGAAACTGCACCGTACGGTTGCCGTTCCAGTAATTTCCCGACAGCGAGCCGGCGACATGCACCGCCTTGCCCCGGTTCTTGAACAGGAATTCGCCAAGGGCGGTATCGACGGCGCGAAAGGCGATCGCCTGGATACGGCCGCCACTTTCCGACTGCAGCTCGACGCGGATGTGGTTGGTGCCAACCGGCCTGGCGTCAGCCAGCCGGTGGCGCGGCAGCGCAAAGACAGGCGCTACATGCCCGGCACCGAATGGCCCGGCCTTCTCCAGCGCATCGAGAAGGCCGAGTGTCGCGCCTTCGGCGGCAAGCGCACCGTCGATCGCCAGGCTTTCCTCCCCTTGCAGCCGGAACACGTCGGCGGCCGCCCGCTCTTCGAAAAACGCCCTGAGTTCGCCGAGCTTCACCCGCTCCACGGTGATGCCGGCCGCCATGCCGTGGCCACCCCCCTTGACGATCAGCCCGGCATCCGCCGCTTCGCGCACCAGACGGCCGAGGTCGAAGCCCGACACCGAACGGCCCGAGCCGGTGCCGGTACCGTTGGCGTTGAAAGCGATGGCGAAGGCCGGCCGCCGCGCGTGATCCTTCAGCCGTGAGGCGAGCAGGCCGACAATGCCCGGATGCCAGTTGTTGCTGGCGGTGACGACGATGGCCGGTCCATTGCCGCCCGCAAGCTCCGCATCGGCCTCGGCGCGCGCCGCCGCCAGCATCTCCTGCTCCATCAGCTGCCGCTCCTGGTTGAGCCGGTCGAGCGTCTCGGCGATGGTGCGCGCCTCGACCGGGTCGTCGGTGGCGAGCAGGCGGCTGCCAAGTGCGGCATCGCCGATGCGCCCGCCGGCATTGATGCGCGGGCCGATCAGATAGGCAAGGTGGAAGGTGCTGATCGGCTCGCCGATGCGCGACACCCGTGCAAGCGCGGCGAGCCCCTCGTTCTTCTGCTGGCGCGCCATCTGCAGTCCTTTGACCACAAAGGCGCGGTTGACGCCGGTAAGCGGCACCACGTCGCAGACGGTGGCAAGTGCGACGAGATCGAGCAGCGAAAGCAGGTCCGGCGGCGTGGCATCGACCATGCGCCCGCGTAGGATCTTGGCTGTCTGCACAAGGGCGAGAAAGACCACGCCGGCGGCGCAGAGATGGCCCTGCCCGGAAAGATCGTCGTCGCGGTTGGCATTGACGACGGCAATTGCAGCCGGCAAAGCACCACCGACCTGATGGTGGTCGAGGACGACGACATCGGCGCCAGCCGCATTGGCGGCATCGATGGAAGCGGCGCTGTTGGTGCCGCAATCGACGGTGACGATCAATGTCGCGCCGCGCGAAACAAGTTCGCGCATGGCGTCGGGATTGGGACCATAGCCTTCGAAAATCCGGTCCGGGATGTAGATTTCCGACGGCACCGAGAAATGCGCCAGGAACCGCTTCAGCAAGGCCGACGAGGCGGCGCCGTCGACATCGTAGTCGCCGAAGATCGCTACCTTTTCCCTGGCCACCACCGCGGCGGCAATGCGGGCCGCCGCCTTGTCCATGTCGGTCAGTGACGCCGGATCCGGCAGAAGATCGCGGATCGTCGGGTCGAGGAACCGCTCGGTCTGCTCGGCGGTGACGCCGCGACCGGCAAGCACGCGCGCGACGATGTCGGGCACACCGTGACCTTGCGCGATGGCGAGCGCAACCATGTCCTGCCGCTCGGTCAGCCGGTGCTCCCAGGAAACCCCGGTAGCCGATTGCCTGACATCGAGGAAGAGGCGTTTGTCGCCGGTCATGCGGTTTGCCAACTCATGGTTGGCCGCAATGCATGCCGCCTGAAAGTGCGCAGCGGTTTGGGACAATGACATGCACAAACGACAACCTAAAGCGCGTCGCGTGGGCGCGGCGCGCCTTAGGCCAAAGGCCGGCAAAGCCACGCGATCGCACGTTCCAGGTGTTGCGATAGGACTTCGTGACGGCGGTGGCGCGCGAAATCGGATCCGCGTGCCAGTAGAACGGCTTCATCGTCAAATCCTTGCGGCCAAACGTCATCCGATGCTGGCACAGCGCTAACAACTGCGATGCCGGTCCGCAAGCACCCGAGCCAACAACAGAGCCTAGAACTTATCCAGGTCCTGATGGCGTGCCTTGATCTCGCGCACCGTCCGCGACGACGAGCGCAGCACGATCGTGTGGGTGGTGATGGTGTTGCGGCCGAACTTGACGCCGGCCAGCATGTTGCCGTCGGTGACACCGGTGGCCGCGAACAGCACGTCGCCCCGCGCCATGTCTTCCGTCCGATAGACCCGTTTCGGATCGGAAATACCCATCTTCGCGGCACGCGCGACCTTTTCCGACGTATCGAGGACCAGCCGGCCCTGCATCTGGCCGCCGGTGCAGCGCAGCGCGGCCGCAGCCAGTACCCCCTCCGGTGCACCGCCGGTGCCGAGATAGATATCGATGCCGGTTTCCTCAGGGTCCGTGGTGTGGATGACGCCGGCGACATCGCCGTCACCGATCAGCCGGATCGCGGCACCCGTGGCGCGCACGGCGTCGATCAGCTTGCCATGGCGTGGCCGGTCGAGGATACAGGCGGTGATGTCCGACACCGCGACGCCCTTGGCGTGGGCGAGGCTGGCGATGTTTTCGGCTGGCGAGGCATCGATGTCGATGACGCCGTCGGCGTAGCCCGGACCGATTGCGATCTTGTCCATGTAGACGTCGGGCGCGAACAGCAGGCTGCCCTTCTCGGCAATCGCGATGACGGCCAGTGCATTGGGCAGGTTCTTGGCGCAGATCGTCGTGCCTTCGAGCGGATCGAGCGCGATATCGACCGCCGGGCCTTTGCCCGAGCCGACCTCCTCGCCGATATAGAGCATCGGCGCCTCGTCCCGCTCACCCTCGCCGATCACCACCGTGCCCTTGATGGCAAGCCGGTTGAGTTCCTGGCGCATGGCATCGACGGCGACCTGGTCGGCGGCCTTTTCGTCGCCGCGCCCGCGCAGCCTGGCGGCCGCGACGGCGGCCCGTTCGGTGACGCGCACCAGTTCCATGGTGAGTATCCGGTCCAGGCCGGCGACAATGTTCTGGGCCACATTCATCTGGCAATTTCCTCGTTGACATGCGGCCTCCCGCCGGAGGCGCGTCTCTTTTGTCAAACGAGCATGACAACGGCAAGACCTGTCGGGAGTTTTATCGAATAGCCAGCAACATCAATCGATTGAACCGCATTCTTGAAACGACGCCGGCCCGGTCGAAAAGGACCGGACCGGCTTGAAAGGTGAAAATCAGGCTAGAAGACCGCAAGGTATTTGAGCAGTGAAATGATGCCGATGATGATGACGATGATCTGGGCGATCTGTCTCGTCCGGGCATCGAGCGGCAGGCGCTGAACCAGATAGAGAACGAGGATGATGACGAGAAACGTGATCAGGACGCTGATCAACATGGATAAAGCCATAGTGCCCTCCTGGAAATGATACGCTGAGCCGGCAAAGCCGGCTCCGTCACGGCGCGGTCAATACCAGCGGCGATGCGTGTCGTTCATCGACTGGCCAATGGCGAGGCCAGCCAGAAAGCCGAGCAGACCGATGACGACGACCACGGCTGTCGTCGTGCCGGGGTTTTCGCGCGCGACTTCCGACACCGCGTGTGCCTGGCTGCGCAACTGCTGTGCGGTTCGCGACGCACGCGCCGCGGCTGTCTCGTAGAAATCCGAAGCCTGCTCGCTGGCGTCATCGAGCATTTCCGCGCCCCGCGCCGAAATGCTCTTGTTGATCTTGGTGATCTCCTTGCGCAGTTCGGCGATCTGCTTTTCCAGCGTCTTCCGGATGTCGTCGATATCGGGGGCGTCGGACTTGCTGGTATCGGCCATGAAACGGTTCCTCTGGTTGCTGACCAAGAGAACGGCGCCGGCGCGAATTCGTTCCGGTCGATCATGGCTGCTTGCCATCGGATCGACGTGCAACACCGGCGGGATTCTTGGCCCCGCGCGGCGACCAGAAGGGGAAGCTACCCTGCCCGCTCGATGCGGATGACCTGCGGCTTGTCGGTCAAATGGCCATCCTTGGTGATGCCGTCGACGGCCTTGCGCACGGCGGCTTCGGTCGTCTCATGGGTCACCAGGATCACCGTCTTCTGCGCCGCCGCCTCGCCGTTGACCGCGTGCTGGACGATCGATTCCAATGAAATGTCATTGTCGGCCATGCGCTTGGCGATCGCGGCAAACACGCCGATGCGGTCATGCACGGTCAGCCGGATGAAGTAGCCGCCGGCATGGCTGCGCATCTGCGCCTTCTTGTAGGGTTTCAGCTCCTTCGCCGGCCGGCCGAAGACCGGGCCGTGCTGGAAGCCGGGGCGGCTCTTGGCGATATCGGCGATGTCGCCGATGACGGCCGAGGCGGTAGCATTGCCGCCGGCGCCGGGACCGGAAAGCAGCAGTTCGCCCAATATGTCGGTCTCGATCGCCACCGCATTGGTGACGCCATGCACCTGCGCGATGACCGAGGCGGTCGGCACCATGGTCGGGTGCACGCGCTGCTCGATGCCGCTGTCGGTGCGCTGCGCGACACCCAGCAGCTTGATCCGGTAGCCGAGATCGCCGGCCGCGCGGATGTCGGCCTGGGTGATGTTGGAAATGCCTTCCATATAGATGTCGTTGGCGGCGATCCTGGTGCCGAAGGCAAGGCTGGTCAGGATCGACAGCTTGTGCGCGGTGTCGTGGCCCTCGATGTCGAAAGTCGGATCGGCCTCGGCATAGCCCAGCCGCTGCGCATCCTTCAGGCAGGCGTCGAACGAGATGCCCTCGGCCTCCATGCGGGTCAGGATGTAGTTACAAGTGCCATTGAGAATGCCGAACACGCGGGTGACCGAATTGCCGGCCATGGCCTCGCGCATCGTCTTGATAACCGGGATGCCGCCCGCCACCGCCGCCTCGTAATTGAGCAGCACGCCGCGCTTCTCGGCGATATCGGCCAGCGCCACGCCATGTTTGGCCAGCAGCGCCTTGTTGGCGGTGACGACATGGCGACCGGCTTCAAGTGCCGCCTTCACCGACGACCGCGCCGGCCCCTCGTCGCCGCCGATCAGTTCGACGAACACGTCGATATCGGCGGTCTGCGCCATCTCGGCCGGGTCGTCGAACCACTTTGCCGCGTTGAGATCGATGCCGCGATCGCGCTTCTGGTCGCGCGCCGAAACCGCGGTGACGACGATGTCACGCCCGCATTGCCGGGTCAGTTCCGCCGCCTTGTCGCGCAGCACGCGTGCCACAGACGCGCCAACCGTGCCGAGGCCGGCAATTCCAACACGCAGTGCTTCAGCCATAGCCGGCGACGTCCCTCAAGTCAGATCGAATTGTCTGCGGCAAACTTACCGGTGAGCGGAAAGCGGCACCACATTGTTGGGTTGCTTGGCGCTGGTCGACAGGAAGCGCTTGATGTTGCGCGCCGCCTGCCGGATCCGGTGCTCGTTCTCGACCAGCGCCAGGCGCACGAATTCGTCGCCATGTTCGCCGAAGCCGACGCCGGGCGCCACCGCCACGTCGGCGTGCTCGATGAGCAGCTTGGAGAATTCGAGCGAGCCGAGATGCCGAAACGGTTCCGGGATCGGCGCCCAGGCGAACATCGATGCGGCAGGTGCCGGAATGGTCCAGCCGGCGCGGCCGAAGGCATCGACCATCACATCGCGGCGCTTGTGATAGATGTCGCGCACCTCGGCAATGTCGGCGCCGTCGCCGTTGAGCGCGTGTGCCGCGGCCACCTGGATCGGCGTGAAGGCACCGTAATCGAGATAGGATTTCACCCGCGTCAGCGCCGAGATCAGCCGCTCGTTGCCGACGGCAAAGCCCATGCGCCAGCCTGGCATGGAGAAAGTCTTCGACATCGAGGTGAACTCGACGCAGATGTCGATGGCGCCCGGCACCTGCAGCACCGAGGGCGGTGGATTGCCGTCGAAATAGATTTCCGAATAGGCAAGGTCGGACAGGATGATGATGTCGTTCTTCTTCGCGAAGGCGACCACGTCCTTGTAGAAGTCGAGCGAAGCGACCAGCGCCGTCGGGTTCGACGGGTAGTTGAGGATGAGCGCCAGCGGCTTCGGGATCGAGTGACGAACACCGCGCTCGAGCGCCGGGATGAAACCGTCGTCCGGTTCCACCTGCAGCGAGCGAATGACGCCGCCCGACATGATGAAGCCGAAGGCGTGGATCGGATAGGTCGGATTGGGGCACAGGATCACGTCGCCCGGCGCGGTGATCGCCTGCGCCATGTTGGCGAAGCCCTCTTTCGAGCCCAGCGTCGCCACCACTTGCGTGTCGGGGTTGAGCTTCACGCCGAAGCGCCTGCTATAATAGGCGGCCTGGGCGCGGCGCAGGCCCGGAATGCCGCGCGACGAGGAATAGCGATGCGTACGCGGATCGCGCACGACCTCGCACAGTTTGTCGACGATGGCCTTGGGTGTCGGCAGGTCCGGATTGCCCATGCCGAGGTCGATGATGTCGGCGCCGCGCGACCGGGCGCTGGCCTTGAGCCGGTTGACCTGTTCGAAGACGTAAGGCGGAAGCCGGCGAACCTTGTGAAATTCTTCCATGGCAGTTCCAGACAGCAAAGGGGCCTAGATATCTAAGGGTGTTGGGCGCGCGCTATATACTTATTTGCAGGTAGGGTCGAGGGCGGGATCGCATTTGCCTTCGATCTGCTTCAGCGTTTCGTCGCCATGCTTTTTGGCAAGGTCCGTGAGCGCCGCCTGGTCGGCGACGTCGGGGTTGCCGTTTTTGGCCGCCTGCGCGCCCTGATCCGCCTTCAACTGCGCAAGCTTGGCGTTCTTCTCGGCGTCGGTGAACTGCGGCGCCGCCACTTGCGGCTTGATGTTCAGGTTCGGAAAGGTGCCGGTATCCTTCGCCCCCGTGACAGGCGCCGGACCGTTGGTGCTCGAGCAGCCGGCAATCCCCATGAGGACGATTGCCGCCCCGATGCGGCAAAAATGTCCGGCACCGAAAAAAACAGTCTCGCCAAACTTAATCGTCATATTGTTTCCTTGGCAGCCGCTGTAGAGCGAGATTGGACCCTGTCGGATGTCCCATGTTAATATGTCAAGAAAACGCTTCGGGAGGAACCCCGCGAACCATGTCCAAAACACCCGATTCGGGCAAAGCGGAAGATGACGGGCCTTCGACCGTCGAGCAATATCTGGTGAAGGACCCGGAACGCTTTGCCCTGAACATGGCGCGCATGATCGAGCAAGCCGGCAAAGCGGCCTCCGCATGGGCCGAGCCGCGCGAAAAGGGCGACGTGCGCGATCATGTCGCCGAGCCGGTTGTCGACATGGTGAAGACCTTCTCCAAGCTCAGCGAATACTGGCTTTCCGATCCGCAGCGCGCGCTTGAGGCGCAGACGCGGCTGTTCTCCGGCTACATGACGGTCTGGGCCAACGCCATTCAGCGCACCAGCAACGCGGCGGAAGCCACGGAGGATGCCGTCAAGCCGGAACGTGGCGACAAGCGCTTCCTCGATCCCGAATGGGGCCGCAACGCGTTCTTCGATTTTCTCAAACAGGCCTATCTCGTCACCTCGCGCTGGGCGGCCGACCTGGTCGAGCATGCCGACGGTCTGGACGAGCACACCCGCCACAAGGCCGGCTTCTACGTCAAGCAGGTGGCCAACGCCATCTCGCCGTCGAATTTCATCCTGACCAATCCGGAACTGTTTCGCGAAACCGTGGCCTCGAACGGCGAGAACCTGGTGCGCGGCATGAAGATGCTGGCCGAGGACATCGCCGCCGGCAAGGGTGACCTGAAGCTGCGCCAGGCCGACTATTCGCCTTTCGAGATCGGCAAGAACATCGCCACTACCCCCGGCAAGGTGGTTGGCCGCAGCGATGTCGCGGAGATCATCCAGTACGATCCGGCGACCGACACGGTCCTCAAGCGGCCGCTGCTGATCTGCCCGCCATGGATCAACAAGTTCTACATCCTTGATCTGAACCCGCAGAAATCGTTCATCCGCTGGGCGATCGAGCAGGGCCACACCGTGTTCGTCATCTCCTGGATCAATCCGGACGAACGGCACGGCACCAAGGGCTGGGAAGCCTATATCCGCGAGGGCCTGCAATACGGCCTCGACACGGTCGAGAAGGCCACCGGCGAACGGGACGTCAACGCGATCGGCTATTGCGTCGGCGGTACGCTCTTGGCGGCGGCATTGGCGCTGATGGCGCGGGAAGGCGACGACCGCATCAAGTCGGCCACTTTCTTCACCACCCAGGTCGACTTCACCTATGCCGGCGACCTGAAAGTGTTCGTCGACGAAGAGCAGGTCGCGGCGGTGGAAAAGTCGATGAGCGAAAAAGGCTACCTCGACGGCTCCAAGATGGCGACCGCCTTCAACATGCTGCGTTCGGGCGACCTGATCTGGCCCTATGTCGTCAACAACTACATGCGCGGCAAGGATCCCCTGCCCTTCGACCTGCTCTACTGGAACGCCGATTCGACCCGCATGGGCGCGGCCAATCACTCTTTCTACCTGCGCAACTGCTATCTCGAGAACAACCTGTCGCAAGGCATGATGGAACTGGCGGGCCACACGGTCTCGCTCGGGGACATTACCATCCCGATCTACAACCTCGCCTCCAAGGAAGATCACATCGCGCCGGCGCTCTCGGTGTTCCTCGGCTCGAAATATTTCGGCGGCAAGGTCGACTACGTGATGGCGGGATCGGGCCATATCGCCGGGGTCGTCAATCCGCCGGCATCCAACAAGTACCAGTACTGGACCGGGGGGACGCCGACGGGCGACTTCGGCGAGTGGATGGCTAAGGCCACCGACCATCCCGGATCCTGGTGGCCGCACTGGCAAAGCTGGATAGAGGCCAAGGACAACACCCGCGTGCCTGCCCGCAAACCCGGCAAGCATATGAAAACCTTGGGCGATGCTCCCGGTACCTATGTGAAGGTGCGTGTGTAACGGACTGTAATGTCTGGTGAGTTGACGGGCCGTCAAAAGCGGGCGAAATGGTGTCGTCAACCATCAAGCAGCCGTAATTCGGCAATCGCTGCAAAAATACTTCCAGGCTTGCGGATTTGACACAGGTCTCGTTTCCGGATCGGAGACAAAGGTCACCTCGACGCTGACGTCAGTGCTGCATCGGGGATATACCGACCGGACATCGAGGGGGAATTTGGCTTTGAAATCAGCAGGATGGAGCCTCGCAAAGGGAGAACGCCGCGCCATCGTGGCCGCTCTCTGCTCCGTGCTTCTGGCTTCCTGCACCTCGGCCGGCGACCCGACCATGTCGGTTGGAATGCCCGGCTATAATGCCACTGCATCGGACATAAGCGCTGCCTCGAACGGCAAGTCGATCACCGTCGCCGATTCGTCGCAAACCACGACCGAGCAGACGACCGTGATGACGGCGAGCGATACGGCGCTGCCCGAGAAGGTCGCCTATGTGCCGGTGGCCAACCCGCAGGCCGCCTTTCCGCTGGCCACACCGGCGAGCGCTGAGACGATCGCTGGAAACACCCCACAGTCCTTGCAGCAGCCGGCGCAGACGGCGCAGCAGAGCGACGCGGTTGCCCAGCAGATTGCCGCGGCCGATGCCGGCGTGAACGCGCCGAAGCCGGCAGCCGCTCCGGCGATGGACAATCCGGTCTATGTGACGGCTGGCGAGATGCCGCAGGCCGACGCGCCGAAGAAAAAAGGCTTCCTGGCCTCGATGTTTGGCGCCACGCCCGCCTCGGCAGCACCGGCGCCGCTTATCAACACCAGGTCGGGCGAGCAGCCCGCGGCACAAGCCAAGCCGGCGCCAGCAGCGGCAAAACCGATCATAACGCTGGCCTCGGCCGATTCCACGGCAAAGCCTGTACAGTTGGCTTCGCTCGGCGGCGATACCGGCCACATAACCGGTAGCGATGCACTGCCCGGCGTGCGCCAGACAGCCTTGTTCGAAATCAAGCGCAAATCCGGCCTCGATGACGAGAGCGACGTCGATCTCAACGAGGACGAGGGTCCGATCGGTGGGTCCTATCAGGTCGCGTCCGCCGCCGGCATGGCCCGGCTGGCGCCCAACGGATTGCTCAAGCAGAACGAGAGCGTCGATGTGGCTTGCCTGAAGCCATCGCTGGTTCGCGTGCTGAAGACGATCGAAGGCCACTACGGCCGCAAGATGACGGTGACCTCAGGCTATCGCGACCCGGCCCGCAATCGCCGTGCCAACGGCGCCAAGAATTCGCTGCACATGTATTGCGCCGCCGCCGACATCCAGGTGCCCGGCGTCTCCAAATGGGAGCTGGCGAACTACATCAGAAGCATGCCCGGCCGCGGCGGCGTCGGTACCTACTGCCACACAGAATCCGTGCATGTCGATGTCGGCCCCGAGCGCGACTGGAACTGGCGCTGCCGTAGGCGCAGCGGCGGTGGCGACGGCTAGTCCTGCCTGCTCTGCCCGGATTTGCAGGCATGCCACGCGGCATGGCTCGCGGGATATCGGAACCTTACCGGACCTTGCAAAATCCCTGATTGGAAAGGCTGGAAAAAAGTTGTCCAAGGCGACAACTGACGGGTTGCCGGTTGCACGCAACGCCAGTATAAGCCGCTTTCATCTGAGCGCGCCCATCGTCTAGCGGTCAGGACACCGCCCTTTCACGGCGGTAACAGGGGTTCGATTCCCCTTGGGCGTACCAGATAAAGCACCTGGCTTAGAACCTCCCTTCCCTGGCCAATATCGGCCTCGAATCATGAAAAAGCCCGCCAGCCAAGGGCTGCGGCGCCGGCCGTATATCGTTCGATCATATATCGAATGGTGAATAGACCGCCCTCCCGAAGAGCCTCATAGTTCCAAGAGGCCCGGGGCGTATTACGTCCAGGGAGGATCCAATGAAAAGCGCACTACGATCACAACAGCTATCGCGCTTGCACGCGCGTCATCGCCTGCGGAAATGACCAAGATCGCCCTTGCCACCGCCGCCATCCTCGTTGCCACGGGCAGCGCTTTTGCGAGCGGCGACTAAAGGAAGGAGGCGACACGGGGTTGTCTGTAAAGGGGAACTACAATGAGGTTAGCTATCATTTGCACAGCAATTGTGATTGCCGCTTCATCCAGCGTCACCGTTGCGCACGAGAAGAAGGTGGTGGTCAGAAAAGCAGTACCGCCACCCTGCGCCGATCTGTCAGGCACGATCAAGAAAAAGAGAGCCACTGAGTTGGATTGCCGTTCGACCGGAACTGTCTCCGGCGCGACCTCGCAAGCCAATTCAAAAGGCAAATCGGAACCGCGCCTAGGTTACGAAACGGTTCGTCCTGGGATCATATCAAACTTTTAGTTGCTGCAATCACCCCGGGCGCAGGGCCGGGGTGATTGTAGCCTATGTTAATGGCTGCAAGGGCACGACTGAGCGGCCAAAGCACGCCTCCGCTTCCTGGCGCTTGAGCCAGGTATCGAGATCGGCGCTGCATAGACGCAAGGCTGCTGCCCCGCGTCTTGACTACCGATTGGGGCGGTCCTTCGCCATGACGTTGAAAAGTAGGAAGCACGCCAATAACGACACGAGCCCGCCTATCAGGCCGTCGACTGTCAGACCGAAAAAATAGACTGAAACGAACGCCAACGCCGCCATTGTTCCACCGCGGACCGGAAGCCTCCAACCAAGATAGAACTGTTAGGCGGCTCTAATGTTCCGCTCCTTCAACAGGGGGTCGATTTCCCCTTGGGCAAACCAGGGATTTCAAGCACTGTCGTTTTGATCGATACGTCGAATGCCGGTCAAATATGGGCCTGCGACGGCAACCCAATCGGTCAAGCCGGACCTTGTTGCCAAACCCCACACCAGGCGGACCATGTACCCTAACTGCCGACCAGCGGCACGGTAACGGTGGTCGCGTAGTTGATCGGGAAGGAGCTCAAGTAAGGGAAGTCGATGACGAAGGCGTAGGTGGCGGTCAGATGCGCCATGCGAAAGCCACCGCTCGCCGGATCGATGGCGATCGTGACGTTCACATCCTTCAAACCCAAGGCCTGCAGTTTCTGTGTGGCGATCGATTGGATGTCGGCCTGGGTCAGCGTGTTCTGAAGCTGCAGCGAGCGTGCTGATGTCTCCAGCGTATAGCGAACGCTGGACACGGAGTTCATCGCCCAGCCGAAGGCGAAGATCCCGAACAGCAGGATGATGAGGAAGGGCGCGATCAGCGCGAATTCCAATCCGGCTCCGCCCGATCGGTCCCGCCTGAACGCGCCTGCCCTAACGGACACGGATCACCTCCTGGTGGCCAATGGTACTGGGGGCGGAAAAGACGCCAAAGGTGAAGGGCGGCGTCCAGGTGGCCGATGCCTGGATCTGAACATAGACCGATGGCACCTTGGGCCCACTGCACAAGGTGGAAGCGTCGACCACGGTCGTCCCGCACATGTAAATCCGGCTTAGCGTGACCTGGCCGTCCTCCGGCCGCTTCTCCCAGCTCGAAACGGCAACGGCCTGCGTCGCCGTATCATTGGTCGATCCCGCCATCACCAAGTTTGCCGCTGTCTTGACGCCGGCGCGCATCGACAGCGAACTGGTCATATACGACCAGCCGTCGATGATGCCGAGCAACGCCACGCACAGGAAGGGCAGGACCAACGCGAACTCGACCGCCGCAACGCCCGCTTTATCACTCAGGATCGGCACCGATCGGCGTTCCACGGAGACTACTCCACCAGCGCCACGGACTGCGCCGCCGGAATGTCGCGCATTCCGAGGCTCGTGCAATCCTGGTTGACGGTTGTGCTGCCGGACCATTGAATCGTATTGGCGACGACCTGGGTGCAGCCGCTGTTGCCCGAGAAGTTGCCAAGATAACTCACTTGCTGTTTGGGGAAGTAGATGGCCCCGGTCAGCAGCGAATCCGCGGTGCCGTTGAATATGCTGGATGCGCTGTTGCCGGTCCTGTCGCCGTAGAACAGCACACCGGAATAGGGCCCCGAGGTCGGCGCGCTGAGCTTCACGGAGGCGTTGCCATTCATACTGACGGTCGAACTGCCCGACATGAAGATGGTCACACCGCTGCCGATGATGGCCGCGTTGGCATTTATCTTGAGATCGCCCTGAACGACATAGACGCCGGGCGAGAGGGTGACATTGCCCTTTAGCGTCATGCCGCTGCAATAGGTGCCTGGACTCAGCGTCGCCTTGTTGTCGTTCTGGCAAGGGTTCGAGGCCGCCGGGACCGGCAGGTCGGCAAATGGATCGGGGGCAGGCAGCGCCTGGGTGATCGGGGCCGCGCAGACGGTGGTGACGGGATTGCTGAGAGAGATGCCGCCCGCCGATATCAGGCAATCGACCTGGAGGCTCGCCGAGCCCTGAAGCTGGATGGCGTCCGGAGCAATCGAATTGGCCATCACCGAGCAGCCGACGACCTTCACGGTGGTATTGCCGGAAAACAGTACAGCCTGCGAGGCGGTCGGATCGAGCGCGCGCATGCAGGCCTTCGAGGCATTGGTGATGAGCGCCACCGCCCTCGCCTGTTCGGGAACCTTGCTCTGCGTGAAGATCGCGGTGAACATCCGGTCGAGGTTCTGGCCGACGATAACCTCGACCGCTTTCTTCGCCGTATTCGGCCCTGACACCGGCGGCGTATTGACGACGATCGTGCCCGAGCCCAGCCCATTCGTCGCGGCCGACCGGGTCGCGGCCGCGATGATCGTCGGCTTGTCGGAACCCGAGATTTGTTCGAGCGCGCCGGCATAGGCCGCGGCATCGGCCGTCGCCTGCAGTTTCAGGCTGTTGTAGTACCAGTAGGAGGTCTCCACCCCGAAGCCTGCGGCGCCGACAACGATCGGCAAGGTCAGGGCGAAGATGGTGGCAACGTTTGCGCTCGAACCCCGGCATACACCGTTCGCTATAAGCCGAATTCGGGTAAAGCAACTGAAGGCCATGAGACAGATTAGAAAACACGTATGTATGAACGATTGGCTAAAAAGTTCAGTTCATTTTTTGATCAGCAATCTATTGACTTCCAAAGAAGCGGTTCGTTGGTTGCCGGACGAGCAAAAAAGCTCGCCTCCCGCGCGGGCGATTGCCGGAGCTAGTTTACCATTTGCTAACAGCGCAACTGCAGACGGCGGCAAGCCGACCCGCGATGGGGCAGGATCGGACGACCGGCAAACTGGGACCAAGGTCCGTCTGGCGGCGTAATTGGCGCGTCGCGCATGGCCACGGCCAACGCTTACGCGCAAAAAGAGTAAAATTGCGTAACTTTGTGGAGCAGTTTTGCTTTCACGCGGAAAGAACTGGTGTCGGTGCAGCGGTCGCGCCGACCGACATTTCTCTCTGCACGGCCAGGAAGAACCTGCGCACTTCGTCACTGGCTGCTGTCCTGTCCCTGCCGGATCCGACAACGAGATCGAGCAACTCCGACGCCTTGGCCCTCCAGAATGAGGTGGCGGTGTCGCCGTGCAGTTTGTCAAGCTTGGCAGCAACCTCCCTGACCAGGAATATCTGACGATCAATCGGGAACGCGCGGACGTTTTCTGGAGACATCTTCCGAACCATGAACTGACGCAACGAATCAACCATTGCTGAATAAGCAATGGCGTAGCCGCGAAGGTGGAAACGGAAGCTTAACGGCGCTGACATTGACGCGCGTCTCGGTGCAGTCTTCGGGGAGGACGACAGGGACGCAATGATCCGCACTCGCCATCGCCGTGCGCGGTCGACCGCGATCATTGACGTTTCAGTCAGGGCAAGCGAACGGTCGACGGCCTTCAAGCCTGCAGCGTTTTCGCCTCGCCGCCACGCCTGCTCGGCGTCATCATGTCCCTGGCCATCAGTCCGCTCGCACGACAAAACGCCATGAACGCCCGGCAGGCATCTTCGGTCTTGACCACGTCCACCGTGGCGCCAAAGCAGGCGTTGAACGCTTTCTGATAAAGCGGGCCCTGACGGCGCGCAGGCCAGTCCTGAAGAATATCCAGCGCCTGTTCGACGCTGTAAATCTCCTCGACTGGCAGGCCCGGCGCGGGTGCGATCCGCACCGGCACCTCGAATTGCAGTCTGTCCATTCCAGTCTCCAGAACTGGCGTCACCGGAGCAACGCTGTTCGTCGTCAAAAGTTGCTTTGACTGGCTTTTGGCCCAGAAATGTGTCGCTACTGCGGTCGCGACCATTGCGTTGATCCGACTGCGCCGGACCGCCAGGCCTACTGGTTCGCCGGATCCGTCTCCGCATCGAAAGCCATGCGGACGGCGATGATCAGCACAAATGCACTCGGCACCGCGAAGATGCCGCCGAGAACAAGTGCCGCCATTGCCGACAGGCCGAGCGTCTCGGCAACCGCCCAATAGACGGTTCCGATGCAGATGAGCGCCTGGACGGAGAGGAACGCGGCGGCCGAGGCCGCGCGCGACAGGGTTTTGAATGTCTTGATGCGTTGCATTGAAATGGTCCGGACATAACGCGCCCGCGACCGGTGCGCGGCCGACGGCCGCCGCACGGGTCACGACGCGAACAGGGATGGGTATGAGGTGAAGGTGCGGTTCTGGACCGCTCAGGCCGCGATGGTCGGCGGCGCACGCGGCTGGTGGGCATTCGCCCTGGGATCCGAGGCCGCTCCGTATCCCGAAACAACCGCTTTCGGCGAAGTCCGTTCAACCCAAAGAAAAACAGCGTCGAGAATCGGCAGGGCTGGATGGCCGCTGGCGAACTTGACCAGGGCCGGTCGAACGGCACGAACTTCCAGCGCTTGCGCCTTGCCGGTGACACGCAGCAGCGCCGCCGCCTCTCCAGACCGTTCCAGGCCGACGCTGGCACCACCTTGCGCAGTGTCCGCGAAGGCTGGCACGTCCGGGCGGCCGAGGCACAGCATCGCCAGCAGCACCAGGCCCATCAGGCTTGAGCAGGCTGCCGTCAGCGGCGCTTCAAGCAATCTGGTTTGCTTGGCCGCCGTGAAGGGGCGCGGTCCGGAAAACATCCCCCGCCCTAACGCACGACGGCCAGAAAGGAAAGCAAGCCGGGCAAAAACCGGCAAGACATCATCCCGTGCCAAGATGCGTTGAGATCGAGGTCAGGCCGAGTCGAAAACGCTGGAACGGAGCGGTGCGTGCTTAAAAGTACGTGGGCATCGGAAGCGCAGGAAACCAGCGTTTGCAGGCCGGCATCACCTGAATATCAACACGCCTTAGGCGAATATCCCGGACTGCGCGGCTGCATCGGGCAGTTCTTCCTTGAACCTTTTGCCCTCAAGTGCCAAATCTGGGGAGATTTTCACGTTGGCTCTCTTGCAGGGCCCTACCCGGCAATACGGACAAAATGGTCACCTATCTCGACGCCGCCACGGCACCACTCAGAAACACCGGCCAAATCCGCCTCTATGGCGAGGACGGCTTTGCCGGCATGCGCAAGGCATGCGATCTCACCGCGCGCTGCCTCGACGAGCTGGTGCCGATGGTCGAGCCCGGCGTCACCACCGAAGCCATCGACCGCTTCGTCTTCGAATTCGGCATGGACCACGGCGCGCTGCCGGCGACGCTCAACTATCGCGGCTACACGAAATCGTCCTGCACCTCGATCAACCATGTCGTCTGCCATGGCATCCCCGACAACAAGCCGCTCAAGGATGGCGATATCGTCAACATCGACGTCACCTACATCCTCGACGGCTGGCACGGCGATTCCTCGCGCATGTACCCGGTCGGCACGATCAAGCGCGCCGCCGAGCGCTTGCTCGAAGTCACCCATGAATGCCTGATGCGCGGCATCGCGGCGATCAGGCCCGGCGCCCGCATCGGCGCCATCGGTGCAGCCATCCAGACCTATGCCGAGGGCGAGCGCTGTTCGGTGGTGCGCGACTTCTGCGGCCACGGCGTCGGCCAGCTCTTTCACGATGCCCCGAACATCCTGCACTATGGCAGCGCCAATGAGGGCGTCGAAATGCGGCCCGGCATGATCTTCACCGTCGAACCGATGATCAATCTCGGCCGCCCGCATGTGAAGGTCCTGTCGGACGGCTGGACCGCGGTGACCCGCGACCGTTCGCTGTCGGCGCAGTATGAACACACGATCGGCGTGACCGACACCGGCTGCGAGATCTTCACGCTGTCGCCCAAGAAGCTCGACCGCCCCGGCCTACCGGCTTAATCTTGTTCCGCCGGGTTCTTCCGGCCAGGAAATGCGGAGCGGGGTTGTGGGGACAGGAAGCGACGACGACGAGCGAGGCTTCTTTTCCGAAGTGCCGATGCGGCCGGCGGCGAAGGCCAAGCCGCTCGAGGAAAAACCGCACTATCTCGGCCATCGCGACCGCTTGCGCGAGCGCTTTGCCTCGGCCGGTTCGGACGCCCTGCCCGACTACGAATTGCTGGAACTTCTGCTCTTCCGTCTGATCCCCCGCGCCGACACCAAACCAGTCGCCAAGGCGCTGCTGGCACGCTTTGGCACGCTGGCCGAAGTGCTCGGTGCTCCGCTCGGCCTGCTGCAGGAGGTCAAGGGCATCGGCCCGGCGGTGGCGCTCGACCTGAAGGTCGTCGCGGCGACCGCGCAGCGCATGGCGCGCGGCGAGGTCCGCGGCCGCGAGATCCTCTCCTCATGGACGCAGCTTCTCGACTATTGCCGCTCGGCAATGGCGTTCGAGGAGCGCGAGCAGTTCCGCGGTCTTATGTAGCAAACGCACCAAACCCCGACGACCAAAGGAGGGGACCGTGAGCTAGGCGGCGCGCCGTGTGGGCGCAAGCGGCATGGGCCGCTGTCTTTTGCCGGCGCTTCCTACCTGCTAGTCTGTCGGGATGGGGTGGCTTTACAGAAAGATTCGAGAATTCGAGTGGATTGTGTCGCTATGGGCTTTGGCGACGACCTCTCCAACTTTCTGGCTTGTGGTTGCTGCGGTGGCCGCAGTGCTGACCGCAGTTGGATCAGTCCTCTACGATGCGGCATCGTGGATCAATGGGTATGGCCGGTCGGGATGGATACTGGCCGTTGTCGCGGCCATAATTTTGGTGTGCGGGGTTATCGTGAGTGTAACTGCGGCTTGGCGTGGCATCCGCAGCATTCGATCTGGAACCCGCACTCCCCAATCAAGCGAAGCGAATGGTCGGGCCGAAGCGCGTGAAAGCGCTAGGGATGAAACGCTTCGCAGAATAGACAGGTCGATCTTTCTGTTGCTTGTAAGCGCGACGGATGAAGGGACGCATAGAGCACTGTGGAAGGCTTATAAGGCGCTTCCGGAACGATCCAGCGGTGACAGCGATGACGCCTTGCTACGGATTGCAAACGGCCTGAAGGGTCACGAAAGTGAGACTGGCGCGGCATTGAACGGCACCCGATGGTGGGGTGAATTTTCGGTCGCGATGGCGGATGCGCTCTATCTGGCCGATGTTGAATTGCGCACGGCAAAACTGCCAGACGGCATCCATCCAATGATCTATCGTGAATATGCGATTGCGGATCGAAAACGCGAAGCCCTGAAAACGTTCCTAGAGAACGCAATCTCTACTTCTGACAACAATAGAGACTATACACTTGGCATGCTCAGGGATCAGAAAAAGTTTCACGACAAAGCCTAGCCCCCCCAACATTAGGCTCTTGGTCCCTAAAGCCGTAAGGCATTGCAGGAGAAAGGCGGCTGTAAACTTGCCCCTAGAGAGCTTATTCCGCACGTTCACTTCCTTCTCGTCAACGCCAATCGCATTCAGCTTTTCTACGAGCTGCGAATAGGTCACACCCTTCCGCTTCAATTCGGCTTTCAGGAGGTTAGCCGCTAGGGCTTCGTAGTCCGTCTTTTCCGCCATGGTATCGCCTTTGCAGGAAAATGTATCGAAATCGATACATATGCCCTTGTATGGGATACGTCAACGTACTACATTCGTTACTTAGGTAACGGAAACAGTACGTCATGACCCAGCACTTCCTCCTTTCCGCCGAAAGCCGCACCCTATCTCTCAAGGAGATTTACAAGGGTGGCGAGGAAAAGGCTTACGACACGTTCAAGCGCCTTCGTTGGGCTTCGACGCAAGGCGAGCCTGTTTGCCCGAAATGCGGGTGCCTGGATCATTACGACATTCCGACCCGTCGCAAATTCAAGTGTGCCGCTTGCGGTGCGCAGTTCTCTGTCACGTCAGGCTCTATCTTCGCTTCGCGCAAGCTGTCGTTCACCGATTTGCTGGCGGCGATCTGCCTGTTTGTGAACGGCTCCAAGGGCATGTCGTCGGTCCAGTTCTCCCGCGATTTGGACGTCCAGTACAAGACCGCCTTCGTGCTGTCGCACAAGCTGCGCGAAGCCCTGTCGGCTGAAACCAAGAACGAAATCCTGGAAGGCGAAATCGAAATCGACGGTGCATTTTTCGGAGGTGTGGTGCGCCCTGAGAACCGCGTAGAGGACCGCAAGGACCGTCGCATGAAGGAACACCAGTCAGACCGTCGCCGCGTCGTCATCGCCCTGCGTGAGCGCGCTGGCCGCACCCTAACCTTTGTCCGCAACCGTGAAGCCGAAGGCGTCGAGATCGCCCGCGCTCGGATGCTGGCCGGATCAAAGCTGTTCGCCGACGAAGCCAATCATTGGGACGCCTTGGAAGTTGATTACGCTTCGACCCGCATCAACCACTCGGAAAGCTACAGCGACGGCCACGGCAAGCACACCAACATGGTCGAAAGCTATTTCAGCCGCCTTCGCCGCATGGTCGTCGGCCAGCACCACCACGTTTCGCACAAGTACCTCTATCAGTACGCGAACCATGCCGCTTGGCTGGAAGATCACCGTCGCCGCTCAAACGGCGGTAACGCCTTCGCCATCCTTGGCGGAGCGCTCAATCATCCGGTGTCGCGGGTGTGGGCTGGGTATTGGCAGCGTGAAAGTGCTTAACCCTCGCGCAAGCTAGACCGTGGTACAAGGAGCTATACGCCTGATGGCGTATTGCAACTACGCCAGTAACCTCTATATGCTGGCGTTGGACTTAACCCGTCCAACCACCGGAGAATACCATGAATCAGAAACTGCGAGTGATCTGCTATCAGGATCACGGCGTGTGGCTTGCGCAGGGACTGGAACACGATATCTGTGTGCAGGCCGAGACCCTAGACGACCTCTGCGGTCGTTTGGAGGTAGCCGTACGGTTAGAATGTGAAGACGGCGGGCTTGATCACATTGGGCCAGCACCCGAACACTTCCAGCGTATGTGGGACCGGAAATCGGGTAATTTTACGCCGATGGGCTCCAACGCCGGCGAATACGAACTGGCGCTAGCAGCATAAGGTTTCGCAGATGGCCTACCCTTTCGGAGGCCATCCGCGCCTTGCCGACTACATTGGACAAGCGCGACAAGATCACGGTGCCACGTGTCAAAGCGGCACCGCCGCTGACAGTTCGGGCAAGGCCCATGCCGTCAGCAAGATCAAAGTTCCGTCCGGTAAATCGGTCGTCGTCGTCGGAATGGACCAAACCGACCATCTGACCCCTTCGATGGTCGGATACCTTGATCGCCGGCTGGAAATCACTTCGCCGTGGTTTTCGGTCGATCCGGGCGATAACAACCCGTTTGCAGAATAGATGGGCTTTTCGCGTCGCTTAGCAGGCCTCTGGCCTTCCGCCTTCGCCGGACCTTGGCAGTATTGACGCACTGCCTGATCCGTTCGACCAGCGACGGCTCCCAGCCCTTCATTTGAACAATTCGCTGGGCCGTCTCTTTGTTGGCCTTGCTGCCTTCCGCCTCGCACTTCAGAATTAGCCGGTAAAGCTCGCCCTTGCGGAACCGATTCGGCTTCCGTCGCAGCGGCACGATTTGGGACGGGTCGCCCTTGTAGCCAAGGATTAGAAGCACCGCGTCTATGTGCTGGAGGTGGTGAGCCAGGTCCGCACCCTTGAAGCGGATTAGGCCGGATATCTCGGCCCGCTTGGCAACAAGCGTGTTGATGGCGTGCTGGTATCGGGTGGAGCGGACAGTCGGCGCTACTCTTGGCATCCCACGGATTTTATGGGAACCCACTCAAAAGAGCGCGCGGGAAGTTGGTGCGTTTGCTACATAAGACCGCAGTTCCGCATCCTGTTCCTCGACAAGAAGAACGCGCTGATCGCCGATGAGGTGCAGCAGGTCGGCACCGTCGACCACACGCCTGTCTACCCGCGCGAGGTGATCAAGCGCGCGCTCGACCTCTCGGCGACCGCGATCATTCTGGTGCACATCATCGTCAGGCGACCGACGCACCGTCGCTGCGCGCCGACATCGAGATATAGCCGGCACGAAGGCGGCCAGGCGGTCGCCGCACCACGCCAGCGTCAACGCGCCGGGGTGAAGCGCCAACAATGGTGGCCGCCGCCGTCGCGCCCCATGCGTGAAGCCCGGTGTGGTGGCTCAGGGGATAAGCGCCGCATCGTGAATTCACAACCGTCACATCACGATCCGCTGTGCTGTTCATAGCCTTCGGGCACGCGCGGGCACGGTTTCCGGTCGGCACGCCGGTGCGGGATGCTCGACGCGCCAGCTTCCGGCGTCTATGTCGAAAGCGCATTGCGGCGGACGTGCCACCACATGCGGGCGCTGCCAGCTCGAGTGCAGGAAGGCAATTGTCGCCAGCACACAAGATCGTCCTCCTCCAACGACCACATACTACTCCCAAGGGCGCCAAGGAAGACGCTAGGAGCGCGTCCGCGGCCTGCCCGTGCGGCTGCCGCCTGTCCGGTTCGGCGCAATCCTCGGCGATCTCGTCATCAGGACGTGCCGCAGGACACGGTCATCAACGCGACAGACCATCCTGCAAGGATGCCGCACACAGGTGATCGCCCGCGAGCGGCGCATCCGCATGTGCTATGTCGAGATCGAAGAGCCGGACATGCACAATCCTGCAGGCGATCTCGACCGCTGAAGATCGCCCTGGTATGCACAGACGTGGGTCTCGAAAGCCGCGCTTTCGATTTGTATCTGCTGCCGCCGGTGCAGGCATCTTGCGACCAAGGGCAACTGGACCGCGCTACAGCCGCCATCTATCAAGGATGCCGACAGCGAGATCCGCGCGCGTCGTGCACTGTGCCGGGCCTCAAGAACGAGGCATATGGGCTTGCTGCAGATATCGGCTCCGACCACCTCGCCATGCATCTCTGGTGTCGCTGCTGTCGGCCGCGTCGCCGCTTCTTCCTGCACCTCCAATCCGCAGATCGCTTCGTGCGAGGATCTGATGCAGCCGCGTCTCCTATGTGATGATGACTCCGGAGTGGTGTGCCGCGAGGCATGACGGTCGCCTTCGTGCGCGAAGCGATCTCCGGTCTGTCCGACAGGTCGGCGCCGAAGGCAATGTCCACGCGCCACACACATCTGGATCCGTCTTCGTCGCAATCCGATCATGACACCAGCTGCCTTCCTCGGCATCGATCCGGACCGAGCTTGCGGCGCGCACCTATTGCAACTGACCAGCACCGTATTCGTGTGCCGTGCACATCAAGGTGCGTCCGACATACGGCCTGAAGCTCAATCAGGGCCGCTACGGCTCTACATGCTGCCTATGCATCGCCGGCACGTCGGCGCGATGCCGCAGCGGTACGCGTGTCGAAGCGCATCGCGCCAGGACGAGATGATGCTGATCGTCGACGTCGGCACCAATGCGAGATCGTGCTCTCGGACAACCGTGCGCGGGTCGCTGGCTGCTTCTCTCCACCGGCCCGGCTTCGAGGGCGCGGTTGTACTCTCCGGTGGCCAGCGTGACCGCCACCTGGCGCCATCGAGCGGCTAACGTGCGCTAGTCGACCCGACACGCTGGAGCCGAAGTATCGCGTCATCGGCTCGGAACTGTGGTCGACGAGCGGGCTTCTCGCGACAGCGTGCAGGCACCGTGTCACCGGCATACTGCGGCTCCGGCATCTTCGAGGTCGTCGCGAGATGTATCTCGCGGCTCATCTCCGAGACGGCGTCATCGATGGTCGGCTTGCGCGCGCGCTCGCCGCGCGTCACTCGCCATAGCCGCACTTACTCCTACATGCTGAAGGAACGCGCACCGAAGATCACCATCACCCGACGACGTACGCGCCATCCAGCTCGCAAGGCAGCGCTTCTATGCCGCACCAGCTGTTGATGGAAAAGCCGCTCACCGACCTGTCGACCAGCATCCATTCGCGCCGGCGCCTTCAGGCTCCTTCATACGATCCGAAATACGCATGGGGCTGGCCTGATCCCGATTGCGACCGCGACCAGGTTCTCGGCTGTCGCAACGCGCCGGCGCCGGCAGCGCCGCATGGCGCTGCTCAACCGCGGCTACCGCCGCGAGATCGAGACACGGTCAGCAAGATCGAGAAGATCGAGACCGCGCTGGAGCCAAAATTCCAGGAGCATTTCGTCTACGCGATGGCGCTGCCCAAGCAAGGTCGATCCGTTCCGAAACTGTCGGACGGC
>NZ_JBHUGY010000040.1:0-69591 GCF_042682105.1 Mesorhizobium calcicola
GGCCATAGCCCGCCATCAGGCTGTCACCGAAGCCGACGATCTTGAACGGCTCGGCTTGCGCCGACGAAATGGCGCCGCAAATGGCGAGGAAAACGATCAAGCCTGCGGCAATACTGCGTTTGAAAGACATGTGGCAGGCCCCATATGACCAAGGAATTCTTCCGACGACGGCCTCCGGCAAGCAGAGCCTTCATCCTCTCAATATAGGACGCTTTCATTTTGACAGAAGCCGTCATCGCGCTGAAAGACGTATCGCTGACGCTCGGCGAAGGGGCCTCTTCCGTCCATGTGCTGAAGGGGATCAGCCTCGATGTGGCGGCCGGCGAGGCGACCGGCATCGTCGGTCCTTCGGGCTCGGGCAAGTCGACGTTGCTGATGGTTCTGGCAGGGCTGGAAAGGGTCGATTCGGGTACGGTACGAATCGCCGGCGAGCTACTCAACGACAAAACCGAGGACCAGATTGCTTCGTTTCGCGGCCGAAACATTGGCATCGTGTTCCAGTCCTTCCACCTCATTCCCAACATGACGGCGCTCGAAAATGTCGCGGTGCCGCTGGAACTCGCCGGCCATGCCGATCCGTTTTCGGTGGCGGCGCGCGAACTGGCGGCCGTGGGCCTGAGCGACCGCGTCACTCACTATCCCGGCGAATTGTCGGGCGGGGAGCAACAGCGGGTGGCGATCGCCAGGGCGCTGGCGCCGTCGCCGCGCATTCTCATCGCCGACGAGCCGACCGGCAATCTCGACCAGGCGACGGGGCGGCAGGTCGCCGACCTCCTGTTCGCCAAGGCCGCCGAGCGCGGCATGACGCTGGTGCTGGTCACCCATGATCCAGCGCTTGCGGCACGCTGCTCGCGCCAGGTTTCGATGCGCTCCGGCCGGATCGAGGCGCCGGCGCCTGCCAAGGTGACGGCCTGATGCCGTTGTCGCGGACGCTGAAGCTTGCGGTCCGCTTCTCGCTGCGCGAAATGCGTGGCGGCCTGTCCGGCTTCCTGATCTTCCTCGCCTGCATCGCGCTTGGCGTGGCGGCCATCGGCGGCGTCAACTCTGTGGCGCGTGCGATCACCGCCGGCGTCGCCAATCAGGGCCAGACGCTGCTCGGCGGCGATCTCCGCTTCCAGATCAACCAGCGCGACGCCAGCCAGGCCGAAAGTGGCTTCCTTGACGGGCTGGGCGTCGTTTCGCGGACCGCCAGCATGCGCTCGATGGCACGTCTCGCCGACGGAACCGACCAGGCGCTGGTCGAGGCCAAGGCGGTCGACCATGCCTATCCGCTCTATGGCGCGCTGGCGACCGAGCCGGCACTGTCGAACCAGGAACTGTTCGGCGAAGAGTTCGGGGTTTTCGGCGCCGCGGCCCCCGATCTCCTGTTCGAGCGGCTGCATCTTCAGCTCGGCGACCGGCTGAAGCTCGGCACCGCCACCTTCGAACTGCGCGCCAGGCTGATCACCGAACCGGATGCGGTGTCCGACGGTTTCGGCTTCGCGCCGCGGCTGATGATCTCGACCGAAGGGCTGGCGGCCACCGGGCTGGTCCAGCCGGGCAGCCTGGTCGAAAACGCCTACAAGATCCGGTTGCCGGCCGACGCCGATGAGGCACGGCTGAAGGCCATCCAGGATCAGGCGGCCAAGGATTTCCCGCAGGCCGGCTGGTCGATCCGCACGCGCAGCAATGCCGCGCCGGCGCTGTCGTCCAACATCGAGCGCTTCTCGCAGTTCCTGACGCTGGTCGGGCTGACGGCGCTGGTGGTCGGCGGCGTCGGTGTCGCCAACGCGGTGCGCGCCTATCTCGATGGCAAGCGCGGCGTCATCGCCACCTTCAAGAGCCTGGGCGCTTCCGGCGGCTTCGTCTTTGCCGTCTATCTGGTGCAGATCCTGATCATCGCCGCATTGGGCATCGTGCTCGGCCTGGTGCTCGGGGCGCTGATGCCGTTCGCGGCCGGTGCGGCGCTTCATCAGGTCATTCCGGTGCCGGCGGAAGGCGGCTTCTATCCCGGCGCGCTCGGCATGGCGGCGCTGTTCGGCCTGCTGGTGACGCTGGCCTTCGCGCTGCTGCCGCTCGGCCGCGCCCGCGACGTGCCGGCGACCGCGTTGTTTCGCGAGATGGGGCTGGAAGGCCGCGGCTTTCCGCGCCCTGTCTATGTTGCGGCGGCCATCGGCATCGCATTGCTGCTGGCGGCGCTGGCCATCCTGTTTTCGGGCGACCGGCGCATCGCCTCGATCTTCGTCGGCGCCACCATCTTCGCCTTCCTGGTGCTGCGCCTGGTCGGCGCGCTGGTGCAATGGGCGGCCAGGAAGAGCCCGCGCGTGCGCTTCGTGGCGCTGCGGCTTGCCGTCGGCAACATCCACCGGCCCGGCGCGCTGACGCCGTCGGTGGTGCTGTCGCTTGGGCTCGGTCTGACGCTACTGGTGACGCTGGCGCTGATCGACGGCAACCTCAGGCAACAGATTTCCGGCAGCCTGCCGGAGCGGGCGCCGAATTTCTTCTTCGTCGACATCCAGAGCAGCGATGTCGATGCGTTCTCCACGCTGATCGGCAAGCAAGCGCCACAGGGGACGCTGGCCAAGGTGCCGATGCTGCGCGGCCGGGTGATGGCGCTGAACGGCGTCGATGTCGACAAGGTGCAGGTGCCGGCGGAAGGCGCCTGGGTGCTGAAGGGCGATCGCGGCCTGACCTATGACGCCAAACAGCCGGACAACGCGACGCTGACCGAGGGCAGCTGGTGGCCCGACAATTATGCCGGCGAGCCGCTGGTCTCGTTCTCTGCCGTGGAAGGCAAAGAGATCGGGCTGAAGCTCGGCGACACCGTCACCGTCAATGTGCTCGGCCGCAACGTGACGGCCAGGATCGCCAATTTCCGCCAGGTCGAATGGGAGACGATGGGCATCAACTTCGTCATGGTGTTCTCGCCCAACACATTCGCCGGGGCGCCGCATGGCTGGATGGCGACGCTGACCGAAAAGAGTGCCTCGGCGGCCGACGACGCGCGTATCCTCAATGCCGTCACCCGCGCCTTCCCGGCGGTGACGACGGTCCGGGTCAAGGACGCGCTCGACGTCGTCAACCGGCTGGTCGGGCAACTCGGCACGGCGATCAGGGCCGCGGCCGGCGTGGCGCTGATCGCTTCGGTGCTGGTGCTGGCCGGCGCGCTTGCCGCCGGCAACCGGGCGCGCGTCCATGACGCGGTGGTGCTGAAGACGCTGGGTGCGACACGCACGACGCTGATTGCCGCCTTCTCGCTCGAATACATGCTGATCGGGTTGGCCACCGCGATCTTCGCCCTGGCGGCCGGTGGCGCTGCCGCCTGGTTCGTCGTCGCGCGCATCATGACATTGCCATCGCATTTCATGCCCGAGGTGGCGGTGGCGACCATCCTGTTTTCGCTCGTCATCACGGTCGGCATCGGTCTCGCCGGCACCTGGCGGGTGCTCGGCCACAAGGCCGCGCCGGTGTTGCGCAACCTTTGAGTCGCGCCCGCCGAGACCGGATTTGGTTAAATCGACGTAATGTTGCGCCGCCAAAGGCCGCAAAAACCGGATTCCAGCTGCCTCACGAAGCATTACACCCGGTTACGGTCTTGTTCTTGACGCGAATAACCATCATATTTCGCCGCAGGCATGCTGGAGCCCCGCCAGCGGCGCCTGGGTCCCGGTGGACCTGACACCGGACGGGGCAGAAGCAATAGAGGACTCCCATGGCTGAACCCATTCGCAACTATCAGACGCGCGCCGTGCCCGGCGCCGCCGTTGATGCAGGCATCGATCAGGGCCTGCGCGCCTACATGATCAAGGTCTACAATCTGATGGGGCTTGGCCTCCTCATCACCGGTCTTGCCGCGATCGGCACGATCATGCTGGCCACCACCTCCGATCCGGCCTCGGCTGTCGCGACGCTGCCAAGCGGCGAGATGCTGACCTCCTTCGGCTACGCGATCTTCGGCTCGCCGCTGCGCTGGGTGGTGATGCTGGCGCCGCTGGCCGCCGTGCTGTTCCTGTCGTTCCGCGTCCAGTCGATGAGCGTTGCGGCGGCGCAGACGACGTTCTGGGTCTATGCCGGCCTCGTCGGCCTGTCGCTGTCGTCGATCTTCCTGGTCTACACCACGGCCAGCATTTCGCAGACCTTCTTCGCCACCGCCGCCGCCTTCGGCGCGCTGTCGCTCTACGGCTACACCACCAAGCGCGACCTGACGGCGATGGGCTCGTTCCTGATCATGGGCGTGTTCGGTCTGATCATCGCGATGGTGATCAACATCTTCCTGCAGTCGTCGGCGCTTTCCTTCGCCGTTTCGGCGATCGGCGTGCTGATTTTTGCGGGCCTCACCGCCTATGACACGCAGAAGATCAAGGAGATGTATTTCGCGGGTGACGCGTCGGATGTCGCCGGCCGCAAGGCCATCATGGGCGCGCTGACGCTTTACCTCGACTTCATCAACCTGTTCATGTTCCTGCTGCAGTTCATGGGCGACCGCCGCTAAGCGGATCCCGCTTTCGGGAACTGGACCAGCGAGTTTGGAAAGGGCGGCCCAACGGCCGCCCTTTCCTTTTGTGCCAGGCTTTGCTGTTATCGCAGGCAAAACAACGGCATGCATAAATAATGAGCAATACCATCATCCGGCCCGCAACAGCGGCCGACCTCGACCGGATTACGGAAATCTATGCCGACGCGGTCACCCAGGGCACGGCGAGCTATGAGCTGGAGCCGCCCGGCCGCGCCGAGATGGGCGCCCGATTTGACAGTTTGATGGCTGGCGGATTTCCCTATCTGGTGGCGGAAAAGGACGGCGCCGTGCTCGGTTATGCCTATGCCGGCGCCTTTCGGCCGCGCCCGGCCTACCGCTTCATCGTCGAGGATTCCGTCTATGTCGCGCCTGAGGCCAAGGGCCAGGGCGTCGGGCTCGAGCTGATGCAAAGCCTGATCGAGGCCGTCGAGGCGGCGGGCTTCCGCCAGGTCATCGCCGTGATCGGCGACGGGCGGGCGGACAGCGCCTCGGTGCGGCTGCACGAGAAGCTCGGCTTTCGCCATTCGGGACGCCTTGAGGGCTCCGGCTACAAGCACGGGCGCTGGCTGGACACGGTGTTCATGCAGCTGTCGCTGAATGGCGGGGCGCTCGCTCCGCCGGATCCCGATTCGCTGCCGGAGCGAAAATTCCGCCAGCAAAAATAGAGCAATTCCAGGAAAAGTGTGAAACGGTTTTCCGTCCGGAATTGCGTCAAAACAAAGAGTTAGAGCAGTTCGCCGTTTCCGTGAAACGGTGAACTGCTCTAGGACGTAGTGACGATTTAACTATCTGAGCCAAATGGCGATCGCTGCGAGTTTGACGAAACCCATGAAGTTTGCGAGCAGCTTGTCGTAACGGGTTGCGACGCGCCTGAACTGCTTGAGCTTGTTGAAGAAGCGCTCGATGCGGTTGCGCTCCTTGTAGAGATCGCGGTCGTATGGCCGCTGGGCCTTGCGGTTGCGCTTGGGCGGGATGACGACCTCTGCGCCCTGTTCAGTGATCCTGTCAACGAGGTGATCGGCGTCGTATCCCTTGTCGGCGATGGCGGCATCGGCGTCGATACCGTCGATCAGGTCGTGGGCCAAGGCGATGTCGTTGCGCTGGCCGGGGGTGCCGATCAGGCGGATGGGAAGGCCGAGCGCCTCGGTGGCGGCGTGGATCTTGGTACTCAGGCCGCCGCGAGACCGACCCAGGCCCTGGGCATCCGCCCCCCTTTGACCTTGCGTGCCCCGGCGGCATGCTGGTGCGCTCGCACGATCGTGCTGTCGATCATCAGCCATTCGAGGTCGGCTTCGCGGGCGAGCATTTCCAGCATATCGTCCAGCACACCCATCCCGATCCAACGATAATAGCGCCGCTTCACCGAGCGGTAATCGCCAAGCCGCTCCGGCAGGTCGCGCCAACGGCCACCCGAACGCGCCATCCACAACAGCGCGTCGAGGAACTTCCGATTATCTGTACGCGGGCCGCGCTTGCCTTTCGTGCCGCCGGGCACAAAACCCTTGATCCGGTCCCACTGGTCGTCCCCAAGCGCATCGCAATCCATCGCCGATCTCCAAAAATCAGCGTTGAATCTGATTTGCCAATCCTTGGGAATCCCAAACCCTTAAATCGTCACTACGTCCTAGAGGGTTAAGCCTCGACGAGCTTCAGCTTGCCGTCGAAGATCCCAAGCACGCGGCCGAGCTCCTGGCCGCGCTTCAGGATGCGGCCGCCAGCGGCGATGACGGCAAAGGCGCCCTGCTTGCGGGCCAGTTTCGGGTCTTTGACGATCTGGAACAGCGGCACTTCGCTGGCGCGGCGGAACACGGAAAACACGGCCCTGTCGGTGAGATGATCGATGGCGTAGTCGCGCCATTCGTTGGCGGCGACCATGCGTCCGTAAAGCCTGAGGATCTGGTCCAATTCACGCCGGTCGAAGCGCACCGGCTGATCGAGGTGCTCGCGTCGCGCCTCGTGCAGCGGGATCAATATTGCGGATGCGTCCCCATCCCCCGTCCCGCTGGCATCATCGGTCATGCCTCGATCCTTCAAAATGAATCTTTGCCGACCAAAGTTGGCGTGTTCGCGCCGGAATTGCAAGACCCGGCGAAGCGAGGGCGGCGCTACGCTGTTCCTGCAACGTCCAGTCACTTTTATGAAACGCCCTGTTGGAATTGGTGATGCTTCGCCACATTCTCGCCATTTTTTATCCGCGCTAATGCCCCAATGTCCGACGAATTTACCCGCGTTGCCTGAGACGGTTCGGTCCGGCACCGGCTCGTAAACCCCAAGCCCCCCGCCCACGGGTCTGCGTCGGATCGAACCAACCTCGGTTTTTCCTAGGGGAAACCGGGTGCGACGATCCCAAAACCTAAATGACCGACGTCAGAAGCAAGCTGACGTCGGTTTTTTATTGGCTGGAGCGCGGGGCGATGCCGCGAGGCAGAGCACGATCCTGTTCTGCAGCGCGACGACGAAGCTGCCAATTCCCTCCTTGCGGGGGAGATGGCCGGCAGGCCAGAGGGGGGTGCTGTCCCGCCGGCATCTCAGAACCGCAGCTGCGAGCGGGTCGTCTCGCCATCGCGGCGCGCCCAATCAAGCTCTGAAAGCTTCTAAGGCTTGTGAATGAAGGCGGCGCCCAGGATGGGTCCGGGCAGGCCATCCTTGCCGACTGATTGCAGCAGCACGGCGCAGCCGCCCTTCTTGGAGATCTCGCTCATCGGCAATTCGTAGCGCTGCGCCTTGCCGTGCCACATGCCGGCGGTCTGGATGCCCGAGACCGCGTTCCAATAGGTCATCTTGCGGCCGGTGTTCTCACCCTCGGCGATCTTGACCGTCTGCGGCGGGTCGAAATAGACGATGACGACATGGGCATCGCTGGGGCCGGATCCGGCATCGCCGGCGTCGATCATCACACGGTCGCTGGTCCGGCTGACCTTGACGGCAACCCGCAGGCCTTCGCCGCTCTTGGCCATGCGGGCAAGCGCGCCATCGACGTCGACACGGCTGGCGCCGTTGACATGGACGCGGCCGTTGATGACCGCCTGCGGCGTATAGACGGAGCGGCTGCCGAAGGCGCGCATATAGTCATTTTGCCGCTCGGTGTTCTCCTTGCGGCTCAGCGTGTCCTGCCAGCCGAGATAATCCCAGTAGTCGACATGGTAGGCGAGCGCGACGATGTCTTCCTTGGCGGCAAGTTCGGCGAACAACGCATCGGCCGGCGGACAGGAGTTGCAGCCCTGGCTGGTGAACAGCTCGACCACGCCCAAGGGTTTGTCGGCCTGGGGCCTGTCGGCTTGCGGCTTGCCGGGCTCGGCGGGTTGGCCGGCGCCGGCAAACGCCGAGAAGGCCAGCGCAAGGGCTGCCAGCCACAATGATTTTCGCGAGGCCATGGCCATTCCGATTCCCGCCGGTGCCGCCGGCTTTATTGTGATTGCCGAAATATGTGGCAGAACCGGAAGTCAACGGGAAGTCACGTTGCGGTGAAATTATTGCCATTGCAACCGACCGCAGCGGCGCCATAGGAAAAGGGCCTGCACTTCAGGGTAGAAAACCGATTCGGGCGGCAATCACGATGTGGCAAACCCTTTTGACGCCGGTCGATCTCTATTGCGAGCGGACCGGGCCGGAACTCTGGTCCGAGCCGGTCAATGCCCTGACCAACCTCGCCTTCATCGCCGCCGGCTTGTGGGGCGTGCGCGAGGTGCGAAGGCTGCGCACCGGCACCTTTGCCGAGGTGCTGGCCTGGTGGGTGGTGGCAATCGGCATCGGTTCGACGATCTTCCATACCTTCGCCACCAAAGGCACGATCTGGGTCGACGTGCTGCCGATCGCCGGCTTCACGCTCGCCTATACGCTGTTCAACCTGCGCCGCTTCCTCGGCATGCGATGGGGCAAGGCCATCGCCATCTTCGTTGTGTTCTATGTGGTTGCCGGGCTGCTGACGCTGGCCGTGCCGGACTGGCTGCGCCAGGCCTCGAACGGCACGACGGCCTACCTGCCGCCGTTTCTGGCGCTCGCCTTCTTCGGCATCCTGGTGGCGGCGAGCGGCAATCGCGCCGGCTGGTACAATCTGACGGGATCGGCGATCTTCGTCGTGTCCGTCATCTGCCGGATGATCGATCCGCTGGTCTGCGGCAGCTTCCCGCTCGGCACGCACTTCCTCTGGCACATCTTCAACGCGCTGATGCTCGGCGTGCTTCTGGCCGCCGTGGCGCGCTTTGGAAAAGGCAGGGCAGTGGGCAGTAGGCAGTAGGCAGTAGGCAGTAGGCAGTAGGCAGTAGGCAGTAGGTGTCCTTGTTCCCTACTGCCTAAGCCCTACTGCCTAAGCCCTAATCCCTGCCCTTAAGCTGCCAGATCGCGCAGCACGTATTGCAGGATGCCGCCGTTCTTGAAGTAGTCGAGCTCGTCCAGCGTATCGATGCGGCAGATGATCGGCACGTTCTTCACCGAGCCGTCGCCATAGGTGACCTTGGCGGTCATCGTCTGGCGCGGCTTGATGCTGCTCAGCCCGTCGATCTCGACCAGCTCGTCACCTCTCAGATTGAGCGTGGCCCACGAAGTGCCGTCCTCGAAGACGAAGGGGATGACGCCCATGCCGACCAGGTTCGAGCGATGGATGCGCTCGAAGGACTGGGCGATGACCGCGCGGACACCAAGGAGATTCGTTCCTTTGGCCGCCCAGTCGCGCGACGAGCCATTGCCGTATTCGACACCGGCGAAGATCACCAGCGGCACGCCTTCCTTCTTGTATTCCATCGCCGCGTCGTAGATCGATTCCTCTTCCTTCGACGGGTAGTGGATGGTGTAGCCGCCTTCCCTGCCATTCTCGCCCAGCATGTGGTTGCGGATGCGGATGTTGGCGAAGGTGCCGCGCATCATCACCTCGTGGTTGCCGCGACGCGTGCCGTACTGGTTGAAGTCGGCGACGCCGACGCCATGGTCGGTGAGATATTTGCCGGCCGGTGAGGCCGCTTTGATCGAGCCGGCCGGCGAGATGTGGTCGGTGGTGATCTTGTCGCCGAACAGGCCGAGCACGCGGGCGCCCTTGATGTCGCCGATCTTGCCGAAACCAGCGGTCATGCCGGCGAAATAGGGCGGGTTCTGCACATAGGTCGAGTTGTCGTCCCAGGCATAGGTCTGGCCTTCCGGGGCCTTGACGTTCTGCCAGTATTCGTCGCCCTTGAAGACGTCGGCATATTTGCGGGCGAACAGTTCGCGGGTGACGTTCTTCTCGATGAACTCCTGGATCTCGGCCGAGCTCGGCCAGATATCCCTGAGGTAGACCGGGTTGCCGTTCCTGTCCTCGCCGAGCGGTTCGGTGGTGAGGTCCCTGGTGACGGTTCCAGCCAGCGCATGCGCGACGACCAGCGGCGGCGAGGCCAGATAGTTGGCCTGCACGTCGGGCGAGACGCGGCCTTCGAAGTTGCGGTTGCCGGACAGGACCGCGGCGGCGATCAGGCCTTTTTCGTTGATGGTTTTCGAGATCGGCGCCGGCAGCGGGCCGGAATTGCCGATGCAGGTGGTGCAGCCGAAGCCGACCAGGTTGAAGCCGATCTGGTCGAGCTCCTTCTGCAGGCCGGATTTCTCCAGATATTCGGCCACCACCTGGCTGCCCGGGGCGAGCGAGGTCTTCACCCACGGCTTCTGCTTCAAACCGAGGCGGTTGGCGTTGCGGGCGAGCAGGCCGGCGCCGATCAGCACGCTCGGGTTCGAGGTGTTGGTGCAGGAGGTGATGGCGGCGATGACGACGTCGCCATGGCCAAGATCGTGGCTGGTGCCTTCGACGGTGTAGCGCTTGCCGATCTCGGCGGCCTTCTTGTATTCGGTCTCCATCGCCTTGGCGAAGCCTTCGGGAATGCTTTCCAGCGCGACGCGACCCTCCGGCCGTTTGGGGCCGGCCATCGACGGCACGACGCTGTCGAGCTCGAGTTCAAGCAGATCGGTGAACACCGGATCGGCCGAGCCGGTGTCGCGCCACAGGCCTTGCGCCTTGGCATAGGCCTCGACCAGCGCGATGCGGTCCTCGCTGCGGCCCGACATTGTGAGGTAGCGGATGGTCTCGGTGTCGACCGGGAAGAAGCCGCAGGTGGCGCCATATTCGGGCGCCATGTTGCCGATGGTGGCGCGGTCGGCCAGCGTCATGTTGGAGAGGCCGGGGCCGAAGAACTCGACGAACTTGCCGACGACGCCCTTCTTGCGCAGCATCTGGGTGACGGTGAGCACGAGGTCGGTGGCGGTGACGCCTTCTTTCAGCTTGCCGGTGAGGCGGAAGCCGATCACCTCGGGCAACAGCATGGAGACGGGCTGGCCGAGCATGGCCGCCTCGGCCTCGATGCCGCCGACGCCCCAGCCGAGCACGCCAAGGCCGTTGATCATCGTGGTGTGCGAATCGGTGCCGACGCAGGTGTCGGGATAGGCGGTGGTTTCGCCGTCCTCGGTGTTGGTCCACACCACCTGGCCGAGATATTCGAGATTGACCTGATGGCAGATGCCGGTGCCGGGCGGCACGACGCGGAAGTTGCGGAACGCCTGCTGGCCCCATTTCAGGAACTTGTAGCGCTCCTCGTTGCGCTCATATTCGAGCTCGACATTGCGGGCGAAGGCCATCGGCGTGCCGAACTCATCGACAATGACGGAATGGTCGATGACGAGGTCGACGGGAACCAGCGGGTTGATCTTCTGCGGGTCGCCACCGAGCGAGGCCATGGCATCGCGCATGGCGGCAAGGTCGACCACGGCCGGAACGCCGGTGAAATCCTGCATCAGGACGCGGGCCGGGCGATAGGCGATCTCGACGCCGGCGGTGCCCTTGTCGGTCAGCCAGCCGGCGACCGCCTGGATCGATTCCTTGGTGACGGAGCGGCCGTCCTCGTTGCGCAGCAGGTTCTCCAGCAGCACCTTCATCGAATAGGGCAGCTGGGCGATGCCGGTGAGGCCGTTCTTCTCGGCCTCGATGAGATCGAAATAGACATACTCCGTGCCGCTTGCGGTCAGCGTGCGGCGGCAATTGAAACTGTCGAGGGATTTTGACACGTGCGATCCTTGTCTGTTCAGCCTGAAAGGGAACGGACGCCGATGGCATGCAATCACGCGCAAAGGTGCGGGTACGGCCATTTCCGCTGTCCGTTCCCAAGCAACCCGAGCCGTTCAAGGCGGCGCGTGCGCTGGTTCGGCGCTAATTCTGTTCCCGCGCCGACCGCTGGCACGGATGCACCGCATATAGAGAATTTTCTGGAATAGTTCTAGACAGTTGCAAAGCAAATTTGTGCGATGCGGCAGCTGCCGCGGCACATGGGTTTCAGGGCAGGCGATGGATGCGGCTGATCGCCGAAAATCTGGGCGGCGAACGCGGCGGCGACACGGTGTTTTCCGGCATCGGCTTTGCCCTCGAAGGCGGCCAGGCGCTCGTCGTCACCGGGCCGAACGGCGCCGGTAAATCGACGCTGCTGCGGATCATCGCCGGGCTGCTGCCGGTGGCGGAAGGCAGCGTGCGGATCGAAGGCGTCATGAAGATTGAGGACGTTGTGAAGATTGGAGACGGGGGCGAGGCATTTCCGTCGATCGCCTCGGCCTGTCATTACCTTGGCCACCAGAACGCGATGAAGCCGGCGCTCAGCGTGGCGGAAAATTTGCGCTTCTGGCGCGACTTCAACGGCGATGGGCATGCCGGCGTCGAAGAGGCGCTGGAAACCGTCGGGCTCGGCGGCATCGGCCACTTGCCCTTCGGCTATCTCTCGACCGGGCAACGTCGCCGCGCGGCGATCGCCAAGCTGCTGGTCAGCCACCGGCCATTGTGGCTGCTGGACGAGCCGACGGCGGGACTGGACAAGGCGTCGGAGGCGCGGTTTGCGGGGCTGATGACGAGGCATTGCGAGGAGGGCGGGATCATCGTCGCGGCGACGCATTTGCCGCTGGGGCTCGAGGGAGCGAAGGAATTGAGGATGGGGGAAGCCGGTTGATGGCGGTGCGAGGCGCCCCCCTCTGTCCTGCCGGACATCTCCCCCACGAGGGGGGAGATCGGATGGCGCCCAGGCTTTCGCCAATCACCTCCGTCGCAAAGACAAGCGAGGCGCCGAAGCTGCCAATCTCCCCCCAAGTGGGGGAGATGGCCGGCAGGCCAGAGGGGGGCGTGACAGAACGCCAACCTCAACAAAGGACCACATCGTAATGTGGTCCCTTTTCGCTCGCGACATCCGCCTCAACATCCGCGCCGGCGGCGGGGCGTTGACCGGCGTCATCTTCTTCCTCGCCGTCATCGCCACCATCCCGTTCGGGGTTGGGCCGGATCTGAAGCTGCTTGCCCGCATCGGCCCGGCGATCCTGTGGATCGGTGCGCTGCTGTCTTGCCTGCTCGGGCTCGACCGGCTGTTCCAGGCCGACCGCGAGGACGGCTCGCTCGATCTGCTGGTGCTCGGCAACGACCGGTACATGCTGGCCTTGACGGTGCTGACGAAATGCCTGGCGCATTGGGCGGGCAGCGTGCTGCCGCTGGTGGTCGCCGCCCCCTTGCTTGGCCTGTTCATGAACATGGAGCCGGTTGCCATCGGCGCCACGGCGCTGACGCTGCTGGTCGGCACCCCGGCGATCACCTTCATCGGTGCGGCGGGCGCGGCGGTGGCGGTGGCACTGCCGCGTGGCGGGCTGCTGATCTCGGTGCTGGTGCTGCCGCTGACCATTCCGGTGCTGATCTTCGGCGTTTCGGCGAGCTACGGCGCGACGGCCAATCCCGATCCGTTTTTGCAGCCCTTCCTCATTCTTGCCGCGCTGACCCTGTTTCTTGCGGTGCTGGGTCCGGTCTCGGCGGCGCTGGCGCTGCGGCACGGAACGGATTGAGTGATATCGATCGTGGTTTGCGTGACATCAAAGGCGGCGGCGCGGCGACCGTATACGTTCGCAGGCTGCGGAGCGGCAGCCGATTGCGAAGCCGCCGGCGCGCCATTAAGGGAAAGCATGATCGTGCGAGGCGGAAGGATCGGGTTGGAAAGAAGGACGTCGTCGATGGAGCGGCAGGCATGAGCGTACACGCCCTTTACGTCACGGCTGCCTATGGCATCACTGCCGTGGTTCTGGCAGGGCTGGTCGCCTGGATCCTGCTCGACCAGCGGGCGCGAAAACGCGAGCTTGCCGAACTGGAAGCCTCCGGGGTGCGGCGGCGTTCCGACAAGGCGGTCAAATCATGAGCATGGAAACGGAAACGCCGGCACCACCCCGTCGCCGCCTGTTCGTGCTTTTGCCGCTGCTGGTCTTCCTCGGCCTGGCCGGACTGTTCCTGGCGCAGCTGTTGTCGGGACGCGACGTTTCGGAAGTGCCGTCGGCCCTGATCGGCCTGCCGGCGCCGCAGACCAACCTGCCGGCGCTGGAGGGCATGAACCTGCCCGGGCTCGATTCGAAATCCTTCGCCGGCAAGGTCACGCTGGTCAACGTGTTTGCGTCGTGGTGCGCGCCGTGCCGCGAGGAGCACCCGGTGCTGCTGGCGCTGGCGCAGGACAAGCGTTTTGTGATGGCGGCGCTGAACTACAAGGACCAGCCGGAAAACGCCCGCCGGTTCCTCGGCGACCTCGGCAATCCGTTCCAGGCGATCGGGGTCGACGAAGCCGGCCGCACGGCGATCGACTGGGGTGTCTACGGCGTGCCGGAAACCTTCGTCATCGGCAAGGACGGCAAGATCGCCTACAAGCATGTCGGTCCGCTGACGGCCGAGACGGCGCGGACGCTGCTGTTGCCGCAGATCGACAAGGCACTGGCGGCACGTTGATATTCAGGTGATGCCGGCTTGCGAATAGCGGCTTCCTGCGCTTCCGGTGCTCACGTACCCAAAAGTACGCTCCGCTCCGGTTCTCGGAATCCACTATTCTCGACTCGGCCTGACCTGAATCTCAACGTGCCTGGGCGGCGCCAAATCACGTGAGTTAAGATCAGCCGTAGATCTGCTTGTGGACCTGGTAGAGCATTTCCGAGCGGTCGGCGCGCATGTCGGCCAGATCGCGGCTGGAAAAGCTATCGATTTCGGCGACAAGGCGGTTGTAGTGCTTGCGCTTGGCAATGCTGGTGCGAGCGCGGGTCATGAGGCTGTCGAGGATCATAGCAAGGTTCCTTTTGGCGCCGCATTTCCGCGGCGGTTATTCCTCCCTTGATCGATACGGAACATGACATAGGAATTGTGCATTGCAAAAAGAAGATGTTGCAATGCACCGTTGCGCCAGACGCATAGCGGGTTAAGCCGGCTTAACCGGGGTTAAGTGCGCTTAACCTGAGTTACCCGTGCTTAACCTGAGTTAACCTCGCTTAACCGGGGTCAACGGCGATCAACCTGGCGGTGCCCTCATCACCTCTGCAGGAGGTTGCGGGCGATTTCATCATCGATCTTGCCTTATTGGTCGCCGGCTGGCTTGATCTGGCGCCGCGTTGAAATGACCTGAGAGGGAAGCCATGGCCGCCGAAGATTACGAAGTTCTCGATCCGCGCTTCGCGCGCCTGATCGGCACGAATGCGCATGTCAACAAGCTCTTCACCGGTTGCCAATGGGCGGAAGGGCCGGCCTGGTTTGCCGCCGGCCGCTATGTCGTCTGGTCGGACATCCCCAACAACCGCATGCTGCGCTTCGACGAGACCGACGGCCGTGTCAGCGTCTTTCGCCAGCCATCCAGCAATTCCAACGGCAACACCGTCGACAGGCAAGGCCGGCTGGTCACCTGCGAGCATTCGGGCCGCCGCGTCAGCCGCACCGAGCATGACGGCTCGATCACCACCATTGCAGCCAAATGGCGCGGCAAGCGGCTGAACTCGCCCAACGATGTGGTGGTCAAGTCGGATGGCTCGATCTGGTTCACCGATCCTTCCTATGGCATCGACAATGATTATGAGGGCGACAAGGCGGAGAGCGAGATCGGCGCCTGCTATGTCTACCGGGTCGATCCCGGCACGGGCGAGGTGGAAGCCGTCATCACCGACATGGTCAGGCCCAACGGCCTTGCCTTCTCGCTCGACGAAAGCAAGCTGTATGTCGTCGACACCGGCCGCACGCATGGCGCGCAAGATCCTGCCCATATGCGGGTGTTCAATGTCGGCAAGGGCGGCAAGAAGGTCTCGGGCGAAAAAGTCTTCGCCGACTGCACGGCCGGCCTGTTCGACGGCTTCAGGCTCGACGAGGGCGGCCGCATCTGGACCAGTGCTGCCGACGGCATCCACTGCTACGATCCGGACGGGACGCTGATCGGCAAGGTCAAGGTGCCGGAAGTCACCGCCAATTGCGTGTTCGGCGGCAACAAGCTGAATTGTCTCTACATCGCCGGCACCACCTCGCTCTACATGGTGCGGCTGATGGTCAACGGCGCCAAGACTTATTGAGCCGCCGTCAACAAAATCGAAGGGGAGGAAGCCATGCCATTCGTCAACATCCGCATCGTCAAGGAAGTCATCGCCGCCGATCCGGCGGGCAAGAAGGCGGACATAGCCAAAAGGGTCACGGCTGCCATCATGGACGCCACCGGCCTCAGCAATGACGATGTCTGGGTGGTCTTCGAGGAGGTCAACGCCCGCGACTGGTATGTCGGCAAGACCGATGTCGAGACGCTGAGATGGAAGCGGTAGTCGCACCTTTCGGAGCAACCCTTCGAGATTGGCCGAGCCTTCCGTTCCTTGGTCATCGGGTTTCGGGTGCCGCACAGAAGTTTGCGAGAGGCTGGCGGGACAGCACCCCCCTCTGCCCTGCCGGGCATCTCCCCCGCAAGGGGGGAGATTGGCAGCCTCGGCGCTCGGCTCATTCTTGCGACGGCGGAGATTGGCGAAAGCCGGAATGACACCCGATCTCCCCCCTTGCGGGGGAGATGTCCGGCAGGACAGAGGGGGTGGGAAGGATCGCAACAGAAGGGCTTTCACACTACGCCGTCGCATTCTTTGGTTGATGTCACGGCGCATCACAGCGGCCTCCGCGTCACTACGCCCTGAAAGCGTGGTGCCGTCGCTCAACGCGAGCGGATGAAGTCGGCGAAAGCTGAAATGGTGTCGCGCAGGGCCAGCCGCTTTTCCGGTTCAGCCAGGATGTTCTCCACCTCCGGCGGTTTCTTGCCGAGCAAGGCAATCTCAAGCCCGCCGTCATAAAGCGCGAACGACATGGTGCGTATGATCTCGCTCAGCGCGGCGCGGGCGAACAGCGAGCGCGACGAGGCGTGCACCAGCATGGCGGGCTTCTCGACGGCGGCGTCGCGCGACACCAGCCAGTCGAGGGCGTTCTTCAGCCCGCCCGGCACGCCATGGGCATATTCCGGACACGAGATGATGACGCCGTCGGCGCTGGTGACCGCGTCGATCAGTTCGGAGGCCTCGAGCGGCGTTCGATCGCCCTCGTCGTCGGGATTGAAGATCGGCAGGCTGCCAAGCCGGTCGTAGACGGTGACGCGACAGCCGGGCGGCGCGTCGCGCGCCAGGGCCGCGACCAGTGCGGAATTGGTTGAGGCCGCGCGCAGGCTGCCCGAGATGGCAAGGATATTCAGCAAGGGTTGGAACCAGCCGGGACGAATCGTCGTCCCGAAAGCCTACCACATGGTCTGCTTGTAGGCGTCGTCCAGCCAGCGGTCGGTCGCCTCGGCCGAATCGGCCACCGCCAGCTGGTCGTGCAGAATCTGGCCGAGCGTCGGCAGCGTCGCGCGGTCGTACCAGGTTTCCGGCTTCCACAGATCCGAGCGCATGAAGGCTTTGGCGCAATGCATGTAGGCCGACTTGACGGTGACGACGACGACGCTTTGCGGTTCCTTGCCGTCGACGGCGAGGCGTTCGCGCAGGGTGGCGTCGACGGTGATGCGGGCGTCGCCATTGACGCGCAGCGTCTCGTTCATGCCGGGGATGAGGAAGAGCAGCCCGACCGACGGATTGAGCAGGATGTTCTCCAGCGTATCGAGTCGGTTGTTGCCGGGCCGGTCGGGAATGGCGATAGTCCTGTCGTCGAGAATGGCGGCGAAGCCGGGCTTGTCACCCTTCGGCGTCACGTCGGCATTGCCGGCGCCGTCGGACGAACCGATCAGCACGAAGGGGCTCTTGCCGATGAAGGAGCGGCAATGGCCGTCGAGCGCCTTCAATTCCTTGCGGATCGAGCCGTCGGTCGGTTGCGGTGTCTTGTAGATCGTCCTCAGCTCATCGCGCGTGGTGACGAATTCCATGGCCCCCTCCTATTTGCCGGCCTTCTCTTCTTTCCCGGCTTTTTCGTCGAGCGAATGGCGCAGGATCAGCGGCATCTGGCTGAAGGTGAACAGAAGCGTGATCGGCATGATGCCCCAGACCTTGAAGGTAACCCAGGCGTTGGTGGAAAAATTCCGCCACACCGCTTCATTGGCAAGGGCCAGGAACAGGAAGAACAGGCCCCAGCGAAAGGTCAGCTTGCGCCAGCCCTCGGCGTCGAGGCTGAAGGCCGAATCGAAGACATAGCCAAGCAGCGACCTGCCGAAATAGAGGCCGCCGAGCAGCACGCCGCCAAACAGCGTGTTGACGATGGTTGGCTTCATCTTGATGAAGATGTCGTCCTGCAGATAGAGCGTCAGCGCGCCGAAGATGAGAACGACGACGCCCGACACCATCGGCATGATCGGCAAGGTGCGCATCAGCAGCCACGAGGCGATCAGCGCGATTGCCGTGGCGGCCATGAACAGGCCGGTGGCGACGAAGATCGGGCCGCCCAATTCGGCTAGAACGGGGAATTTCCCCACCAGCCATTCGCCGCGCGCATTGGCGAAGAAGAACACCATCAGCGGCCCCAGCTCCAGCACCAGCTTGAGCAGCGGATTGACGCCTTCCTTCTTCTCTTTTTGCGGGTCGGACGGATCGCGTTCGAGAATGGGTGGGTTCATGGCATTTCTTTCTTGCGCATAGTCTGATCCAAAAAGTCTGCAACTTTCTGGGATATGCTTGTTAAGCCACTCCAGCGATCGCCCTGGCGAATTCGCTGGCTGAAAAAGGTTCGAGGTCGTCGACCTGTTCGCCGACGCCGATGAAATAGACCGGCAATTTGTGCTTTGCCGCGATCGCCACCAGAATACCGCCACGCGCCGTGCCGTCCAGCTTGGTCATCACCAGGCCGTTGACGCCGGCGACATTGCGGAAGATCTCGACCTGGTTGAGCGCGTTCTGGCCGGTGGTGGCGTCTACCGTCTGCAAAACGGTGTGCGGCGCCTCCGGGTCGAGCTTGCCGAGCACGCGGACGATCTTTTCGAGCTCGGCCATCAGCTCGGTCTTGTTCTGCAGGCGGCCGGCGGTGTCGATGATCAGCACGTCGGAGCCGGCTTCCCTGGCCTTCTCGAAGGCGTCATAGGCCAGCCCCGCGGCATCGGCGCCGAGCTTGGAGGCGATGACCGGCGATTTCGTCCGCTCGCCCCAGATTTTCAATTGCTCGATTGCCGCGGCGCGGAACGTGTCGCCGGCGGCGAGCATCACCGACAGGCCGCCATCGGTCAGCTTGGCCGCCAGCTTGCCGATGGTGGTGGTCTTGCCGGTACCGTTGACGCCGACCACCAGGATGACATGCGGCTTGTGCGAGAGATCGAGTTCGAGCGGCATGGCGACGTGGGTCAGCACCTTCTCCACCTCGGCCGCCATGATGGCGCGCACTTCGATGTCGGAGACATCCTTGCCGTAGCGGCTGGACGCCAGCGCATCGGTGACGCGCAGCGCCGTCTCCATGCCGAGGTCGGCGCGGATCAGCACGTCTTCCAGGTCCTGCAGGGTCTCCTCGTCCAGCTTGCGCTTGGTGAAGACGCCGGCGATGTTGCCGGTGAGTTCGCGCGACGAGCGGGCGAGCCCGTCCCGCATGCGCTGGAACCAGGAACGCCTCGGCGCCGGTTCCGGCGCCTTCTGCGGCTCGGCCTTCTGCTCGACCTTCTTGGTGACGGTCACCTTGCCGGGAGCGGGAACGGGTTTTGGCTGTGGCGCTGGTTGCGTCGTCTCCCCCTTGATGGGGGAGGTCCCGAGCGCAGCTCGGGGGTGGGGGTGACTGGCGCCGGCGCTGCCACCCCACCCCGCCGCTTCCGCCCCCTGACCCTCCCCATCGAGGGGAGGGTGGGGCGCCGGCGCGGCCTCGATCTCCGGCGCGATCTCGGCGCGCACCGAGTGCTGCTCAATCGGAGCCGGCTGGCGAATGGGCGGCGAAACTTCGGCCGGCGGGATTTCAGGTGCCGGCGTTTCGGCTGGAGCTTCGACTGGCGGCGCCGGCACCTCGACAGGTGCTGGCTCTGGCTGTGTCTCCGGTTGCGGCGGCACGACCTCCGGCTGCCTTGGCTCCGGAATTTCCTGCGGCTCCGGTGCAGGAATCGGCTCGGGCACGACAGGCGCGGGTGGGATTTCCTCGGGCGTCGGCTCCTCGACAGGCGCTGGCGGCTCAACCGGCTTCGGCTCCTCGACCGGAGCAGGCTCAGGCTGGATTTCCGGAACGGCAGGAACGGTCGGCTCCGGTATGGTCGGAATCGAAGGCGTTGGCTCTGGCGCTGGTTCCTCGGGCGCTGGCTTTACCTCCTCCTCGATGGAGGAGGTCCCGAGCGCAGCTCGGGGGTGGGGGTGACTGGCGCCGGCGCTGTCACCCCTCCCCGCCACTTCGTGGCGACCCTCCCCATCAAGGGGAGGGTGGGGCGCTGGTTCTGGCTCGTCGCGCTTCAAGAACTCCGGAACGGCCTGCTCCGCCGCCGGCTTCAGCGCATCGAGCGCTTCCCATTTGATCGGCGGCAGCGGGGCGGTCTCGTCGACCCGCTCCTCGACCACCTCTTTCTTGCCGAACGAAAATATCTTCTTGAAAAAACCAGCCATGCTTTGCGTTTCTCAGGCGGCGCGGGCGGCAAGGGGCGCCGCGATCAGCCTGATACCGTCGTGGCCGGTGATGTCAGCCTCGACGATCTCACCCGGCACGCCGGCGCCGAGCGCGGCAAGCGTAAAACCTTCGGTGCGGCCAAGGCCGTCGCGCTCGATCAGGATCGACTGACGCGTCCCGGAAAGCGACGACAGATGGCGCCGATACGCAGCCTCACCCACCGCGCGCAGCCGGGCGGCGCGCTGCTTGACCAGCTCGCGGCGGACCTGCGGCATGCGCGCGGCGGGCGTGCCTTCGCGCGGGCTGAACGGAAAGACATGCAGATGCGTCAGCCCGCATTCCTCGACGATTTTCTCCGAGTTTTCGAACATCTCATCCGTTTCGGTCGGGAAGCCGGCGATGATGTCGGCGCCGAAGACGATGCCGGGGCGCAGCTTGCGCACATCCTCGCAGAAGCGGATCGACTGGTCGCGCAGATGCCGGCGCTTCATCCGCTTCAGGATCATGTCATCGCCCGACTGCAGCGACAGATGCAGATGCGGCATCAGCCTGGGTTCGGTGGCGATGGCGTCGAGCAATTCGTCGTCGGCCTCGATCGAATCGATCGACGACAGCCGCAGGCGCTTCACGTCGGGCACCTGCCTGAGGATGGTCTTTACAAGCTTGCCGAGCTTCGGCGCACCCGGCAGGTCGGCGCCAAAACTGGTCATGTCGACGCCGGTCAATACGATCTCGGCATAGCCATTGCCGGCGAGCCGCTTGACCTGCTCGACCACGGCGCCCATCGGCACCGAGCGCGAATTGCCACGGCCGTAGGGAATGATGCAGAAGGTGCAGCGGTGGTCGCAGCCGTTCTGCACCTGGACGAAGGCACGCGCCCTGCCCTCGATGGCGTCGACCATGTGGCCGGCGGTCTCACGCACCGAAAAGATGTCGTTGACGCGTGCCTTCTCGGTGTCGTTGACGCCGAAATCCGGCAGCGCGCGATAGGAGTGCGCCTGCAGCTTCTCCTCATTGCCAAGCACGAGATCGACCTCGTCCATGACGGCGAAACTCTGCGGTTCGGTCTGCGCGGCGCAGCCGGTGACGATGATGCGTGCTTCAGGGTTGTCGCGGCGCGCCTTGCGGATCGCCTGCCTGGCCTGGCGCACGGCTTCGCCGGTCACGGCGCAGGTGTTGAAGATCACGGCGCCACCTTCCAGCGCGCCGAGGCCGGCGTTTTCCGCCTCGCGCCGCATCACCTCGGACTCATAGGTGTTCAGCCGGCAGCCGAAGGTGACGACATCGATACCCTGGGACGCCATCAGGCCGCGCTTTCGGTGTCGCGGGCCCAGATGCCGGTCGACGGATCGAAGCTGCCGGAAAATTCCCATTCGGCGGCACCGGTGAGGATGACGTGGTCGTTATCCAGCCATTCGACATGCAGCGAGCCGCCGCCGGGCGTAATCAGGCTGACGCTGCGGCCGGTCCGGTTGGTGCGGGCCGCCGCGACCACCGATGCGCATGCGGCCGAACCGCAGGCCTTGGTCAGGCCGGCGCCGCGCTCCCAGGTGCGGATGACCATGGTGTCGGGTGAAGTGACCTGTGCGATGGTGATGTTGGCACGCTCGGGAAACATCGGATGGTTCTCGAGCAGCGGCCCGAAGCGGTCGAGCTCATAGGACCAGACGTCGCGATCGACCCAGAATATGGCGTGCGGGTTGCCCATCGAGACGACCGAGGGCGAGTGCAGCACCGGCGCGTCGATCGGGCCGATCTGCAGCTCGATCATACGGGTGTCGTGGAACTCCTCGGCCAGCGGGATATCCTGCCAGCCGAAACGCGGCGTGCCCATGTCGACCGAGATCGAGCCGTCGGCATGTTCGCGAGCGTTGAGGATGCCGGCGACGGTCTCGAAGGTGAAGGTCTTCTGGCCGGTCTCGGCGGCGAGCGCCTGGACAACGCAGCGCATGCCATTGCCACAGGCCTGCGCCTTGGAGCCGTCGGAATTCAAGATGTCGATGAAAAAGGCAGTGCCCGGCGTCCTGGCGTCGTGGATCGCCATGATCTGGTCGAATCGGGTCGCGGCATCGGCGTTCAGTGCGATGGCCGCGGCCGGCGTCACCCGATCGGCACGGCTGCGCATGTCGGCAACGATGATCTCGTTGCCGATGCCGTTCATCTTGGCGAAAGGGGCAGTGCTGGCCATTGCTCCGCGAATTCCATGTCCGTTTGGCGCTATATGGCGGAAACGGGCGGGAATTACCAGTGCGGAGCGGGGTCACGTCACCGCGAAGACGCCAAGGACGATCAGCAGGAAGATGCTCAGAACGATGCCGATCAGGATGCGCGCGCCGGTGGCGGCGGCTCCGGCCAGTGCCGGCATGCCGAGCAGGCTCGCCGCCGCGGCGACGATCAGAAGAATGATGATCCACTTGATCATGGCGAGGCTCCCAGCCAACTGCGTTGGGAAACCAACGCGTTTCAGCAATTTGGGTTCCTTTGGTGAGCTGCCTGGCTAGATGGCTGGCACGTCCCAGACCTCGCCGGGCCGCAGGGCGCGAAAGCGCTGCTGCGGGATGCCTTGGTCGCCAAGCGCCTCGGCCAATTTCCGGGCCGGCTCGTCGATCGGTTCGTCGGTGAGCTGGAAGGTGCCCCAGTGGCAGCCGGCGGCGAAGGCGGCGTTGCACAGCTTCATGCCTTGCACCGCTTCTTCCGGGTTCTGGTGCTGCGGCGCCATGAACCAGCGCGGCTCGTAGGCGCCGATCGGCAGGATGGCGCAGCGGAAGCCGCCATGTTTTTCGGCCATCAGCCGGTAGTTGATGCCATCGTGGAAGCCGGTGTCGCCGGCGAAATAGACCTTGCTATCAGGCGTTTCGATGACGAAGCCGGCCCACAGCGCCATGCGCCGGTCGCGGGCGCCTCGCGCCGACCAATGGTGAACCGGCTCGACATGGATGGCGACGCCGTTGCCGATCTCGACCCTGTCGCCCCAGTCATGCGCCGACAGCCGCATCCCGATAACCGCATCGCCGATCAGGACATCGTTGCCAAGCGGGGTGATCACCAGCGGGTCGTGACGGGTCTTCAGCCGCTTCAGCGTGGCGAGGTCGAGATGGTCGTAATGGTTGTGGCTGACCAGGACGAGGTCGATCGGCGGCAGGTCGGCGAAGGCGATGCCCGGCGGGCTGACGCGTTTTGGTCCGGCGAAGGAGAGCGGCGATACGCGCGGCGACCAGACAGGATCGGTGAGGATGTTCAGGCCGGCTGTCTGGATCAGCACCGTCGAATGGCCGACCATGGTCACTTTCAGCCCGGCGCCTTCGACGCGCGTCGCCGGTTTTACCTGCGCAAAAGGGCTTGGAGTGGTCGCCGGCCATTTCGAGCGCTTGCCGCTCAACTGCCATTTCAGCAGGTCGGCGAAACGGCCGGGTGGCTGGCCGTCAGGATTGAAGAACAAGGTGCCGTCGAAATGATCGCTGGGCGGGCCGCTGTAGTAGGGATTGGCAGCTCTCTTTCTCGCGGCCAATTTTTTCGGCTCCGGCAGGTTTCGGTTTTTAAGAGATAGGACCGATGCCGGCCGGCGCAAGCATTTGGAAAGACCGCAAGCGCGGCTTCCGACTGCCGGGCGCCAGGGGCAGCACCGTCCCAGGGAGCCGAGTGGCAAGCGGGCCGGTGCCGTCGTGACTGCGATAAATTTGCAACAAATCTTGCTGCAAACCGTATTTTAACCATATCGGGTTGAAATTTCGCCACCTTCTCCATCTTGGTGGGGGTGAGATTGTGCGGACGGCGCCCCCCAGCCGAATCCGACGGAGGTTGGAATGACTTTTTCGAAAAGCGGTCTGGTGGCCGTATCGCTGGCGGCGCTCGTTGCGAGTGGCTGTTCGACCTCACGCTTCTCGTCGATGGATGACCAGCAGCCGGCACCGCTGCAGCCGGCCCCGGCTGGCCAGGTGACCGGCAATCAGCTGCCGCCGCCGGCGGCACCGGGCGCCACCGACCCGTCGCAATTCCCGACCGCGCCTGGGAATACGCAGGTTGCGTCCTTGCCGCCGGATGGCACGGCGCCCGCAGGCGCCACGGATCTGACCGCGGCCAGCGTCGCCGGTGTCTGGAATGCCAGCGTTTCCGGCCAGACCTGCAAGGTGGCGACGCCGCAGACCAAGTTCGGCGCCGGCTTCCGCGCCGGGCCGCTGCACTGCCCGGCGCCGATCGACGGCATCAAGTCGTGGAACGTCGCCGGCAAGCAGCTGACGCTCTATGACGAAAATGGCGGCGCGCTGGCGCGGCTCTATTCCTCGGGCGGCTCGAAATTCGACGGCCAGACTTCCAACGGCCAGGCGATTTCGCTTACAAGGTAGGCCGATCCTATTTGGTTTTACGCAATTCCGGACGGAAGACAGCGACACAGTTTTCCTGGAATTGCTCGACAACGACGTGACCGATGCATCTGCGTGACGGCCTCCAGACCCATGCGACCGTCAGGCAGCGCTACGACCACCTGGTGGAAACCGGCGCGATCGGACGCGATCCGGCGCAGGAGCGGATCGCCGTCGCGCTCGACCGGCTGACCGACGAGATCTCGGCCAAGCGGCTGGCGCAAAAGTCCAGCGCGCTGGGCTGGCTGTTTGCCCGCAAGCGCGAAACGCACGAGGCCGTCAAAGGCCTCTACATCCATGGCGGCGTCGGCCGCGGCAAGACCATGCTGATGGACATGTTCTTCGAATTGCTGCCGGTGCGGCGCAAGCGCCGCGTCCATTTCAACGACTTCATGGCCGATGTGCAGGACCGCATCCAGAAGCACCGGCAGGCACGCAAGGACGGCACGGTCAAGGAGGACGATCCGATCCCGCCGGTGGCCAAGGCGCTGGCCGAGCAGGCATGGGTGCTGTGCTTCGACGAGTTCTCGGTCACCGACATTGCCGACGCGATGATCCTGTCACGGCTGTTTTCAGCGCTGTTTGCCAACGGCGTGGTGCTGGTCGCCACCTCGAACGTGGCGCCGGAAAATCTTTATGGCGATGGGCTGAACCGCCAGCTTTTCGTGCCGTTCATCGGCATCCTGGAGCGCCATGCCCAGGTGCTGTCGCTCGACGCCGACAAGGACTACCGGCTGGAAAAGCTCGCCCGCACGCCGGTCTATGTCACGCCGGCCGATGCGGCGGCCGACCGGATGCTCGACGAGGCCTGGCAAGCCATGACGCGTGGCGTGCCGACGGCCGAGACCTCGCTGACCCTCAAGGGACGGCAGGTGGTCGTGCCGCGTGCGGCCGGCCATGCGGCGCGTTTTTCCTTCGCCGACCTCTGCGAAAAGCCGCACGGTGCCCGCGATTTCCTGGCGATTGCCGGCCGCTTTTCGACCGTCTTCATCGATCACATCCCGGTGCTCGGCGAAGGCAGGCGCAACGAAGCCAAGCGCTTCATTCTGTTGATCGACACGCTCTACGATCATCATGTGCGGCTGGTGGTCAGCGCCGAGGCCCCGCCGCCGCAGCTTTATGTGGCCAAGCAAGGCGTCGAGGTCTTCGAGTTCGAACGCACGGCATCGCGCCTGATCGAGATGCAAAGCCGTGACTGGCTGGAGGATTGGGCGGAACGGCAGCAGGCGAAGGTGCATCTGACCGAGCCGGAACAGGCGCAAGCCTAGAGCGGTTCACCGTTTCACGGAAACGCCGAACCGCTCTATCTGTTTGTTTTGACGCAATTCCCTGAGGGAAAGCGCTACGCGCTTTTCCCGGGAAAACCGTTACACACTTTTCCTGGAATTGCTCTAGAGCACGTCCCGCGATCAATGAATCGATTGTGATGTGACGTCGGGCTTCGCGGGTGATTCAACATCCACTTTGATGAGGTGGATGATGGGAAGAGCACTGAGCGACGATCTTCGATCGCGGGTCTTGAAGGCTTCGGACGCGGGCATGTCTGCCCGGCAGGCGGCGGCGCGGTTCGGCGTCGGCATATCGAGTGCAATCCGGTGGATCGCACGGGCGAAGATCGGCGAGCGGACGCCGCGGCCGCAAGGCCGTCGACGCGCGTCCAGCCTCGATGCGCATAAAGCCTTCATCGTGGGGTTGATCGATGAGCGCAAGGACATCACGCTGAACGAGATGGTAGAGCGGCTGGCGGTCGAGCGATCGGCTCGGATCAGTCGCAGCGCCTTAAGCGCCTGGCTTGGCCGGCACGGCTGGACGTTCAAAAAAAGTCCGCACATGCACTGGAGCAGGATCGTCCCGACATCCTGAAGCGCCGTCGTGCGTGGTTCGACGGCCAACTCGATCTCGATCCGGCAAAGCTGGTGTTCATCGATGAAACTGGACTATCGACCAAGATGGCCCGGCTGCGGGGCCGTGCGCCATGCGGTGAGCGTTGCCGGGCGGGCGTGCCGCACGGCCATTGGAAAACCACCACCTTCACCGGCGCACTGCGGCTGACGGGCATGACCGCCCCGTTCGTCTATGACGGCGCCATGAACGGCAACGTATTCCTGGCCTATGTCGAGCAGGTGCTGGTCCCGACCCTGTCGGAGGGCGACATCGTCGTGATGGACAACCTTCCCGCCCACAAGGCCGCCGGCGTTCGCGATGCAATCGAGACGACCGGCGCGAGGCTCATGTTCCTGCCGCCCTACAGCCCCGACTTCAATCCGATCGAAAACGCCTTCTCAAAACTCAAGGCTCTTATGCGGGCCAAAGCCGAGAGGACAATCACAGCCCTGTGGACCGCCGTCGGATCGCTCGTCGACCTCTTCACCCCAGCCGAATGCCAGAACTACTTCAAGGCCGCAGGTTATGACCCAGATTAAACCGGACGTGCTCTAGATAGTCTTCAGAAGTCGCGGTCCTTCGCCCCCGGTCCCGCCGACGCCTACAATTCATACACATACATCACGAAATCCTGCGCTGCCCCATGCGGCTCCTTGCGCGACTCATAAAGCGCGCGGGCAGCCACATTGTCCGGCTCGGTGCCGACCCAGGCCTCCTCGCAGCCATGCTCGCGACCAATCGCGAACATCGCGTCGAGCATGTCTCGCGCGATGCCCTGGCGCTGGAAGGCCGGCGACACGCCGACCTCGTCGATATAGAGCTCGCTCACCTTGTCGGGGTGGCGGTGGATGACGGCGGCGCATTGACCGACGACAACGCCGTCGGCGAGCGCCACGATCATGAAATGGCCGGGTTCGCGGAGATAGTCTGCCAGACGATCCGGCCTGACCGGCTCGTCGAAGACATCCTCGGCGACCTGCATCACAAGGGCGTCATCGCCAGGGAATAGCCTTCGGATTTCCATCTTCATTGTGTAAATTCCCCCAAGTTGGCTTATAAACTTTGACGTTTACGTAAATCCCAAACTATCTAACCGATTGAAAATGCTAGCTCCGAAATAATCGATTGAATTTATCTTGCACCAAGGCTATTGGGTGCGGCGAAAATCCGCGGGTTCCTCACAGCATTCCGGCCTCTTCCTCGACGCCGTCAACCAAGTCGTTCAAGATTTGGGCGCGCCGTCACTGACAAAGGGAAAACATCCTGACATGGCACGCAACAAGATAGCGCTCATCGGCTCTGGCATGATCGGCGGCACGCTCGCCCACATGATCGGTCTCAAGGATCTCGGCGACGTGGTGCTGTTCGATATCGCCGAGGGTATTCCGCAGGGCAAGGGGCTCGATATCGCGCAGTCGTCGCCGGTCGACGGCTTCGACAGCCGCCTCACCGGCATTAACGACTATGCCGGCATCGAGGGTGCGGATGTCTGCATCGTCACCGCCGGTGTGCCGCGCAAGCCGGGCATGAGCCGCGACGACCTGCTCGGCATCAATCTCAAGGTCATGGAACAGGTCGGCGCCGGCCTCAAGAAATACGCGCCGAAGGCCTTCGTCATCTGCATCACCAACCCGCTCGACGCCATGGTCTGGGCGCTGCAGAAGTTCTCCGGCCTGCCCAAGAGCCACGTCGTCGGCATGGCCGGCGTGCTCGACTCCTCGCGCTTCCGCTATTTCCTGGCCGAGGAGTTCAAGGTCTCGGTCGAGGACGTGACCGCCTTCGTGCTCGGCGGCCATGGCGATTCCATGGTGCCGATGATCCGCTATTCGACGGTTTCCGGCATCCCGCTGCCCGACCTGATCAAGATGGGCTGGACCTCGAAGGAAAGGCTCGACCAGATCGTCCAGCGCACCCGTGACGGCGGCGCCGAGATCGTCGGCCTGCTCAAGACCGGCTCGGCCTATTACGCGCCGGCCGCCTCGGCGATCTCGATGGCGGAAGCCTATCTCAAGGACAAGAAGCGCGTGCTGCCGTGTGCTGCCTATCTCTCCGGCCAGTATGGCGTCAAGAACACCTATGTCGGCGTTCCCGTGGTGATCGGCGCCGGCGGCGTCGAACGCGTCATCGAGATCGACCTCAACAAGAGCGAGCAGAAGATGTTCGACGCTTCGGTGGCGACGGTGCAGGGCCTGACCGAGGCCTGCGTCAAGATCGCGCCGCAACTCGCCAGCAAGTAACCCGGAGACATCGAAGATGAACATCCATGAGTATCAGGGCAAGGCGCTGCTGAAGAGCTTCGGCGCGCCGGTGGCCGAAGGCGTGCCGGTGTTCAAGGCGAGCGAGGCGGAAGCCGCCGCGAGGGCGCTGCCCGGCCCGCTCTATGTGGTGAAGAGCCAGATCCATGCCGGCGGCCGCGGCAAGGGCAAATTCAAGGAGCTCGGCCCCGACGCCAAGGGTGGCGTCAGGCTGGCGAAGTCGGTGGCCGAGGTGGTCGCCAACGCCAACGAGATGCTTGGGCACACGCTGGTGACCAAGCAAACCGGCCCGGCCGGCAAGCAGGTCAACCGCCTCTACATCGAGGATGGCGCCGACATCGAGCGCGAGCTTTATCTGTCGATCCTGGTCGACCGCTCGGTCGGCCGCATCGCCTTCGTCGTCTCGACCGAGGGCGGCATGGACATCGAGGCGGTCGCGCACGACGCGCCGGAAAAGATCATCACCGTCGCCATCGACCCGGGAAAGGGCGTGACGGCGGCCGACCTGAAGGCGCTCAACGGCGCGCTCAAGCTCGACGGCGACGCGGCCAAGGATGGCGATACGCTGTTCCCGATCCTCTACAAGGCCTTCGTCGAGAAGGACATGAGCCTGCTCGAGGTCAACCCGCTGATCGTCATGAAGAACGGCCGGCTGCGCGTGCTCGACGCCAAAGTGTCGTTCGACAACAACGCGCTGTTTCGCCATCCCGACGTGCTCGAGCTGCGCGACACCACCGAAGAGGACGAGAAGGAGATCGAGGCGTCGAAATACGACCTCGCCTATGTCGCGCTCGACGGCAATATCGGCTGCATGGTCAATGGCGCAGGCCTCGCCATGGCGACGATGGACATCATCAAGCTCTACGGCGCCGAGCCGGCCAACTTCCTCGATGTCGGCGGCGGCGCGTCGAAGGAGAAGGTGACGGCGGCGTTCAAGATCATCACCAAGGATCCGGCGGTCAAGGGCATCCTGATCAACATCTTCGGCGGCATCATGAAGTGCGACATCATTGCCGAGGGCGTGATTGCCGCGGTCAAGGAAGTCGGCCTGGAAGTGCCGCTGGTGGTGCGCCTGGAAGGCACCAATGCGGAGCTCGGCAAAAAGATCATCAACGACAGCGGCCTGAACGTGGTGTCGGCGGACGATCTCGACGACGCGGCCAAGAAGATCGTCAAGGCGGTTAAGGGCGGCTGATGCGGCTCCTTCTGGCCATAGCGCTAACCGGCATGGCCTTTTGGGCTGGCCCGGCACGTTCGGCCCAAGATCCGGCGTCGCCCGCCTGGATTGGGATAAGAGTGAACCTGTTTATGAGTTTGTGTCCGGCAACGGCGCCCAGCTTCGGCAAGTTCACCGCGACCGCTCATGGGAATAGCTTTAGGACGGACTCCAACGGGCGCCAGGTTTACAAAGCCACGGAAATCGTCGCCTCGATCAGGAATGTGGACGGCCAGTGCGATTGCCTGGTTTCATTTGGCACAGACAAGCCGAAGCTGGCGGCCAATATGATCCTGCAGAGACTGCTTTCCAAGTATGGCAGCAGATTCCAGACGGATAACGATCCCGACTCCCTCGGGGTGCTCAAGAACGCCGACGGTGATTTGTCCATTCAACTGGTGACGATGCGCGAGGTCAAAGGCCAGTGGATCGGCGCTGTCGTTCACGGAAAGCAACGATGCCCAGCTTGAAAACAGAACAAGGTAGAGGTCGATAGCCAATGCCCCCGCACAAGATAAACCTCGTCGAGGCGGCGGACGCGAAGATCAAGAAGGTCTTCGACCCGCATATCGCCGGCGACGTCAACGACAGCCAGGCGAAGGTCGCCAAGTTCGGCGAGGTCTTCGACTGGCACGCGCATGACAACGAGGATGAAGCCTTCCTCGTGCTGCGCGGCCGTATCGCCATCGATTTCCGCGACGGTCCGGTCGAACTCGGCGAGGGCGACTTCATCGTCGTGCCGCGCGGCGTCGAACACCGGCCGCGTTCGCTGACCGCGGAGCCTATCGTGCTGATGTTCGAGCCGGCGACGACGCTCAACACCGGTAACGCCAAGAGCGACCTCACCGTCACCGATCTGAAGCGGCTCTGAACCCATGAACCCGGCACCTTTCTCCTCCCTCTCGGACGGTCACCAGCGCCTGCAAGCGCTGGTCGGTTCGTGGCGTGGCGAGGAAGACGTGGCGGCCACGCAATGGACCGATGCCGGTATGGCGACTTCGGAAGTGCTTTCGGAGGCCGAGTTTGGCGGCCTGTTCGTTGTTCAGCGCTATCGCCAGCGCCGCGACGGCACTGTCTCGTTCGGTTCGCACAATGTTTTCGGCTTCGATCAGGCGAACAGCACTTTCACCATGCATCAGTTCGATTCGATGGGATTTGTGCCGGCCGCACCGGCAACAGGCACGTGGGATGGCAATACGCTGACCCTGCTGCGCTCGTCGCCGCGCGGCTCCGCGCGCGTGACATATGATTTCGACACTGAAGACAACTACCGCATGCGACTGCAGTTCCAACCCGCCGGCAGCGATGTCTGGCAAGACATGGTGAGCGGCGTCTACAGCCGTGTCTCACCTTCCTCGATCAACGATTTCTAAGAAAAAGGGCCACCATGTCCATTCTCGTCGACAAGAACACCAAGGTGCTGGTGCAGGGCCTGACCGGCAAGACCGGCACGTTCCACACCGAACAGGCGCTGGCCTATCACGGCACGAAAATGGTGGGCGGCATCCATCCGAAGAAGGGTGGCGAAACCTGGACCGGCTCGAAGGGCGAGAGCCTGCCGATCTTCGCCACCGTCGCCGAGGGTAAGGAAAAGACTGGCGCCAACGCCTCCGTCGTCTATGTGCCGCCGGCGGGCGCCGCCGAAGCGATCCTCGAAGCGATCGAGGCCGAGATCCCGCTGATCATCTGCATCACCGAAGGCATTCCGGTGATGGACATGATCAAGGTCAAGGCGCGGCTCGACCGCTCGACTTCGCGGCTGATCGGCCCGAACTGCCCGGGCGTGCTCACCCCCAACGAATGCAAGATCGGCATCATGCCCGGAAACATCTTCCGCAAGGGCTCGGTCGGCGTTGTTTCGCGCTCGGGAACACTTACCTATGAGGCCGTGTTCCAGACCACCAATGTCGGCCTCGGCCAGACCACCGCCGTCGGCATTGGCGGCGACCCCGTCAAGGGCACCGAGTTCATCGACGTGCTCGAGATGTTCCTCGCCGATGACGAGACCAAGTCGATCATCATGATCGGCGAGATCGGCGGTTCGGCCGAGGAAGACGCCGCGCAGTTCCTCAAGGACGAAGCCAAGCGTGGCCGCAGGAAGCCGATGGCCGGCTTCATCGCCGGGCGCACGGCGCCGGCCGGCCGCACCATGGGTCATGCGGGCGCTGTCATCTCCGGCGGCAAGGGCGGCGCCGAGGACAAGATCGCGGCGATGGAATCGGCCGGGATAAGAGTTTCGCCCTCGCCGGCACGGCTCGGCACGACGCTGGTCGAGGCGATCAAGGGTTAAGGCAATAAGGGAGTAGGGCAGTATGGGAGTAGGGGAATAGGAAGAATGGGACGAGCGCGGCAATCGCCTGCTTTCCCTACTGCCTTACTCCCCTACTGCCCTACTCCCCTCCAAAAACAGGAGACGGAGCCAGGCTCCGCGAACAAAAATGGCAAGACAAGATCAGGCCAACGACCAGTTTTCACTCACCTCATTCCTTTATGGCGGTAACGCCGACTACATCGACGCGCTCTACGCCGCGTATGAGGACGATCCGGAATCGGTCAATCCCGAATGGCAGGAGTTCTTCGCCGGGCTGAAGGACGACGCCGGCGATGTGCGCAGGAACGCCAAGGGCGCTTCCTGGGCAAAGCCCTCCTGGCCGCTGCAGGCCAATGGCGAACTGGTGTCGGCGCTCGACGGCAACTGGGGCATCGTCGAGAAGCATCTGGAAAAGAAGGTCAAGGACAGAGCGGTCACCAACGGTATCGTCCTTTCCGACGCCGACGTGCACCAGGCGACGCGCGATTCGGTGCGCGCCATCATGATGATCCGCGCCTACCGCATGCGCGGCCATCTGCACGCCAATCTCGACCCGCTCGGCATCGCCAAGCCGCTCGAGGACTACAACGAATTGTCGCCGGAGAACTACGGCTTCACATCAGCCGATTACGACCGGCCGATCTTCCTCGACAATGTGCTCGGGCTCGAATTCGGCACCATCCGGCAGATGCTGGAGATCCTGACGCGCACCTATTGCTCGACGCTCGGCGTCGAGTTCATGCATATTTCCGACCCCGAGGAAAAGGCCTGGATCCAGGGGCGCATCGAGGGCGCCGACAAGGAGATCACCTTCACCGCCACCGGCAAGAAGGCGATCCTGCAGAAGCTGGTCGAGGCGGAAGGCTTCGAGCAGTTCATCGACGTCAAGTACAAGGGCACCAAGCGCTTCGGCCTCGATGGCAGCGAATCGCTGATCCCGGCGCTGGAGCAGATCGTCAAGCGCGGCGGCCAGCTCGGTATGAAGGAGATCGTGCTCGGCATGGCCCATCGCGGCCGGCTGAACGTGCTCTCCCAGGTGATGGCCAAGCCGCACCGCGCCATCTTCCACGAGTTCAAGGGCGGCTCGGCCGCACCCGACGAGGTCGAGGGCTCGGGCGACGTCAAGTACCATCTCGGCGCCTCGTCGGACCGCGAGTTCGACGGCAACAAGGTGCATTTGTCTTTGACCGCCAACCCCTCGCATCTGGAAATCGTCGACCCGGTGGTGATGGGCAAGGCGCGCGCCAAGCAGGACTATCTGTTCGGCCGCAGCCGCGAGGAGATCGTGCCGCTGGAGGAGCGCGCCAAGGTGCTGCCGCTGCTGCTGCACGGCGACGCCGCCTTTGCCGGCCAGGGCGTGATCGCCGAAATCCTCGGCCTGTCCGGCCTGCGCGGCCACCGCGTCGCCGGCACGCTGCATTTCATCATCAACAACCAGATCGGCTTCACCACCAATCCGCGCTTCTCGCGCTCGTCACCCTATCCGTCCGACGTGGCCAAGATGATCGAGGCGCCGATCTTCCACGTCAACGGCGACGATCCGGAAGCCGTGGTCCACGCCACCAAGGTGGCGATCGAATTCCGCATGAAGTTCCACAAGCCGGTCGTGGTCGACATGTTCTGCTACCGCCGCTTCGGCCACAATGAGGGCGACGAACCGGCTTTCACCCAACCGATCATGTACCGCAACATCCGCACCCATAAGACGACGGTGCAGATCTATGGCGACCGGCTGATCGCCGAGGGTCACATCACCCAGGCCGAGCTCGACCAGCTGAAGGCCGACTGGCGGGCGCATCTGGAATCCGAGTGGGAAGTCGGCCAGAGCTACAAGCCCAACAAGGCCGACTGGCTGGACGGCGCCTGGTCGGGCCTGCGCACGGCCGATAACCAGGACGAACAGCGGCGCGGCAAGACCGCCGTGCCCGTCAAGACGCTGAAGGAAATCGGCAAGAAGCTGACCGAGGTGCCGAAGGATTTCGAGGCGCACAAGACGATCATCCGTTTCCTCGAGAACCGCCGCCAGGCGATCGAGTCCGGCGAAGGCATCGATTGGTCGACGGCCGAGGCGCTGGCCTTCGGCGCTATCCTGCTCGACGGCAATCCGATCCGCCTGTCGGGGCAGGATTCCGAACGCGGCACCTTCTCGCAGCGCCATTCCGTGCTCTACGACCAGCGCGACGAGACCCGCTACATCCCGCTCAACAATCTGTCGGCGGCACAGGCCGGCTACGAAGTCATCAACTCGATGTTGTCGGAAGAGGCGGTGCTGGGCTTCGAATATGGCTACAGCCTGGCCGAACCGAAGGCGCTGACCTTGTGGGAAGCGCAGTTCGGCGACTTCGCCAACGGCGCCCAGGTGGTGTTCGACCAGTTCATCTCGTCGGGCGAACGCAAGTGGCTCAGAATGTCGGGCCTCGTCTGTCTCTTGCCGCATGGCTATGAAGGCCAGGGTCCGGAGCATTCCTCGGCCCGCCTCGAGCGCTTCCTGCAGCTTTGCGCCGAAGACAACATGCAAGTCGCCAACTGCACGACGCCGGCTAACTACTTCCACATCCTGCGCCGGCAGCTGAAGCGCGACTTCCGCAAGCCGCTGATCCTGATGACGCCGAAGTCGCTGCTGCGCCACAAGCGGGCGGTGTCGACGCTGCCGGAAATCTCGGGCGAAAGCTCGTTCCACCGGCTTTTGTGGGACGATGCCCAGCTGTTGCCCAACCAGACGATCAAGCTCACCAAGGATTCGAAGATCCGCCGCGTCGTGCTGTGCTCGGGCAAGGTCTATTACGACCTCTACGAGGAGCGCGAGAAGCGCGGCATCAACGACATCTACCTGCTGCGCGTCGAACAGCTCTATCCGTTCCCGGCCAAGGCGCTGATCACGGAACTGTCACGTTTCCGCAACGCCGAGATGGTGTGGTGCCAGGAGGAGCCCAAGAACATGGGCGCCTGGTCGTTCATCGATCCATATCTGGAATGGGTGCTGGCGCATATCGATGCCAAGCATCAGCGGGTGCGCTACACCGGCCGCCCGGCGGCTGCCTCGCCGGCGACCGGACTGATGTCGAAGCACCTTGCCCAGCTCGCCGCCTTGCTCGAAGACGCGCTTGGTGAATAGAACAGATCTGGGTGAATAGAACAGATCTGGGCGAATAAAACAGAACCGAAAGAAACGGACAGGCACAATGGCTACCGAAATCCGCGTTCCCACTCTCGGCGAATCCGTCACCGAAGCGACCGTCGGCAAGTGGTTCAAGAAGGTCGGCGACACGATCGCCGCCGATGAACCGCTGGTCGAGCTCGAGACCGACAAGGTGACGGTGGAGGTGCCTGCCGCCGCCGCCGGGACGCTGGGCGAGATCACCGTCAAGGAAGGTGAAACGGTCGGCGTCGGCGCGCTGCTGGGTTCGATTTCGGCGGGTGGCGATGCCGCCGCCCCGGCGACCAAGCCACAGGCGGTGTCGCAGGCCTCGTCACCAGATGCGGCATCGACCGGCAAGCAGGCCGCGGCCGAGACCGCCAAGATCGCCGGCGATGCCGGCGCGGTCGAGCCGCGCTCCATGCCGCCGGCGCCGGCGGCGGCAAAACTGATCGCCGAGCACAATCTGGCGGTCGATCAGCTCTCCGGCTCGGGCAAGCGTGGCCAGGTGCTGAAGGGCGACGTGCTCGACGCGATCGCCAAGGGCGCGCCGTCGCAGCCGGCCGAGACGCCCAAGGCAGCGCCGGTGCCGGTTGCGGTGCGTGCGCCATCCTCGGGCGACGATGCGTCGCGCGAGGAGCGCGTGCGCATGACCAAGCTGCGCCAGACCATCGCGCGCCGGCTCAAGGAAGCGCAGTCGACCGCCGCCATGCTGACCACCTTCAACGAGGTCGACATGAGCGCGGTGATGGCGTTGCGCACCAAGTACAAGGACGTGTTCGAGAAGAAGCACGGCGTGAAGCTCGGCTTCATGGGCTTCTTCACCAAGGCCGTCACCCACGCCTTGAAGGAAATCCCCTCGGTCAATGCCGAGATCGACGCCACCGACATCATCTTCAAGAACTACGCCCATATCGGCGTCGCCGTCGGCACCGAAAAAGGCTTGGTCGTGCCGGTTGTGCGCGATGCCGACCAGATGTCGATCGCCGAGATCGAAAAGGAAATCGGCCGGTTGGGCATCGCCGCGCGCGACGGCAAACTGTCGGTCGCCGACATGCAGGGCGGCACGTTTACGATTTCCAATGGTGGCGTCTACGGGTCGCTGATGTCGACGCCGATCCTCAACGCGCCGCAGTCGGGCATCCTCGGCATGCACAAGATCCAGGACCGGCCGGTCGTGGTCGGCGGCCAGATCGTGATCCGGCCGATGATGTATCTGGCGCTCAGCTACGATCACCGCATCGTCGACGGCAAGGAAGCGGTGACGTTCCTCGTCCGCGTCAAGGAAAGCCTGGAGGATCCGGAACGGCTGGTGCTCGATCTCTGACCGCCGGCTTGAGCGAGAGGGGAGTTCTATGAGGTACGTTCTGCAGGCGCTTTCCTCGGCAGCGTTGGCCGCGGGGTTCAGCGCCTTCAGTCCTCAGGCCCACGCGGACGAGGTACCGCCATTGCAGTACATCCCTGTGCTGGATTTCTATGCCGATTCGCTCGTTACGGAGCGCTCCATTGCGGCAGTCTGCGCACCGTCGTCCTCACCTGCTCGCGACGACAAGGCATGGGGGGAGGCAGCAGCGATCCTCGTTGCGTCGCTCTGGGCTGACGGCTTTCCCGCCGACTTCGTCAAGAGTGTCAAGGCGCGGCTCGATCGCCCGCTGATCCCTGCGAAAATCGACTGCAATAGCGACAGTAAAATCGACGAACTTGCAGGGTCGGAGAATGAGGGGTGGGTCCAACTCATCAAGGGAATGCTGAAAAGCACTGGACTTCGCGCGATCGAAGCGCCGGTTTCAGATGCCCAGTGGAAAGAAATCAAGGCAACGATTGAAGGTGATCTGCCAGCGCAGACAAGGCTGTTCGACTGCGTCGGCGCTGTCGGATTCGGATTGTTGCCGACCTTGATCCATGACTGGAATGGCATGCTGATCGAAGTTGGGCAGAAGCTGGTCGCAGTCGGCCTGCCGCGCGACGAAGTGAGTGCGGAGCTGAACGCAGCCGACGCCAACCACCTCTGGCACAAACCGGATGCGGCGACGCTAGCCTCGCTGAGACGGAGCTGCAAGGAGGACAAGAGCTGGTACGAAAGGCTTGCTACGATGAGCTATGCCGGCATCAGCGTAGAGGTGGACAAACGCCTGCCCGCCCTTTCGACGCCAGAGACGGGAGACCAGTAGGCATGGTCCTGAGCACGGCTGCGTCGGAGTGCCGGCGGGACGGCGATGTCGCCCAGGCGTTGGCACCCAAAACCCGATGACGATACGTCTCGGCGGTTTGCTGGTTTCCTCTGCGGTCGGCCTTGGGTGGCCTCTGGCTGCCTTCGCCGCCTGTCCGATCGAGCTTGCCGTCTATGGCGAGGCCCAGAGCGGCAGCGAGATTGATTTTACCCCGACCGTCACCTCGGCGACCGTCACCAACACCTTCCGGATGATCCTCGACAACGATGTGGTGCTGAATGGCATCGTCATCTGGAACGAGGGCGTGTCGCGGCCGAACGGCGTGCTGATGTACAAATGCCCCGAGGGCGACGTCACCGGCGAGGAGCTTGCCGCCTGCACGTCCTGGCACGGCGTCATCTACACGTTGGATGACAAGGGCAGCATCGGGCTGCTGCCGGCCGAAGGCGTCGAGGCGCCGAAGACGCTGATCCTGTCGGATCTTGGTCCGGCGCTGCGTCAATCCTCGGCCTATGGCGGCAATGGATTTTCGAAAGTGCCGTGGGATGTGTTTGCCTTGAAAGGATGCCAGGAATGAGCGGGGCGCAAAAGGTGCTGCTGGTCACCGGCGGCAGTCGCGGCATCGGCGCTTCGATCTGCCGGCTCGGTTCCAGGGCCGGCTACCGCGTCGCGGTCAACTACGCTGCGAATCAGGACGCCGCCGATGCACTGGTCGCCGAGCTCCAGGCCGCCGGCGGCGATGCGTTTGCCGTCAAGGGCGATGTCGGCGTTGAGGCCGATATCGTTGCCATATTTGGCGCTGTCGATCGCGCCTATGGCCGGCTCGATGCCTTCGTCAACAATGCCGGCATCGTCGACGTCAAGGCGCGCGTCGACGAAATGGATGTCTCGCGGCTGGAGCGCATGATGCGCATCAATATCGTGGGTTCGTTCCTCTGCGCCCGCGAGGCGGTGAAACGCATGTCGACGCGCCACGGCGGCAAGGGCGGGTCGATCGTCAACATCTCGTCGGCCGCTGCGACATTGGGTTCGCCGGGCGAATATGTCGACTATGCCGCCTCCAAGGGCGCCGTCGACACGTTCACCATCGGGCTCGCCCGCGAGGTGGCGATGGAAGGCATCCGCGTCAATGCGGTGCGACCGGGCATCATCGACACCGAGATCCACGCCTCCGGCGGGCAGCCGGACCGGGTGGAGCGGTTCCGCGACATGCTGCCGATGAAAAGGGCCGGCACCGCTGATGAAGTCGCGGGCGCGGTCCTCTATCTTCTATCCGACGCCGCGTCCTATACGACGGGCGCGATCCTGAATGTAAGCGGCGGCCGCTGAGCCCCAGTGAAGAAGGACAGTATCATGGCTTATGACGTCGTTATCATCGGATCGGGACCGGGCGGCTATGTCTGCGCCATCAAGGCGGCGCAGCTCGGGCTGAAGACGGCGGTGGTCGAGAAGAACGCGACCTTCGGCGGCACCTGCCTCAACATCGGCTGCATTCCGTCGAAGGCGCTGCTCCACGCCTCCGAGATGTTCGCCGAGGCCGGCCATTCCTTCGACACGCTCGGTGTCGAGATATCAGCGCCGAAATTGAACCTGAAGAAGATGATGGCGCACAAGGATGCGACCGTGTCCTCCAACGTCAACGGCGTCGCCTTCCTGTTCAAGAAGAACAAGATCGACAGCTTTCGCGGCACCGGCAAGGTGGTCGCCGCCGGCAAGGTCTCGGTGACCGGAGAGGATGGCAAGGTCGAGGAGATCGAGACCAGGAACATCGTCATCGCCACCGGCTCCGACGTCGCCGGCATTCCCGGCGTCAAGGTCGATATCGACGAGAAGGTGATCATATCGTCGACCGGCGCGCTGTCGCTGGACAAAGTGCCTGGCCATCTGGTGGTCGTCGGCGGCGGTGTCATCGGGCTCGAGCTCGGCTCGGTGTGGGCGCGGCTTGGCGCCAAGGTCACCGTGGTCGAGTTCCTCGACACCATCCTGGGCGGCATGGATGGCGAGGTTTCCAAGCAGTTCCAGAGGATGCTGTCGAAGCAGGGTTTCGAGTTCAAGCTCGGCGCCAAGGTCACCGGCATCGCCAAGGCCAAGAAGGGCGCGACCGTCACCTTCGAGCCGATCAATGGCGGCGCCGCCGAGACCATCGAGGCCGACGCGGTGCTGATCGCCACCGGGCGTCGCGCCTATTCCGACAGTCTCGGGCTTGGCGAGGCCGGCGTCGAAGTCGACGGGCATGGCCGGGTCAAGACCGATGGGCATCTGCGGACCAATGTGCCCGGCATCTTCGCCATTGGCGATGTCATCGCCGGGCCGATGCTGGCGCACAAGGCCGAGGACGAGGGCGTGGCGGTGGCGGAAACCATTGCCGGCCAGGCCGGTCACGTGAACCATGACGTCATTCCGAGCGTCGTCTACACCAGTCCGGAAATCGCCTCGGTCGGCAAGACCGAGGAGGAGCTGAAGAAGGCCGGCATCGACTACAAGGCAGGGAAATTCCCGTTCAGCGCCAATGGCCGGGCGCGCGCCATGCTGCACACCGACGGCTTCGTCAAGATTCTCGCCGACAAGGCAAGCGACCGCGTGCTCGGCGTTCATATTGTCGGCTTCGGCGCCGGCGAGATGATCCACGAGGCGGCGGTGCTGATGGAATTCGGCGGTTCGTCAGAGGATCTCGCCCGCACCTGCCACGCGCATCCGACGATGTCGGAAGCGGTCAAGGAGGCGGCGCTGGCGACGTTCTTCAAGCCAATCCACATCTAGAGCGGTTCGCATTTAGGTTGACTTATAGCCTGCGCTTTCGATGTAGTTGTTGCATTCATTTGGGGTGACGTCGTCGAGGGTGCGGGCGATAGCGTTGTGTACGGCCTGGATGCTTCGTTTGGCGGCACGTCGCATGCAGTGCTTGAGCTTGGCGAAGAGCTTCTCGATTGGATTGAGATCTGGACTGTAGGGCGGCAGGAAGAAGAGCCGCGCTGCGGCGGCCCTGACGATGTCGCGGACGGCTTGGCCCTTGTGAGACCCGAGATTGTCGAGAATGACAATGTCGCCCGGCTTCAGTGTCTTGATGAGTTCGGTTTCGACATAGACACGGAAGGCCTGCGCATTGATGGGTCCGTCAATGACCCAAGGCGCCTCTACCCGATCATGCCGCAGCGCGGCGATGAAGGTCATCGTCTTCCAATGACCATATGGCGCGTGAGCCATCAGCCGCTTGCCGCGCACACCCCAGCCACGCAACGGCGCCATGTTGGTCTTGACCCACGTTTCATCCAGGAAGACCAGGCGCGTTGGGTCAATGCGGGTCTGATAGCGCATCCATTGCGCCCGCCGACGCATCAGCTTCGGCTTGAGCTGCTCAGCCGGCAGAACGGTTTTTTTTGAAGCTCTTGCCCTCGCGATGCAAGAAGCGACCGACGCTGGCGGGGTGGATGATGAGACCCCGGTCAGCCAGTGCGGCCGTCAATTCATGAAGCGTTATGTTGGCATCCCGCTCGACCTCGCTCAGGACGAAAGCACGATGCTCCCCGTCAATCAGATAGGGTCGATGACCGCCCATCTTGCCGGGTGCCGCACTGCCCAGCCGACGCTTGCGCGCCGCCCACTTGATCACGCTCGAAACTGCCACCTTCAGCGCCGCAGCCACCTCTCGGCTCGTCTCGCCTTCTTCAAGGCGAGCCAGTGCCCGTTCCCGCAAATCCATCGAACAAGGCTTGGCCATCTGTCCCGACCTCCAACGGTCAGAACATCGAATCTGATTTGCTCAATCTTGGGAATCCTGATTCAGACAAAACGCAAACCGCTCTAAAGGCCTTTCATAAACTCTACTCCGGCGGCCATCTGGCGAGGTTTTCTCCGCTTCCGGTGCTCACGGACCCAAATGTCCGCTGCGCTCCGGTTCTCGAAAACCACACCAGCTGACTCGCCGGAGCGAGTTTCTGGAAAGGCCTTTCAGGCACCACCATCCAAAGCAAAACGGCCCGCTTTTCAGCGGGCCGTTCGTATTTGGTATCGAGCCGATCAGTTGGCCGGTGCTGGGGCCGGAGCCGGCGCAGGGGCCGGTGCTGGTGCTGGTGCCGGAGCGGGCGCTGGTGCCGGTTCGGCAGGCGCAGGTGCCGCCGGAGCGGGCGCTGCCGGAGCTGGTTCGGCGGGCTTCATGGGTTCTGCAGGAGCCGGTGCAGGCGCCGGTGTGCTGGCCGCCGGTGGCTCGGCAGGCGCCGGATGCTCACCACCGCTTCTTCCGAAAACATAATACGCGACAACCGCCAGAATAACGACGACCAGCGCAATCAGCCAGGTACTGCCGCCGCCGCCGCGTGGCGGTGGGACATTGGTGGACGAATTGAACGGGTCGTTTGGATTCGGTGCGTTCGCCATAAAAGTGTCCTCCGTGGATGAAAAACATCAAACAACAGCCATCAACGCGTTACCGTCGAATGGGTTTCACGCTAGTCGAGGAAAACGCCGAAAACACGACGCCCGGACCATGCGACTCAGTTGACAGCGGCGACAGTATAGCCGGCTTTGCGAAAATCCTCGACCAGGCCTTCGGGGCCGGGAAGGGGGGCGCCGCCGGGACTGGCGGCGTTTCGCCACGCAGCAAGCCAAACCAACCGATGCTATCGTTGGTTGCGAGGGATTTGCCGGTATGACGCCCACTGCACAGACTTTCCCCGACCCTGAAGGCGCCCTTGCCGGCGCTCAGTTCGCCGACCGATACGTACTGGTAACCGATGGTCTTGCACTGACCGCAATTGGCGCGGCCGAACACGTTCTGGGGCGAACGCCGCGATGGGTCGGCTGGCTTATGCTGCTACGCAACCTCGCCGTCAGGCCATTCGGGCTGAAGACGGGGCCGGAACGCGACGCATTGCCGGAAAGCAGGATCGGTATCTTTCCGCTCATCAGCCGGGCCCCTGGCAGGGTCGTCCTGGGTCTGGACGACCGGCATCTCGATTTCCGTATCCTGGTGGAGGTGAACGACCTCGGCGCGGGCCGGCAGGAAGTGGCGGCGTCGACGATCGTGAAGACGCACAACCTGTTTGGCCGGGCCTATCTCGCGATCGTTATGCCGTTTCACCGGATCATCGTTCCGGCGATGCTGGCTCAGGTTTTGATCAAGTAGAGTTAAAGCCCTACCGCCGTGACAGTGTAGCCCGCCTTGCGGAAATCCTCGACCAGGCCTTCGGGGCCGGGAAGGTGCAGGGCGCCGACCGCCATGAAGGCGTTGCCCCTGGCAAGGATCGGCTCGGCATGCTCGACCATCACCTTGTTGCGACTGGTGATCATGGTTTCCTCGAACGCCGCATAGCCCGTGGGGTCGTCCTTCTCATCAGGCATGGCCGCGCGGAACAACGGCCAGAACATGCCGGTGTCGCCGCGCTGGTAGAGAACGATCATGGTTTCGTTGATGTCGTTGACCTTGTCGCCCAGCTTCAGCGTGTCGACGAGGCCCTTCATGTGGAATGCCAGCGGCAGCGAAGCCATGGCGCGCAGCTGGCTGGCAGCTGTTTCCAAGCCTTCCACCGGCTTTCCCGCAGTCTTAGCACCCTCAGCCAGCTTGACGTCGAGCACCGGGGCGCCGCCGGACTGGCGGGCGAGTTCGCAAGCCGGAAGCGCCATCATGGCCGAGAGCATCCACGGCTTCATTTTGGCAACGGTTGCCGGCGGAATGCCGCGCGCGTCAAGCGCGGCATTCATGGCCGCCGCATCGCCAGGCGACAGCAATGACGACAGCGTCGTGGAGTCGGTGAACATCATCAGTTCCGGCTCCTTGAGCATCGCCGCCATCATCTTTTGCTTGTCGAGCACGTCGGTGGTTTCGATGACGATGGTGTCGGCGGCGTCATAGGCCTTCTGCGCGTCCGGCGGAAGCGCGGTGACGCGCGGGTCGGTCATGTGCATGGTGCCGAACAGGAAGGACGGTTTTTCGCCCGGCTTCTCCAGCTTCCATAACAGGCCCTTGCCATTCGGCGTGGCCGCGGCGTCCGCCTCGATCTTGCGATAGGTGGCCGGATCGTTCTTCTGCAAGGCAGACAACATGTCGGCGCCGGTGCAGGTCGGGATCTCGGCGTGTGCCCTGCCGGCCGCGAACAGCAAGACGGCGAGGAACGACAGGAAAAACAGGACATTGAGCGCGACAAGCAGCTTCAGCGATACGGAAGCTGCACGGTCGGCGATGGCGATGACGCGTTTCATAGCCTTTGTCCTAGAACCAAAAAGCGGCAAAACGGTTAACCGGCGCTGCGAAATTGTCTTCGACCGGCCAGTACTCGTTGTGCGCTGGACACGGACTCAGGCGCGGGGATGAGCAGACTCATAAATTTCGAGCAGCCTCGCGGTGTCGACGCCGGTGTAGATCTGTGTCGTCGACAGGCTGGCGTGGCCCAGGAGCTCCTGGATGGTGCGCAGGTCGCCGCCACGGCCGAGCAGATGCGTGGCGAAGGAATGGCGCAGCGCGTGCGGCGTCGCGGTATCCGGCAGGTTGAGCGCCGAGCGCAGCTTGGCCATGTCGCGCTGGACGATCGCCGGATTGAGCGGGCCGCCGCGCGCGCCGCGAAACAAAAGGCCCTTCGGGTCGAGGTGATGGGGACAGAGCCGGCGGTATTCGGCGATGGCCCGCAGCGCCACCGGCAGCACCGGCACCAGCCGCGTCTTGCCGCCCTTGCCGGTGACGCGCAGCACGGTGTCGGCTTCCGATGCCAGTTCGGCACCGGCGAGGCCGAGCGCCTCGGAAATGCGCAGGCCAGAGCCGTAGAGCAGCGTCAGCACGGCGGCGTTGCGGGCCGCGATCCACGGCTCCTCCGCCAATTGGCCTTCGACGGAAACGACGTGCTTGGCATCGCTCGCCGTCAGCGGTTTGGGCAGCGACTTGGGCTGGCGCGGCGCACGCAATGCGGCAGCACCCGCCGCATTGACGAGGCCGCGCCGTTCGAGGAACCGCAGCAGCGAACGGATGCCGGCCAGCCCGCGGCCGAGCGTGCGGGCGCCGGCGCCGGCATTGCGGCGGGCGGCGAGGAAGCCGCGCAGATCGGCCGGACGCAGATTGGCGATGTCCGGGATGCCAGGCGAGCCGCCACAATGGCCGGTGAGGAAATGCAGGAACTGGCGCGTGTCGCGTTCATAGGCTTCGACGGTTTGCGGCGACAGCCGGCGTTCGCGCGCCAGCATCTTCAGCCAGCTTTCACGCGCCGCCTGGAGGTCGGGTTTTGCCGGGATGAGGAATTCCTGCATGGCGTGCTTCCAGTCTTTGTTTCATGCCTGTCGTTATCCCCAAAACCAGGGGCCACTCTTGGGCGACATGCATTGTCTTCATGCCTGTCGTTGTCCCAAAAACCGGGGCCACTTTTTGGGCGACATGCATTGGCGGCCATTTTCCGGCAGCCGGGTTAGGAACCGGTGAAGAGCCATGTCATTGAAATGACAATCGGGGAGCGTTAGAGCAAAGCCAAAGGATGTCGCGCCATGAGCAAGCCCCAGAACCCCGTCCAGATGGCCGTGATCGGCGCCGCCCACGGCATCAAGGGCGAATTGCGGGTGAAGACCTTCACCGGCGAGCCGCTGGCGCTGGCTGATTATGGGCCGCTCTACGCCAGGGACGGCCGCGCCTTCCAGATTATCGATATCAGGCCCGCCAACACCGTCGTCGTGGTCCGCTTCAAGGGTGTTGCCGACCGCAACGCGGCCGAGGCGCTGGCCGGCACGGAGCTGTTCGTCGACCGTTCGATGCTGCCCGATGACGGCGAGGAGGACGAATTCTACCATGCCGATCTCGTCGGCCTCGAGGTCCGGGACGACACGGGAGCCACGATCGGCAAGGTCGTGGCGGTGCACAATTTCGGCGGCGGCGACATTCTCGATGTGACACTCGGCGGGCGCAAGGGCGTGCTGATCCCGTTCACGCAGGCCGCCGTGCCTGATGTGTCGATCGCCGAGGGTTTTGTCCGCGTCGATCCGGCGGCGGCCGGGCTGGTCGACGACGCGGATGGCGATGCGCCGCGCGAGGAAGACTTCGACCCGAAGGGCAGGCCGCGCGGACCGAGCGACGCCGGGGGCAACCGGTGACGTTCAAAGCCTCGGTGCTGACGCTTTATCCCGAGATGTTTCCCGGCGCGCTTGGCCTGTCGCTGGCCGGCCGGGCACTGGAAGGCGGCACATGGTCGCTGGAAGCGATCCAGATTCGCGACTTCGCCACTGACCGCCACCGCACCGTCGACGACACGCCGGCCGGCGGCGGCGCCGGCATGGTGATGCGCGCCGATGTTTTGGCGAAAGCCATAGACCACACCTCGCCGCCGGGCGATTTGCGGCCGCGGCTGCTGATGAGCCCGCGCGGCAGGCCATTGACCCAGGCGCGCGTGCGCGAACTGGCCGTGGGCCCGGGCGTGGTTATCTTGTGCGGCCGCTTCGAAGGCGTCGACCAGCGGCTGATCGACGCGCGGAACCTTGAGGAAGTTTCCATCGGCGATTTCATTCTCTCTGGCGGTGAACCGGCAGCGCTGGTGGTGCTCGACGCGGTGGTGCGGCTGTTGCCCGGCGTGATGGGCAATGCGGTCTCGGGCGAAGAGGAGAGTTTCGAGAACGGCCTGCTCGAACATCCGCACTACACGCGGCCACAGGAATTCGAAGGGCGCGAGATTCCCGAGGTGCTGATTTCCGGCAATCACAAGAAGATCGCCGCATGGCGGCGGGCTCAGTCCGAGGCGCTGACGAAGGAGCGGCGGCCGGATTTGCTCGGCGCTCACCCCTTGCTGAAGTAGTAGAAGGCGAGAAACAGGCCGACCGCGACGACGAAGCCGCGTACCGCGTTCTGCGGCACGCGCTTGGCGATCCAGACACCGGCATAGCCGCCCAGCGCACCGCCCGGGATCATGATGATCGCCTGCGGCCAGGCGACGACGCCGCCCGAGACGAAGACGACGATCGCGACTGCGGCGATGACCACGGCCAGCATGTTCTTCAGCGCGTTCAGCCGGTGATAGTCGCCGGCTTGCGTCAGGCCGAGCGTCGCCAGCATCATCACGCCCATGCCGGCGCCGAAGAAGCCGCCATAGGTGGCGGTGAGAAACTGCGCCAGCGAACCGGCCAGCGAACCCACCGACGCTTCATGCCCGGGTTTTGGCGCCGGCTTCAGCCACGGCCCGGCGGCGAACAGTGCGGTCGCGGCCAACAGCAGCCACGGCACCAGGACGCGAAAGGACGGATTGTCGAGCGCCAGCAGGATCAGCGCACCGGCCAGCGCGCCGACGGCGGAAATCAGACAGAGCAGCAGCGCTGCGCGCCAGAAATGCCTGATGTCGGCTGAGTAGGCAAGCGTCGAGGTGATGTAGCCTGGAAGCTGCGTCACCGAGGAGGTGGCGTTGGCGACGATCGGCGGCAGGCCGACCAATGTCATGGCGCCGAAGGTGATGAAGGTGCCGCCACCGGCGACCGCATTGGCGGCGCCTGACAGAAAACCGGCGAGGAAAAGCAGGATGGCGTCGAAGATGGACATGGAATGCCGCCGCGTAAAACTGTGCTTCGCCCGGCTTAGGAAGCTTGGCATACGGACGCAACCCGGCACCGGAAGGTTATGATGGTGCCATGCGGGCAAAAAAGACTCCGACACAGACGTGACAAAGCGCTGAAATAGCTGTATGTGCCCGCCCGTACCGGCAAGAAAAACTCTGCCGGACCCGTCAACAATGACGGTGTAGTCGCCCCTGCCCGATGTCTTGGACACCGATGTCTTCGACAAAGGGCATAGCCGAGCGGTCAATGGAACTGCAAGGCGAGTGTCGGACGCTCTGGCTGTCGGAAGAACAAGAAGTGGATTTTTGAGATGGATATTCTCCGTCAACTCGAGGCCGAGCAGGCCGCCAAGATCGAGGCCAAGCGCAAGCTTCCCGAATTCCAGCCCGGCGACACCGTGCGCGTCCAGGTCCGCGTGACCGAAGGCACCCGCACCCGCGTCCAGGCCTATGAGGGCGTCGTCATCGCCCGCGCCGGCTCCGGCTTCCAGGAAAATTTCACCGTCCGCAAGATCTCCTACGGCGAAGGCGTCGAGCGCGTGTTCCCGGTCTACTCGCCGATGGTCGAAGGCGTCGAGATCGTTCGTCGCGGCAAGGTGCGTCGCGCCAAGCTCTACTACCTGCGCGATCGTCGCGGCAAGTCGGCCCGTATCTCGGAAAACACCGGCGTGCGCGCCCGCAAGCTGAACGATGACGAGCGCGATGCGCTGAACGCCGAAAAGGCCCGCATCGAGGCCGAGAAGGTCGCAGCCGCCGAGGCTCTGGCCGCCGAGAAGGCCGCCCAGGACGCCGCCGAGAAGCAGGCCGCCGCCGAGGCAGCCAAGGCCGCGGAAGCGGCTACCGCCGAATAAGGTTTTCAGACAAGCATGATTGTAAAAAGGCGGCTTCGGCCGCCTTTTTTCGTTTTGGGGTTTTATGCCCTGACAGGAAATCTGCGGTTGACTCGATTTATATCGTGTACTAAACAATCGTGCACAAAGTAAATGGAGAGACGAGATGACCGCATTGTATTCCACTCAAGCTCGGGCCGTCGGCGGCCGCGCCGGCCATGTCCGGAGCGGCGATGGCCTGCTCAGCCTCGACCTTGCCATGCCGAAGGAACTGGGCGGCAAGGGTGGCGCCACCAACCCCGAGCAGCTTTTCGCCGCCGGCTATGCCGCCTGCTTCGAAAGCGCCATGCGCTACATCGCCGGCAAGCAGAAACTGCCGCTGCAGGACGCCTCGGTGACGGCCAATGTCAGCCTGCATCCCAATGGCCAGGGCGGTTTTCTGCTTGGCGTTTCGCTCGCGGCCGAGACGAAAGGTCTTGCTCAGGCGGCGGCGGAAGCGCTTGTATCGGCAGCGCACCAGGTTTGCCCCTATTCCAACGCCATCAAGGGCAACATCGACGTGGCGCTTTCGGCAGTGGCGCTTCCGGCAAAGGCAGCATGACCACCAGAACGACCCCTTCGCCCCTGGACGTCCCGGCGGATTTCGCCGGGATACCGAAGCTCGACCAGCAGCTCTGCTTTGCGCTCTATTCGGCGAGCGGACTGATGACCAAGCTCTATCGGCCGTTGCTCGATCCGCTCGGCCTGACCTATCCGCAATATCTGGTCATGCTGGCACTATGGGAGCACGCGCCGAGCACTGTGGGCGCGCTTGGCGAGGCGCTGGGCCTTGATTCCGCGACGCTGACGCCGCTGCTCAAGCGGATGGAGGCAGGCGGCCTCATTACCCGCCGCCGCGATGCCGCCGATGAGCGCCGCGTGCTGGTCGAGCCGACGGCCAAGGGCCAGGCGCTGAGTGCGCGCGCAAAGGATGTGTCTGCGGCACTTGCCTGCAGCGTGCCGCTCGAGCCTGGTGCAGCGAAAGCGCTGCACGCAACGCTCACCCATCTTGTTGCCGGTCTGCGCAACGCTGTAGCGGAAGACGCGTCGGCAGATGCGGAAGCGTTGGTCTCTGGCTCAAGATAAGCAGATCATCCCGAAATCCCTGAATTCAGGGCATCCGAATCCCTTTTCGCGTGCGCTGACGCAGCGGACCGTCTTGCATGGCGCTTGCGGAAAGCTAAAGTCGGCGCCGGATTTTCCTGCAAGCCCGGCCCCTGTCCGGGCCATTCAATTTCCGGGAGTGTGTCATGACCAAATCGAAACTGCTGCTGGCCGGCCTGCTTGCCCTCATGCTTACGCCGGTTGCCGCCCTGGCGCAGGCGCTGCCCGATCTCGGCGGCAAGAAGGTGGTGGTGGTGACCGAAAACGCCTATCCGCCGCTGCAGTTCATCGACGCCAAGACGGGAAAACAGATCGGCTGGGAATATGACGCGATGAATGAGATCGCCAAGCGGCTGAACTTCGCCGTCGAGTACCAGAACACCTCCTGGGACGCGATGATCCAGGCGGTTTCCGACAACCAGTACAACATCGGCATGACCGGCATCACCATCAAGAACGACCGCAAGGAGAAGGTGGATTTCTCCGACCCCTATATGCGCTCGGAACAGTTCATGCTGGTGCGCGGCGACGAAAGCCGCTTCACCGACGCCAAGACCTTCGGCGCCTTCAAGGACGGGCTGATCGGCGCCCAGGCCGGCACGACGCCGTTCTACACCGCCGTCTACAGCGTGCTCGACGGCAACGAGCAGAACCCGCGCATCAAACTGTTCGAGACCTTCGGCGCGACGGTGCAGGCGTTGAAGTCCGGCGACGTCGATGTCGTGTTGACCGACGGCACCGCGGGCAAGGGCTATGTCGATGCTTCCGAGGGCAAGCTGAAGCTGATCGGCGGGCCGCTCGGCACCGAGGACTTTGGCTTCATCTTCCCGAAAGGTTCCGATCTGGTGAAGCCGGTCAACGCGGCAATCGCGGCGCTCAAGGCCGATGGCACTTTCGATGCGCTCAACAAGAAATGGTTCCTTGATTACAAGATGGGGCAGTAGTTCGTCTTGGCGCGGGTGTGGGGTGATGCTGGCGCGCTGAAATCTGCACGACGCTGCCCTCGCAATATCTGCCTTGCAAGTGACGCCTGATGGCAACGCCTGCATCGTCCTCAAAATCCGACTTCCCCTGGTGGCTCGTCGTGGCCGTGGCCATCGCGATCGCGGTGGCCGTCTTCGTCGCCACCAGCAACCTCTACGCCCAGGTTTTCGCCACCGTCGCCAAGGGCATCGGCATCACCGTCTTCGTCACCGTGATCGCCTTCGTGCTGGCTTCGGCCATTGGCCTCGGCGTCGCGCTGATGGGGCTGTCGGGCTCGCGCTGGCTACGCCAGATTGCCCGCTTCTATGTCGAGATCATCCGCGGCGTGCCGATCCTGGTGCTGTTGTTCTGGATCGCCTTCGTCGGCGCGCCGGCCTTCGTCGTGGGCTGGAACGCACTGACCGCGCCGCTGCAGAATGCGGGCCTCGTGGGCGAATTGCTGGTGCGCGACGTGTCGCTGTTGTGGCGCGCCATCATGGCGCTGACCATCGGCTATTCCGCCTTCATCTCCGAGGTCTTTCGCGCCGGCATCCAAGCCGTCGAGAAAGGCCAGATCGAGGCGGCGAAGGCGCTCGGGCTGACACGCGCGCAGCGCTTCCGGCTGATCGTGTTTCCGCAGGCGATCCGCACCATCCTGCCGCCGCTCGGCAATGATTTCGTCGCTTTGGTCAAGGATTCCTCGCTGGTCTCGGTGCTCGGCGTCGCTGACATCACGCAGATGGGCAAGGTCTACGCCGCCGGCTCGTTCCGCTTCTTCGAGACCTATTCGATCGTCGCCTACATCTATCTCATCCTGACAGTCGGCCTGTCCCTGGCCTTGCGGGGGCTGGAACGGCGATTGCGCCGCCAGCACGAGGAATAGTGTTTGGGCGAAGACGGCGGTATCCTGGGTTCATGCATGTCGTTGTCCCAAAACCGCGCGCACTTTTAGGCGACATGCATGAGCTGGGAGAAGCACGACCTATGATCGTCGACAAAGCCAATGCGGCGCTGGATTCCGTCTACGCGGCCGACACGCCGGAAGCGCTGGCCGATGCCTATGCCGCATGGGCCGCGACCTATGACAGCGAGACCGCGTCGCTCGGTTATCTCTTGCCGTTCCTGATCACCGCCTGGGTGGCTCGCCATGTGCCGGCGGGAGACGGACCATTGCTCGATGCCGGCTGCGGCACCGGTCTGTCGGGGCCGTCGCTGAAGGCGCTCGGCTACCGCGACATCGCCGGGCTCGACCTCTCCGACGACATGCTGAAAATCGCCGGCAGCCGCAATGCCTACAGTGAGCTGAAACAGGCGATGCTGGGCGGGCCGCTGCCGTGGCCGGACGGCCATTTCCGCGCCTTCTTCTCGACCGGCGTGTTCACCATCAGCCATGCGCCGGCATCGGCCCTGCATGAGCTGGTTCGCATGACCAGGAAAGGCGGGCACGCCATCTTCACCGTGCGCGACCAGGTTTTTGCGAGCGGCGGGTTTCAGGCCGTGTTCGACGAATTGGAGCAGGCGAAGACATGGCGGCCGGTCGAGCAAAGCCCATGGTTCCGCTGCTATGCGATCGCCGAGCCTGATGCGCTGGTGAAGACCTTTGTTTTTGAGGTTGTGTGAGCCGCGAGTTCGCCGGCCTTGGCACCTTTCCTCTCCCTCCGGAGGGGGAGAGGTGGCGCTGCGAAGCAGCGACGGAGTGGGGGAAGCCGGCCCTCAAATGCGCTGCCGCTGACAACTCGCCACGGAGCCTCGATCAGGGCGAGGCGCTTGAAATGGCCGAGCCAGGTCGACCCCCACTCCGTCGAGCTTCGCTCGACACCTCTCCCCCGATCGACGGGGGAGAGGAAAGGCCCGAGTTCGCCGACCTTTGGTGCCCTTCCTCTCCCCCGAAGGTGTAGAAGTGAGGGCGAGGAACCCAAGTTCTGTGAAATTACCGCCGCAATTGCCGAAAACCCAAAACATTGATATGAGCCACGCCATGGAAGAGCTTTTTGGCGATCCGGCCTACAAGGGGTTCGTGCTGCAGGACAGAAAACGCCTGCCGTCGCGCTTCTCCGCGCGCGTGTCGGGCGCACTGACCAGCCGACTTAGCTAGGCCGACCTGTCCAGGTCGTTTCGCCGGCCGAAGGTCGGGCATCTGCCCTTCTCATTCTCATATCGACGGATTTACGCACATGAGCGCACCGCGCACCCTCTACGACAAGATTTTCGACGACCACATCGTCGACCGCCAGGACGACGGGACCTGCCTGCTCTACATCGACCGCCACCTCGTCCATGAAGTGACCAGCCCGCAGGCCTTCGAGGGCCTGCGCCTGAGCGGCAGAAAAGTCCGGCATCCGGAAAAGACGCTGGCCGTGGTCGACCACAATGTCTCGACCTCGCCCGAGCGCAAATTCGGCATCAAGAACGAGGAAAGCCGCATCCAGGTCGAGGCGCTGGCCAGGAACGCCAAGGATTTCGGCGTCGAATATTATTCCGAGAACGATATCCGCCAGGGCATCGTCCACATCATCGGCCCGGAGCAGGGCTTTACCTTGCCCGGCATGACCATCGTCTGCGGTGACAGCCATACCTCGACGCACGGCGCCTTCGGCGCGCTGGCGCACGGCATCGGCACGTCGGAGGTCGAGCATGTGCTGGCGACGCAGACGCTGATCCAACGCAAGGCCAAGAACATGCTGGTGCGTGTCGACGGCCAGTTGCCGGAGGGCGTCACCGCCAAGGACATCATCCTGGCCATCATCGGCGAGATCGGCACCGCCGGCGGGACCGGTTATGTCATCGAATATGCCGGCGAGGCGATCCGTGCGCTGTCGATGGAAGGCCGCATGACGATCTGCAACATGTCGATCGAGGGCGGCGCGCGCGCCGGCCTGATCGCCGCCGACGAGACGACCTTCGCCTATGTCAAGGACAAGCCGCGCGCGCCGAAGGGCGCGGCCTGGGATGCGGCACTCGAATACTGGAAGACGCTGCAATCCGACGAGGGCGCGCATTTCGACAAGGTGATCGTGCTCGACGCGGCCAAGCTGCCGCCGATCGTCTCCTGGGGCTCCTCGCCCGAGGATGTCGTGTCGGTGCAAGGCATCGTGCCGAACCCGGACGATATCACCGATGAAAACAAGCGCACCTCCAAGCAGCGCGCGCTCGACTATATGGGGCTGACGCCGGGCACCAGGATCACCGATATCACGCTCGATCGCGTCTTCATCGGCTCCTGCACCAACGGCCGCATCGAGGACCTGCGCGCCGTCGCCAAGGTGGTCGAAGGCAAGACGGTCAGCCCGCGTGTCGATGCGATGATCGTGCCGGGCTCCGGCCTGGTCAAGGAACAGGCGGAAGCCGAAGGCCTCGACAAGATCTTCGTCGCCGCCGGCTTCGACTGGCGCGAACCGGGCTGCTCGATGTGCCTTGCCATGAACGACGACCGGCTGAAGCCGCATGAACGCTGCGCCTCGACCTCGAACCGCAATTTCGAGGGCCGGCAAGGCTTCAAGGGCCGCACCCATCTGGTGTCGCCGGCAATGGCGGCGGCGGCGGCGATCGCCGGCCACTTCGTCGACATCCGCGAATGGAAATAGTACCGGAGCCTCCGGCTTCGTATGCATGTCCAGGCCCCGGACCGCTTCGCGGCTCCGGGGTCTTTTTCATCCGCTCTGCGGCATATTCCGCTTTCGCTTAACCGCTTGTTTGGGCTTGCCCTCTAAGGTCTTCCCTCACGTAAGCGAGGGGAAGTCACGGTCCTTTGGACACCGGCCTGCTGATAGCGCTGCTCAATCCGACGATCGCGCTGGCACTCTGCGCGGCCTTCCTCGTGCTATGGTCCTATCAACGCCATCGCCCTTACCTGGCGGTGCTGGCGATCAGCTACAGTCTCTCGGCGGGCGGCTTCCTGCTGCAGTATTTCACCTTGCCCATCGGCATGCCGCTGACCAAGGTGGCGTCGAACATCTGCTTCAGCGTTGCCGGCTGCTGCCTGTCCAGCGCCATCATCCACCGCCATGGCCGCAAGGTGCCCTATGTCGGGATCGGCGTGCTGGCCGGCGGTGGTCTGGCGTCGCTGTGCTGGTTCCTGTTCGTCACGCCGGATCTCACCTGGCGTATCCTGGCGATGAATTTCGCTTTCGGCGGGCTCAGTCTTCTGGTCGCCGCCGAACTGCGGCCGGTGCGCCGCAACGGCCCGACCGAAAAAATCCTCTTCGTGCTGTCGCTGCTGTCGGGCCTGAACTTCTTCGTGCGCACCCTGGTCGTCGTCATCGCGCACGGACCTTTCACCAGCTATGACGGGTTCTATGATTCGTCCTACTGGATGACGGCGCTGCTGTCGCACGCATTGCTGTCGCTGCTCATTGCGCTCTGCCTGTTCTCCGCCGCGGCACTTGACGTGATGAGAGCGCTGAAGACCGAGACCTACACCGACCCGCTTTCGGGCCTTCTCAACCGCCGCGGCTTCGAGGAACGGGGCATGCTGCTGCTGCGGCACTGCGCCACGGCCCGCTTCCCGGTCGCGCTGGTGCTGGCCGACCTCGATCATTTCAAGGCGCTCAACGACGTGCACGGGCATGCGGCGGGCGACCGCGTGATCGCCGACTTCGCCAGCAAGCTTCGGTTGGCCGCCGGCACGCGCGGCGTTGCCGGGCGTATCGGCGGCGAGGAATTCGCCGTGCTGCTGCCGTTGAGCGATCTTGCCGCCGCGCGGCTGTTCGCCGAGGCGGTGCGCACGGTCTATTCGGCCGGCCATGTCGACGGGCTTCCTGCCGGCACCAAGGTTACAGCCAGCTTCGGCGTGGCGGCCCGCAGCGGCGACGAGGCGCTGGAGCCGCTGATGCGCCGTGCCGACGACGCGCTCTACAAGGCCAAGAGGAACGGCCGCGACAGCGTGCGCCTGTCCTACGAGCGGCCGGAAACGGTGTTCGTTCCGGAGCCGCTCAGGTTGGGCTGACCCTCCCTGGCCGAGCCAAGCGTTAACGTCTTCTTCGCCGCTCGATGCTTAGCTGTCGGTGCGGGTGCGGGAAGAACATGAGCGGCGCCAACTTCATCCTGTTGATCAATGTGTCGGTTGCCGGCCTGCTGGCGGCATCCTTCATGGCGGTCGCGTTTCATGAGACCGGCCGCGCGTCGCCGCGCTGGCTGGCGTTCGGCTATCTCCTGGGCATGGTCTACTTCGCCATCGAATTCAGCATCCCCGCCTTCGACAATGCCAGGCCGGTGGTCGTTACCGCCTTCGCGGTCTTCCTTGGCGCCACCATCGCCTTCAATGGCGGGCTTGCGCACAAATACGGCGTGGCGCCGCCCTGGCCGCCAATGCTGTTCTTCCTCCTCGCCACCACCGTCGCAGTGTATTTCGTGCAGGACCTGCCGCGCCAGTCGCTGGCCCGCATCATGGCCTACCAGCTTCCCTATGCCGTCATGCAGTTCATCGGCCTGGCCATCGTCTGGTCGTCGAGGCAAAGGCCCGCCCGGCTCGACCGCATCCTGATGGCAGTGCTGGCGGCCAGCGGCCTGCAGTTTGCCTCAAAGCCGTTCATCGCGCATGCGCTAGGCGGCTGGGGCGCTAACCCGCAGGCCTATGTGCAAAGCAGCTACGCGCTGGTGTCGCAGTCGCTCGGCACCGTCTTCGGCCTGGCGCTGGCGCTGCTGATGCTGGCCATCCTGGTTCGCGACGTGCTCGCCGAGGTGACGTCGAAGTCGGAGACGGACACGCTTTCGCGCCTGCTCAACCGCGGCGGCTTCACCCGCCACGCGGAGCTGGCGGTGCTTGGCGCGATGCGGCAAGGCGTGCCGGTCGCGCTGGTCATCGCCGACCTCGACCATTTCAAGAGCGTCAACGACAGTTTCGGCCATGCGTCCGGCGACCGGGTGATCGAGACCTTCGCCGGCTTCCTGCGCCAGGCCGCCGCCGGCCATCATGTCGCCGGCCGCATCGGCGGCGAGGAGTTCGCCATCATCCTGCCGGGAACCAACCTTGCCGCCGCCCGGCTGTTCGCCGAGGGGACATGCAGTGCTTTCGGCGCGCTTCCCATCGATGGACTGCCGGCGGACAACCGCTGCACGGCGAGCTTCGGCGTCGCCGAACTTCATCAAAGCGAAGACTTTGCCGATCTGATGCGGCGCGCCGACCAGGCACTCTATCAGGCGAAGAATGCCGGGCGCGATTGCGTGCGTATCCCAGCCGGGCCGGCCGGCGAACGGGCGGTTGCAGCCAACGCCGGTTAGATCCGGATCAACGGCAGGGGCTGAGCTCGGGCATCTCGCCGTCGGAGAGACCGTACATATAGCTGCGGCCCTTCACGAACACCGGCGGCCGGTAGCAATCGCCGGAGCCTGATATCTCGTCGGATTCATTCTCGTAGATCACCTTGGGCTGGCCGGCGCTGGTGTAGTCCGACAGCTGCTTGGCCAATTTGCCTTCGCCGACCAGGATGCGCTTGTAGCCGGCGGCGCTGTCGATGACGAGATTGCCGAACGAATCGGCGTAGACGCGGTCCTGGTGACGTGCGCCGGCGACCGCTGGCGCTGCCAGGCCAACGACGGAGGCCGCCATTATGAGCGCCGCAAGGCGCATTCTTCCCGAGTTCGAACGCATGGCGTCCTCCTTGTTTAGAGGAAAGCCTCCTCGAATCAGAAATTAACCTTTTCTTAACCTTTGTTAAGAGGGCAGCGCGCTTCGCGGCGATGTCTCGGCAAACATGGTTAATATCCGACTGGGTGGAAAACCCGGCGGCCATCTTTCGGCCACGCTTGGCCGCACCATCGCGGCTGGCGTGGGGACGGATCCAAGCGTGACGCCGGGAACCTTGATCTTGGCAAAGCATCGTGGCTAGCTTGCCGCGCGGGAGGACAGCATATGGCGTTACGCCGGACGTTTCGGGTGACGCTTGCCCTGTCGCCGCTTCTGGTCGCCTTGGCCTGCGTACCGCAGAACGATCCTTCGAGAGCCGGCAACAGGGCCGCCACGTCGGTCTCGCTGGCGCCCGCCGCCTCTGTGGGCGGCGCCGTGACTGCGCCGCAGCCGCGCACCGCGACCTACAATTGCGCGGATGGCGGCAGGATGACCATCGAGAATCTCGGCACCTCTGTGCGTGTTCTTAGCTCCGACGGCACAAGTGAGGATCTGCAGGCCTCGCCAGCCAACCAGAACAGCCGTTACGAGCAGGCGCATGACGCGATTGTGATCGATGGCCGCGAAGCGCTGGTCATGAAGACCGGGTCGACGCCGGTGACCTGTAAGCGATAGGCCGAAAAGCATGAGTCCATGCACATGTTGCACCGCAGCGATATCGAGCCGGCTTCGGCCCATAAGCCCTAATCGATTGAAGCCCGCGCTTGCCCTTTGCTCAGACTAAATTACGTTTTCGAAACGGTTTTCTGGCTTTGACGCGGTGCAAAAAGAGCATTAGAAACCGGCTGTCCGAAGTCGCAACCGGAAGCGGCATTGCCGCATTTCCACCTGAGGCAGGAGACGCCGAACTGGGGGAGCCATGAGCAAATCACCAGCCACCCGCGATTTCGTCAGACGTGAACGGCCGCTTTCGCCGCACCTGACCGTGTACCGGCCGCAGATCACCATGACGATGTCGATCATCCATCGCATCACCGGCGGCGCGCTTTATTTCGGCACGCTGCTGGTCGCGCTGTGGCTGATGGCGGCGGCAAGCTCGCAGGCAACGTTCGACTGGGTCAACTGGGCTTTCGGCAGCTGGCTCGGCCGCCTCATCCTGTTCGGCTACACCTGGGCGCTGATGCACCACATGCTCGGTGGCATACGCCATCTGGTGTGGGACACCGGCGCCGGTCTCGAGAAGCACACGGCCTCGAAGATCGCCTGGGCGACGCTGGCCGGCTCGATCGTGCTCACGCTGCTGATCTGGATCGCCGGCTACATGGCGCGGGGAGCCTGATCATGAGCACCGGAAAGACCGATATGCGCACGCCGCTGGCGAAAGTCCGCGGCCTGGGTTCCGCCCGCGAGGGCACCGGACATTTCTGGCGCCAGCGCCTCACCGCGATCGCCAACATCCCGCTGACGCTGTTCTTCGTCGGTTTCCTGATCGCGCTCAACGGCGCCGGCTATGCGGACGTGCGGGCAGCGCTTGCCAATCCGTTCGTGGCGCTGGTGCTGGCCCTGGTGCTCATCTCCGGGCTCATCCATATGCGGCTCGGCATGCAGGTGATCATCGAGGATTACGTGCATGGCGAAGGCATGAAGCTGGCGCTGATCGCGCTCAATACATTTTTCACCATAGCGGTCGGCGTCGCCTCGATCTTCGCCCTGCTCAAGCTGGCATTCGGAGGCTGAGTTGGCCAAGGACGCAAAAGGAGCCGGCACCGGTTCCGCCTATACCTATGTCGATCACAAATTCGACGTGGTGGTCGTCGGCGCCGGTGGCGCCGGCCTGCGCGCCACGCTCGGCATGGCCGAACAGGGCCTGCGCACCGCCTGCATCACCAAGGTGTTCCCGACGCGCTCGCACACGGTGGCGGCGCAAGGCGGCATTGCCGCCTCGCTGTCCAACATGGGTCCCGATTCCTGGCAGTGGCACATGTACGACACCGTCAAGGGCTCGGACTGGCTGGGCGATGTCGACGCCATGGAATATCTGGTGCGCGAAGCGCCGGCGGCGGTCTACGAGCTCGAACATTACGGCGTGCCGTTCTCGCGCACCGAAGAGGGCAAGATCTACCAGCGGCCGTTCGGCGGCCACATGATGAACTACGGCGACGGTCCGCCGGTGCAGCGCACCTGCGCTGCCGCCGACCGAACCGGCCACGCCATCCTGCACACGCTCTACGGCCAGTCGCTGAAGAACAACGCGCAGTTCTTCATCGAGTATTTCGCCCTTGACCTGATCATGGAGCCGGATGGCACCTGCACCGGCGTCGTCGCCTGGAACCTCGACGACGGCACCATCCACCGCTTCTCGGCCAAGATGGTGGTGCTGGCGACCGGCGGCTACGGCCGCGCCTATTTCTCGGCCACCTCGGCGCACACCTGCACCGGCGACGGCGGCGGCATGGCCGCGCGAGCGGGATTCCCACTCCAGGACATGGAGTTCGTGCAGTTCCACCCGACCGGCATCTACGGCGCCGGCTGCCTGATCACCGAAGGCGCGCGCGGCGAGGGCGGCTATCTCGTCAACTCCGAGGGCGAGCGCTTCATGGAGCGCTACGCGCCGTCGGCCAAGGACCTTGCCTCGCGCGACGTCGTCTCGCGCTGCATGACGCTGGAAATCCGCGAAGGGCGCGGCGTCGGCAAGAAGAAGGACCACATCTTCCTGCACCTCGACCATCTCGATCCGGCCGTTCTGCATGAGCGGCTGCCCGGCATTTCGGAATCGGCAAAGATCTTTGCCGGCGTCGACCTGACCAAGGAGCCGATCCCGGTGCTGCCGACGGTGCACTACAATATGGGCGGCGTGCCGACCAATTACTGGGGCGAGGTGCTCAATCCGACGCCGAGGAGCCCGGACAAGGTGTCGCCCGGACTGATGGCGGTCGGCGAAGCCGGCTGCGCCTCGGTGCACGGCGCCAACCGGCTGGGTTCGAACTCGCTGATCGATCTCGTGGTGTTCGGCCGCGCGGCGGCGATCCGCGCCGGCCAGGTCATCGACCGCAAGTCGGCGATCCCCGCCCCCAATGAAGCCTCGGTCGAAAAGATCATGGATCGCTTCGACCGGCTGCGCCATGCCAACGGCTCGACGCCGACAGCGGTGTTGCGCGAAAAGATGCAGAAGGCGATGCAGGAAGACGCGGCGGTGTTCCGCACCCAGGAATCGCTGGAAAATGGCTGCAAGCGCATTTCGCAGATCTGGACCGAGCTCAAAGATATCAAAGTGTTCGACCGCTCGATGATCTGGAATTCGGATCTGGTCGAGACGCTGGAACTGGAGAACCTGATGGCCAATGCCATCACCACGGTCTACGGCGCCGAGGCGCGCAAGGAGAGCCGTGGCGCGCATGCGCGGGAAGACTTTTCCGCCCGCGACGACACGGCCTGGCGCAAGCATACGCTGGCGCGGCTCAGCGAGGACGGCAAGGTGACGCTCAGCTATCGGCCTGTGCACACCGAGCCGCTGCTGGCGGAAAAAGACGGCGGCATCAGCCTCGCCAAGATCGCGCCCAAGGCCAGGGTGTATTGACGATGGCGCCGGCGGCAGCAGGATATTCCGGTACGCCCCTTCCGGCCAAGCTCGGCCTGAAGGACGGCATGACCGCCGCCTTCATCGCGCTGCCCCACGACCTGGACGATCTCATGGATGCGGCGCGTTTCTCTTCAGTCGACCGGCTGGCCGATTGGTCCGAGATTTCGGGAACGACCCAGAAATACGATGCCGTTCATGCCTTCACCCGGCAGCGTGCCGAGATCGAGGACCGCCTCGGCGATGTCGAGGCGGCGATCAAGCGCGACGGCATGGTCTGGGTGTCCTGGCCGAAGAAGGCATCGAAGGTGCCGACCGATGTCACCGAGGGCGTTGTTCGCGCCGAGGCGCTGAAGCGCGACCTGGTCGATGTGAAAGTCGCCGCCGTCAATGAAATCTGGTCCGGGCTGAAGCTCGTCATCCGAAAGGACCGCAGGTAACGGTCGAACTGACGCTCCCCAAGAACTCGAAGATCCAGCAAGGCAAAACCTGACCGAAGCCGGAAGGCGCGCGGTCTCTATCGCCCTTTTCGATGACCTCTGCGATATGGCTGGCGCTGTCGATCTTGCACAGATCGACCGGTTGGCCGACGGATCGAGAATTTCGGCGCTCGCCTGAAGTACGAGGCCGTCCATCCTTCACCGAACAATGCGCTTAGAGCGGTTCACCGTTTCACGGAAACGTCGAACCGCTCATGCACGCCGTTCGCCCAAAACCGAGGTCACTTTTGAGCAACATATATTAGCGATCTCGAAAGTAATTAGCCATTGGATATTTGCGATCTCCAGCATTGCCTTAGTATAGCTTTAAGTGATTCTCGATATCCACTTCGGAAATCGTCGATCGAGTGCGAGGTATGCGCGGATTTCCTGCTATTCGTTGCTGGCCAATTGGATCATTGGTCAGCGTCGCGACAGTGGGGTCGCTCACCTGGCTCGTGTCGCTGGTTTATCTTCAGGAGAAAAGGCTGCTGGTGGTCCTTGGCCTGGGCGCTCTGTGCGCGCTTCTCTTGCTGGATCGCCTCCAAGGGACCAGGACGGATCAGCCAACAGGCAGGTGGTTCAGCGCCTATTTGTCGCTTATTCCTTGTTTTCTCTTCCTTTTCTATGTCTACGTCGAAAGTGTTTTTGGCTATTTCGATTGGGGCGCGATGGTCATGCATGTCGGTGCCGGAGTTCTCACGCCCGGTGTCGTTCTTGAATGTCTGGTGAATACGGGAAGCACGATACTGGTCATTTTGATCGTTCTTCTCGGCCTTGGCGCACTGAAGGCGCGCGGCACGCTGACACGAAGATTGGACGTTGCCTTGATGGCGTTCTTCCTGGCGGCAAACCCGATGCTGACGCGCCCGATCGCGGCAGCGATCCATCTCAACCCGCTGCACGATTTGCTGTCCAAGCGGTTCGTCGATATCACCTCTTTGACAAAACCGGCTGGAACAGCGTCGAAGGCCGTCGCGCCAAGGAACCTCATTCATATTTTCATCGAGAGTGCCGAGCGCGCCTACATCTACGAGGCGGAGTTCGGCGACGTCATGGGCCCGCTGCGCGAATTCGACAGGCGTGGCGTTTCGGCGACCAACATGGTGCAACTTGCCTACACCAACAACTCCATCTCCGGAATGGTCGCCGCCAACTGTGGAACGCCGCTGCTAATAACGTATTTCACAACGCGCCAGTACATGGAGGAGAATTCGCAATTCCTGCCAGGCCTGACCTGCTTGGGCGATGTTCTGAAGGCGCGAGGCTATCAGCAGAACTTCATTTCCGGTTGGCCGCTCGGCTTCACCGGTCAGGGAGAATTCTATTCCACCCATGGCTATTCATCGCTTTCTGGGGGATCCGAAGTGGTGGCCGCCGTCGGTGGGCGTGGCAGCTCTTTTGGCGCTGATGACGCCCAGGTTCTGGACATGAGCTTCGACGTTTTGCGGCGCGCGCATCGAGACGGCAAACCGGTCTCGCTGACGATCGTCGTCAGTGGTGGGCATGCGCCGGATGGTACCTGACTGACAAATGTATCGGCAAGACAGGACTTTCTCCACGAGCCCCCAATATTCTCCATGCCGTGAAATGCACCAACATGCTGGTCGCAGACTTCATCCATAAAGCCGAGGCCGAAGGTCTGATGAGGAATACCGTTCTGGCGTTGCAAAGTGACCACCTCAGCGCGCCGAGCACGGTGACGGATCGCCTGAACAAGTTTGAACGGCGCAATTTTTTCTCCCTGTCGGGCGACGGCATTCCCTCCAAGGCGTATACCGGGCTTTCGGGCACGATTGACATATTTCCCTCCATTCTGGAGGCGCTAGAGCACGTCCGGTTTAATCTGGGTCATAACCTGCGGCCTTGAAGTAGTTCTGGCATTCGGCTGGGGTGAAGAGGTCGACGAGCGATCCGACGGCGGTCCACAGGGCTGTGATTGTCCTCTCGGCTTTGGCCCGCATAAGAGCCTTGAGTTTTGAGAAGGCGTTTTCGATCGGATTGAAGTCGGGGCTGTAGGGCGGCAGGAACATGAGCCTCGCGCCGGTCGTCTCGATTGCATCGCGAACGCCGGCGGCCTTGTGGGCGGGAAGGTTGTCCATCACGACGATGTCGCCCTCCGACAGGGTCGGGACCAGCACCTGCTCGACATAGGCCAGGAATACGTTGCCGTTCATGGCGCCGTCATAGACGAACGGGGCGGTCATGCCCGTCAGCCGCAGTGCGCCGGTGAAGGTGGTGGTTTTCCAATGGCCGTGCGGCACGCCCGCCCGGCAACGCTCACCGCATGGCGCACGGCCCCGCAGCCGGGCCATCTTGGTCGATAGTCCAGTTTCATCGATGAACACCAGCTTTGCCGGATCGAGATCGAGTTGGCCGTCGAACCACGCACGACGGCGCTTCAGGATGTCGGGACGATCCTGCTCCAGTGCATGTGCGGACTTTTTTTGAACGTCCAGCCGTGCCGGCCAAGCCAGGCGCTTAAGGCGCTGCGACTGATCCGAGCCGATCGCTCGACCGCCAGCCGCTCTACCATCTCGTTCAGCGTGATGTCCTTGCGCTCATCGATCAACCCCACGATGAAGGCTTTATGCGCATCGAGGCTGGACGCGCGTCGACGGCCTTGCGGCCGCGGCGTCCGCTCGCCGATCTTCGCCCGTGCGATCCACCGGATTGCACTCGATATGCCGACGCCGAACCGCGCCGCCGCCTGCCGGGCAGACATGCCCGCGTCCGAAGCCTTCAAGACCCGCGATCGAAGATCGTCGCTCAGTGCTCTTCCCATCATCCACCTCATCAAAGTGGATGTTGAATCACCCGCGAAGCCCGACGTCACATCACAATCGATTCATTGATCGCGGGACGTGCTCTAGGCGTGCCGCTCCCGAATGACCAGGCTGCCCTTGGCGTTTCGCTGCTTGGGGATCGACCGACGCTGGTCCAGGTACTTGGACAGGGCCAGTTCGATGACGTGATCCATGCCGAGGATGTGCTCGTCAGATCATTCTGGCACCTGAAACCGGCACGGACGGCCGCGGCGTCCGAGGCTGAGCCGCATTAATGCCAGGGTGCACACCGGTGGCATGTGTTCGATGCCAGATAGTGCCTTGATTTGGCACCCAGAAGCCGATTAAAAGGTCACGTTCAGAGGCACGCCAATGGTCGAACTTACGCTCCCCAAGAACTCGAAGGTCCAGCAGGGCAAGACCTGGCCGAAGCCGGAAGGCGCGACCAATCTCAGGGAATACCGCATCTACCGCTGGTCGCCGGACGATGACGAGAACCCGCGCATCGACAGCTATTTCGTGGATATGGACGATTGCGGGCCGATGGTGCTCGACGCGCTGCTTTGGATCAAGAACAAGATCGACCCGACGCTGACCTTGCGCCGCTCCTGCCGCGAGGGTATTTGCGGCTCCTGCGCCATGAACATCGACGGCTCCAACACGCTCGCCTGCACCAAGGGCTGCGACGACATTTCCGGCGCCGTCAAGGTCTACCCGCTGCCGCATATGCAGGTGGTCAAGGATCTGGTGCCCGACCTCACCAATTTCTATGCCCAGCATGCCTCGATCCAGCCGTGGCTGAAGACGGTGTCGCCGGAGCCGGCCAAGGAATGGCTGCAGAGCCATGAGGAGCGCGAGAAGCTGGATGGCCTCTACGAGTGCATCCTGTGCGCCTGCTGCTCGACCTCGTGCCCGAGCTACTGGTGGAACGGCGACCGCTATCTCGGCCCGGCAACGCTGCTGCAGGCCTATCGCTGGCTGATCGATTCCCGCGACGAGGCCAAGGGCGAACGGCTCGACAATCTCGAAGACCCGTTCCGGCTTTATCGCTGCCACACGATCATGAACTGCGCGCAGACCTGCCCCAAGGGTCTCAACCCGGCCAAGGCGATTGCCGAGATCAAGAAGATGATGGTGGAGCGGCGGGTGTAATTTCGGTGGGCAGATCGCCTCATCCGCAGCGATCCTTCCCACCCCCCTCTGTCCTGCCGGACATCTCCCCCGCAAGGGGGGAGATTGGCAGCTTCAGCGCTCCGCTCACTACTGCTACAGTGGCCACTAGCGAAAGCCGGGATGACGTCCAATCTCCCCCCTTGCGGGGGAGATGTCCGGCAGGACAGAGGGGGGTGCTGTCCCGCCGGCCTCAGAAGGATAGCGACCCTATGACAGATACCGACCTTCCCATTCTCTCCCCCGTCGAAGCCCGTGTGCTCGGCTGCCTGATCGAGAAGAAGGAACTGACGCCGGATGTCTATCCGCTGACGCTGAACGGCGCGCATGCCGCCGCCAACCAGAAGACGGCGCGCGAGCCGGTGATGGCGGTCGAGCTTGTCGAGGTCAGGCGGGCGCTGAGCCAGCTCGAGCAGAAGGGCCTAGTGCGGCAGGTCTTCGCCTCGCGCGTCGAGCGCTACGAGCATCTGGTGGCGCAGCGTTTCTCGCTGACCTCGACGCAGATCGCGCTGATCGGCCTGATGCTGTTGCGCGGCGCGCAGACGGCGCATGAATTGCTGGCGCGCGCCGAGCGCATGGCGCGGTTTTCGTCGATCGACGCACTGCGCACCGATCTCGACCTGCTGATCGGCCGCAGGCCGCCGCTGGTGATGCTGATCGAGCGCGGACCCGGCCAGCGCGAGGAGCGTTTTGTCCACCTGCTGAGCGGGGCGCCGCAGATCGCGGCCGTCGTCATGCACCAGGCCCCGTCGGCCGCCTCTTCGGCCTCCGGTCTCGAGGAGCGCATCAACGCCCTTGAGGAAGAGGTCGCGAGGCTGCGCGCCCGCATCGAGGCGCTGAGCGGCGAAGGCGGCTGACCGAGAGTCAGTTTCAGACGATCATTGTCGACGTTGGGCGCCGCCCCTCATTGCCCTGCCGGGCATTTCTCCCCGTATAGGGACGGGGAGAAAAAGGCTGGCCGCGACCTCGGCACCCTTCCTGCAAGGCTGGCGATTGGCGAAACCGTCGATGAGACCGCCCCTCTCCCCGTCACTGTACGGGGAGAGGATGCCGGCAGGCAGGTGAGGGGCAGCGCAAACGTTTGCAGGTTCTGTGATATTGTTCACCCAAGCCTGGCGTCGAGCGACACTTTGATGGCGCCGAGCGCCTTGGAGACCGGGCATTCGGCCTTGGCCTTTTCGGCCAGTTCCCCAAACTTGGCCGCGTCGATGCCCGGCACCTTGCCGACCACCGTGAGGGCGCTGCCGGTGATGCCGGTGCCGGGAACCAGCGTGACCACCGCCTTGGCGTCGAGTTCGGTGGCGGGCGTGCCGTTTTCGGCCAGGAAATGCGAGAACTGCATGGCGTAGCAGCCGGCGTGCGCCGCGGCGATCAGCTCTTCCGGATTGGTGCCGGATTTGCCGCTCTCGTCCTCGAAGCGCGCCTTGAACGAATAGGGCGTGCCCTTCAGGGCCCCGCTCTGCGTGTCGAGCGTGCCGTTGCCCTCTTTCAGATTGCCTTTCCAGACGGCGTCTGCGGTGCGGTCCATGAATTCCTCCTTGGTTTGTCGTGGCGGGTTGCCGGGCTTGTGATCGGGGCTGGGCCAAGCGTCCGCTCAAACTATAGCGCGCGCGGACGCGAAGGCCACTGGGCTCTTTGGACCACTGCACGGTGTCGACGGAAGTGGCTTCGATTCTTTTTGAAAAATGCGCGTGCAAAAATGTCGACTTTGATCCGCCTCGCCCGTCCTGGGGGCGGCCACGCAAGTGATGGCCGGATGGAGGATCACATGGATATGCTGTTTTGTGCGCATTGGAAGAAAGCCGGCCGCGGAGCCGGCGGACAGGAAGCGGACTGGATGTACCAGCCCGCGCCGGCGTTCGGCCGGTTTCTGGCGGCGGTCGCCGTGATCGGGATTGCGGTGTGCGTTCTCGACCATGCGGCGGCGGGCGAAGGCCGGGCCGACACGCTCGTCGCCTGGACACAGCAGGGGAGTTGGAAATGAAATATGTTTGCCTGGTCTATGGTGAGGAAAAGGATCTTCACGCGCTGACCCCGGCGGGATCGGCCAAGCTCAACGCCGATTCGCTGGCCTATGACCGATCGCTCGAGGAGAAAGGCCTGCTGATCGTCGCCGAGGCGCTGCAATCGGTGACGTCCGCCAAAACCGTGCGCCGGCGCCAGGGCAAGCGGCTGGTCACCGACGGGCCCTTCACTGAGACCAAGGAGCAGTTGCTCGGCTTCGTCATGGTCGAGGCAAAGGATCTCGACGAGGCGCTGGACATCGCCGCCGGTATTCCGCTGGCCGAAATCGGCACTGTCGAGGTCCGCGCCATCTACGACATACCGGGGTCATAGATCCCTGCCATGCGTTGCGGCCATCTGGAAACCAGGGCGTTCGGTTGAGCGAATGTCCGGTTTCATTTCGCGCGCAACTTTTGCGTGTTGAAGCAACGCGAGAGTTCTCCTATCGTCGCCGGGGTTTTGGGGGATGTCGGCATGCCGTTCTTGATTGCTATCCTTGGCGTGTTAGGCGCGGCGGCGTTCTGGTGGTACCGGATGAAGGCCATGAACGAGGCGGCGCGCGAGGTCGCCGATGTCATCGGTCGGGTCCAGGGCTCCGTGCGCCGCAAGAAGCTGCGCAAGCAGGCGGCCCTGTCGCCGTTGACGGCAATCGACGATCCGGTGGTGGCGGCCGCGACGCTGATTACATCAATCGTTTCCGAGAACGGGCCCGTGCTGCCGCAGCGCGAAGCCGTCATTCGCACGGTGATCTCCGAGATCGCCGACAAGAAGAAGACCGACGAGGCGGTGATCTACGCCAAATGGGCCGCGTCACAGATCGACGACACCACAGTTGTCATCGACAAGCTGGCGCCGTTCCTGCGCGAACGGCTCGATGTGGCCGAACGAAACGATCTGCTGCAGATGGTCAACCGCGTCGCGCAAGGCGGCGAGAAACGCCTTGAGATCTCCGACCAGAGGATATTGCGGCTGCGGCAGAAGCTGGGTTTCGAAGTCAATTAAGTGTGCTGACGTTCAGATGAGGCTCGGCCTGACCTGAATCTCAACACATCCTGGCACATCGGCGTCAGATCGCCTCGCCTTTCAACAGTCTTGGCGTGCCGGCGGACAGTCCCGATGCCTGGCGGATGAAGAACTCCTTCAACCGCGGCATCCGTTCGACGAGGCCGAGACCAATGTCGCGGACGGCGCGCAGCGGGCCGATGGCGTTGGAAACCCCGGAGGAACAACAGGTGCCAGCCACCAATACCGCTCAGCATCCCCGATCTCGCCGGCAAGGCGTGTGCTGGGTCACTTCGGCGCCTCGACCTGGCATCGGCGCGCACTCGCGCTGGCCTACGCCGCGCAGAAGGGAAATCCAGGTGGCGCTGCATTATACAATCGGAGCCGCGAGGGGCCGCCGATGAAACTCGCCAAGACCATTCGCGACAGCGGCCGGCGAGGTGTTCCTACGTCTCCAGGGCGATTTTTCCGTCCCCGCCGACGTCGGAACGCGTCGTCGAGGACCAGCGCGCAGCATTTCGGCGCCTCGATGGGCTGGTCAAACCATGCCAGTGCGGCACTTGCCTTGTGGCCGCGTGCCCCTATGCTCGAGCAGACCGAGGCGCATTACGAGGCTTGTGATGGACCTCAATTGCGCGTTTCGGTGCTGACCGCCTCGCGGCAAGGCCATCCCGTGGCTGAAGACGAAAGAAACTAGGGCGGTTTCCTTTGTGCACACACACCTCGTCGATCGCCGCGCGCTAATGGCGCCGTCTGCGGTCGGTGCTGGGCTCCTTTACGGCTCGGCCAACGGCCTTCGTCACTCCAATGTGACGCGCGGCATGGCCAGGAAAAAACTGATCGGCTTCGCGCAAGTCCGCGTCACGCGGTGGCGCCCGGCACAATCCTGACGCCGTTCCACGAGCGCTTTGATTCGCTCAGCGACGAGCAGATCAGGGCCATGGTCGCGACCATTCCGCAAGGGGCGCATCGTGCAGCACCGCGCAGGTTGCGTGCCCGCGCCTACCTGTGTCCTCTCTTTCCGATCTTCTGAGCGGCTACATCACGGCCAGGTGATCGAGGTGAATGGCGCCAGTTGGATTGCCTTGGAAGGGCGCTATCTGCATTACTGGCGATCTGCATACTCTGTCGCAGAACCCTTGAATGGGAGACAAAAGGGAATGTACGACTGATCGGCAAGATGCGGGCGTCGGTGCGCGGCCAGCGCGTTACGCGCGGTCATGGAGGTCCTAGGCGACGCCAGCTACCCAGCACCGGCGCCCTACGGGTTGGCCTGAGCGACATCATCGCCTCCGCGACCCCGCGGATGCCGATGCCATCTGGGTCCCGAAGTGTGGACCGACCGCTCGAAGCCACGAGGGCCTCGCTGCATAGCTTCCGAAGTCAGGCGGCCGATCGCCAAGGCGCGGCCCGTTCATCGCCGGCTTTTGAAGTTCCGGTGGAAAGTCCACCCCGTCTCGGTCGGCTTTGGCCTGCCGACGCCCAAGACCGGCTGAGGCTACAAACATCCTTTTTTCGGTCGCACCGCGGGGTTCCGCATCGCCCGGCTCTTCGAGTCTACGAACCCAACATGACTTTCCTCGGCCGAGGCCGCCACCCCACGGACCTGCCCGTGTGTCGAACGCATGGCCGGATGCGCAAGCTTCTGGCAATGGCTGGCGATCCGTACGTCTCCGCCACTGTTTGCCGGAAGCGCTGGATGCTCGCGCCGCCCTGCCGGCGGCACTGGCTGATCGGGCGATGCTGGCGGTACCATCGTCGCCGGCACCAATGGCGCCACCGTGCGCGTGCCGCGTCTTCGTTGTTTCGCGCCGCCAGCAGGCGATGTGTCGGCTGCCTCAGTCGCGCTCGATCCTCGGCCGAGATCCTTTCCGGTCCGTCTACCGGGAGTGGCCGCTGTTTCTCGCCGGCCCGTGGTGGGCCACGGTCACGGCCGTCCTAGCCTGCTCGGGCTCTGGCTGATCAGCC